>JAITQK010000217.1 GCA_031288975.1 Treponema sp. | reverse complement strand
TAGAACAACTCCGAATAGAAAACAAGACCTCAAAACTAAACCACAAAGTATCGCAAAGTTTCACAAAGTAAGATAGAGACAAAAATACTTTGTGCAACTTCGTGTAACTTAGTGGTTAATCTTCCTTATCAGCATCCCAGCACCGTGATGTCCCCTTCTTTTTTCCAGCATATACGATCTTCCCATGACAGGTCTTTCGCTTCCGGGCGGCGGTCAAAAATGAGCAGGTAGGCGGGCGCTGATGGCGCTTTGGTATCGCGGTAACGGGTTAGCTGCTCAAGGCCCTTGGCACGTACTGTTTCCGCAGCCTGTTTCGCGTGTATCAGTTTTATTTCTATTATATAGCCGTGTTCTTTGTATTCGATATATAAGTCCATGCGGCCACGGCCAGCGGCATATTCGCGGTCAATGCGTCCGCCGC
The DNA here is from genome assembly GCA_031288975.1 of Treponema sp. Lineage (GTDB taxonomy): Bacteria > Spirochaetota > Spirochaetia > Treponematales > Breznakiellaceae > JAITNP01. The sequence continues at coordinate 15,880 of JAITQK010000217.1, read as the reverse complement.
CATTCAAGACCCGCTGTAAGAAGGCCATGAGCAAAAGGTGGGGAAAGGCTTCGGTGTAGTCTGATTTTTCTTCCCAGGTTTCCGAGTTCTCCCGCCAGAAGCGCTGGAACTCTTTCAATAGCGTGTCCATGTCAAGACTGCCGTCGGCGTTTTCCCAGTGGAAATTTGGCGCGGGGATGGCCAGCTGGGGTCCATACGTCATCTGACGGGCAAGAATTTCACGGTATATGGGGTTTGCCACTACAGGAGCGCCGTTTTCAATGGAGACCAGTCCTAAGTCCATACACAGCCGAAAGCCTTCGCTTTCAGGCAGGTCAAAGTCCACCCCGCCAGTCATCAGGGTCTCCATAATCTTCCGGATAGTGGGATTTTTCATACGGAACGCCAGGGTATCAAGATGCGTTTCCCGGGCCAGTATCATCTGCTCCCGCGCCTGCCTGATATGGTCTATCGTTACTGTTTCACGACTGTTCTCATCCAGTACCCGCATGGTAGCGCGTTTAAACAGCGAGTTGACTATCCACGGCTGACCTTTGGACTGCTCGTACACATAGTCTAAGGCTTCTCCACTTATCTGCTGTCCGGTCTCCGCTGTCCGCTGGGCAAAGAGACGCACAATGTCCTCCTGGGTAAAATTGGAAAGCGCCGCAGAATCTTCTTTGATATTGAACGGGGAACCTTGATTAACCGGCTTTCCATCTTTGGCGCTGATTAAATAATCTTTGAGGTCGCGCATACCCACCAGCGCAAGAGACACAGGGAATATGCCGACTCCACGCACACTAAATCCGCTTCTCAGTTGTCTTAAAAAGCTTATCATTGTCGCGTCCTGGAGTACATCAACTTCATCAAACAACACAATCAGAGATTTTGGCGCTACCAAACGCGCCCAATTACTCAGTATGTTATTGAGCATGGTGCCGGGCGGAACATTACCTGGTAGCTCAGGAGCCGGTATATTCTGCCATTCCGCCTGTGTTCTCAGCGTGGAGCAGAGCGTTGGCATGGCATCTTCAATGAGCATACCCTGACACGCTTCAATATTGACATAGCAGGCAACAGCGTCTTCTCCATTGAATGCGCCGCTGTTAATCTCCTGCATCCAGCTTTGCAGAAAGGTGGTCTTACCGGTCTGGCGGGGGGCGTGGAGTACCCAATAGAGCTGATCACGGATATACCGCTGGAGTTGGGCGCCTACCAGGCGTTCTTCCGGGGGAAGCATATAGTGCCTTTTAGGGTTACAAGGGCCGGTCGTATTAAAGAAGCGCACTCGACGTTTTGTGGTGTTCATGGTTTGAGTATACCACGATTGCTATCTTCCGGCAAGCTCGCCCACTTTTAGAAACTTGTAGAAAGAGTAATCCTCCTCTCCTCGTAGGAAACATCCTCAAAAAATCACAGAAAACGCACATACTTCATTATTTCTTCAATGCCCTGCCTGTAGACTCGATTCCCCTTTCCCGGTATACTAATCAGTGTCTCACTTTAGGTATTTGGAGGTCATCATGAAAGTCATCAAAAAAACCTTTGGCCTGCTCTCGTCAGGCAAAAAGGTGTACCTGTACACCCTTAAAGCGGGAGATTTATCCCTGTCCATCTCGTCCCTAGGGGCAACCTTGACTGCCCTGTATATCCCTTCCCGGAAGCGGGGAAAGGAGGATGTCCTCTTGGGATACCCCACGCTGGAAGCCTATACCCATAACAAGCCCTATATCGGCGTTACCGTGGGACGATACGGTAACCGGATTGGGAAGGGGCAGTTTCCCCTTCAGGGAAGGCAGTATACCCTCTATAAGAACGATGGGGAAAACACCCTCCACGGCGGACGGCGGGGCTTCGACAAGCTCCGGTGGAAGGCCGATGCCTACGAAGAACGGGACGGGGTCTTTGTCCGTTTTGAACTGGAAAGTCCTGCTGGGGATGAGGGCTTTCCAGGGAAACTCAAGGCTGCGGTGAGTTACGGGCTTACCAAATCCAACGAGGTGATCGCCGATTACGCGGCTCAGGTGGATGCCCCCTGCCCGGTGAACCTCACGAACCATGCCTATTACAACCTTGCCGGGGAAGGTTCGGGGGATATCCTCAACCATGAAGTTACCCTCTACGCGGCTTCGTATGTGGAGGTTGATAGGAACCTGGTCCCCACTGGGGAACTTGTACCGGTTCGGCAAAGTCCCTTTGATTTCAGGACCCGCAAGCCGGTCAGACAGGATATCGAGGCTGCCGGCGGGGGCTACGATCATTGTTTTGTGGTTGATGGCGAGGTCGGGCAATTACGGCCCTGCGCTGAAGTATATGAAGGAAGTTCCGGCAGGACCATGCGGGTGTTTACTACCCAGCCGGGGGTCCAGTTTTATACCGGGAACTTTCTGGATGGCATCCAGGGGAAAGGTGGCTCAGTATACCATAAGCATGACGGGTTCTGTCTTGAAACCCAGCATTTCCCGGACACCCCCAATCGGCCCGAATTCCCCGCCGCGTTCTATGGGCCGGGGAAGGGGTACCATGAAAAGGCCCTTTTTGCCTTTGACTGGTGAAAAAAATAAAAATTAGAAAAATCAGAAAAATTGTTAAAAAACACTTGCTAAAGAATCGGGGAAGAAGTATAGTTTAATAAATTAGTATTGATTTTGGTTTATGTGGAGCGAGGAGTGTATGGACATCCAACTGCAAGAACTCATAGAGAAAATAAAAAAGGATGGGATTGAATCCGCCTCCGGGGAAGCGTCGCGGCTGAAATCTCAAGCTGAAAGTGAGGCTCAGGGTATTGTTGAAGCCGCACGACGGGAGGCGGAGGCGATTATTGCCAAGGGGAATACCGATGCCGAACGGACGGTCAAGGCTGGTGTTGCTGCCCTGGAGCAGGCGTCCCGGAATCTGATTTTGGCCTTTAAGGCTGAGGTTGAAACGCTTCTGGATAAGCTCGTTGCCCGGGAGCTTGCCGCTTCATATAACGAGGACACCCTTAAAACGGCGCTTCCCGGGATTTTAAGCGCTTGGGCTTCTAAGGGTGGTGATGCCCTGGATCTTATCCTTAGTGAAGCAGACCTTGCAAAGCTCCAGTCCTATTTTGATAATAAGCTGGCCGCTGAATTTAAGAAGGGTATTGAACTCAAATCGGATCGGAATCTGGGTGCCGGTTTCCGTATCGCCAACAAAGATGGTTCTGCTTACTATGATTTTTCCGCTGAATCCGTGGCGGAAATGCTTTCGGCCTATCTTAATCCTCGTTTGGCGGGGATGCTCAAAGATGCGGTAAAGGAAATATAAGGAAGTGAGTTCCTATTATTACTTGGTGGCCCAGCTTCCCTACCTCGTCTATGGACAATCGGTGCCTATGTCATCGGCAGTGTTTAAGGGCCTGTGCCGGGAGTTGCTTTCGGCTTCTGAGGTGGCGCTACTGGATGCCTGTACCCTGGACGTGGAAGCGGAGGGTGCTGGCGTTGAGGATGCATCCTATCGAGAAGTGCCATGTGCTACGGCTTCCCCTTTTATTGACGCATGGCGCAATTGGGAGCGGGCTTTACGGCTTCAGCTTGCCCGGTACCGTGCCCAACGGCTTAAGCGGGAAGGGGGAGCACCGGTGGATCCGCCGGAAGAACCTCAGGAAGTCGTGGCCCTTGCAAAGGCCGCGCTTGTCCTGGATTCTCCTCTGGAGGCGGAACTTTTTCTTGACCAGTCTCGGTGGAATGCCATTGAGGCATTACAGGGAGGCGTGTATTTTCACGCCAATACTATCTATGCCTATCTTCTCAAGCTGCTCCTCATGGAACGGCGGTCTTCATTCAGACTGGAGGAAGGGTTTGCGGAATATAAGGGGCTGTACGCCGCCATCATGGAACGCGGTGGCGGGAATGTCCCAATCAGCATTGAATCGGGAGAACCGAAATGACCGGAACGAAAGGAACAGTGGTCGCTGTTAACGGCAATATGGTGAGTGTCCGTTTTGACGGCGTCGTTTCCATGAATGAAGTCGGCTATGTTAAGGTTGCCGACAAGCGGCTCAAAAGCGAAGTGATCCGTATCCGGGGCGATATATCCCAGTTGCAGGTTTTTGAGATTACCAAGGGGATCGCCATTGGGGATACGGTGGAGTATACCGGGGATATGTTGGCGGTAGAAGTGGGACCGGGCCTTTTGGGGCAGGTCTTTGACGGCCTCCAGAATCCGCTGCCTAAGCTTGCCGAAGTGACGGGCTTCTTCCTGGAGCGGGGGGTGTATCTTGATCCACTGCCCCTGGATAAGGCCTGGGCTTTTACCCCTACAGTCAAGGTTGGGGACCAGGTGGAACGGGCGGATACCCTGGGAACCGTTCCTGAAGGATCCTTTGTCCACCGTATTATGGTTCCCTTCAACTTGTATGGGACCTATACGGTTTCTTCTATTAAAGAAGCGGGTTCCTATACGATACGGGAACCCATTGTAGAACTGCAGGATGAAAAGGGAAGCAAGATTCCTGTGGCCATGTCTTTCCGTTGGCCGGTGAAGCGACCTATTGATTGTTACGAGGAACGGATGAAGCCGGAAGAACCTATGGTTACCCGGGTTCGTCTTATCGACACCTTCTTTCCGGTGGCCCGTGGGGGGACTTACTGTATCCCTGGTCCTTTTGGTGCGGGAAAGACCGTTTTGCAGCAGACCACGAGCCGTCATGCGGATGTGGATATTGTGGTTCTTGCCGCCTGCGGGGAGCGAGCCGGTGAAGTGGTGGAAACCCTCAAGGAATTCCCTGAACTCACGGACCCTAAAACAGGGCGCTCTCTCATGGAGCGGACGGTTATCATCTGTAATACTTCGTCTATGCCTGTGGCTGCGCGGGAGGCTTCGGTATATACCGCGGTTACCCTGGCCGAATACTACCGGCAAATGGGGCTTAACGTACTGCTCCTTGCGGATTCCACGAGTCGCTGGGCGCAGGCCATGCGGGAAATGTCGGGCCGTCTTGAGGAAATCCCTGGGGAAGAGGCTTTCCCTGCGTATTTGGAATCTACGATTGCCAGTTTCTATGAACGGGCAGGTATTGTCAGGCTCAAGGATGGTTCGATTGGCTCGGTAACCATAGGCGGGACCGTAAGCCCTGCTGGTGGGAACTTCGAGGAGCCCGTAACTCAGGCGACCCTCAAGGTGGTGGGGGCTTTCCACGGTCTTTCACGAGAGCGCTCTGATGCTCGTAAGTACCCGGCCATCCATCCCCTGGATTCCTGGTCCAAGTACCGGAGTATCATAGCCCCTGACAAGGTGCATTATGCCTATGGTTTCACCTCCCGGGGCAGCGAAATAGAACAGATGATGAAGGTCGTCGGTGAGGAAGGGACGAGCCTTGACGACTATGTGGTCTACCTGAAAGGGGATTTTCTGGATTCGGTGTATTTCCAGCAGAATACCTTTGATCCGGTTGATGCCTCGGTAAGTCCTGAGCGACAGGAGCATATTTTTGTCATGATTCTCAGAATTCTGGGATCGAAGTTTTCCTTTACCGATAAGGCCGAGGCCCGGACCTGGTTTAACCGGCTCAGGCAGCGCTTCCTGGATTACAATGGTACAGAATGGCAGAGTGAGCAATTCGGCTCCCTTGAAAAGGAGATCGAATCCACAGTGGCTGAACGGGCGCAGGGCCTGGATAAGACGGTAGAAAAAATCCTGGGGTAGGACGGAAAGATGAAAAAGGTATATAGTAAGATTGAATCCATCACGGGTAGCGTTATTACGGTCCGGGCCGAAGATATCCGTTACGGCGACCTTGCGGAGGTGGATACCGTGTTCGGTACCTCCCTTGCGGAGGTGAACCGGCTGGAAGGAAACCTGGTTTCCCTCCAGGTATTTGCCGGAGGCCGGGGTATTTCAACCGGGGACACGGTGCGCTTTTTAGGACACCCTATGGAGGTTTCCTTCTCGGAAAACCTCATGGGCCGGGTCTTTTCCGGTTCCGGTAATCCCCGTGATAAGGGGCCTGGGCTTCATGAGAACCTCATCCCTATTGGGGGGCCGTCGGTAAACCCGGCCCAGCGTATCATTCCCCGCCGGATGATCCGGACTGGTATTCCCATGATCGACCTCTTCAATACCCTGGTGGTTTCCCAGAAGCTTCCTATTTTCTCGGTTTCCGGGGAACCCTATAACGACCTTCTGGCCCGAATCGCCATGCAGGCCGAGGTTGATGTCATTGTTCTGGGGGGCATGGGCCTTAAATACGACGATTACCTGTTCTTCAAGGATACCCTGGAAGAAGGGGGTGCCCTTTCTCGAACGGTGATGTTTGTGCACACCGCTTCAGACCCTACGGTAGAATGTCTCATGATCCCCGATATGTCTCTGGCAGTGGCAGAGCAGTTCGCCCTTGGGGGCAAGGATGTACTGGTCCTGCTCACAGATATGACTAACTTCGCCGATGCCATGAAGGAAATTTCGATTATTCAGGAACAGGTTCCTTCCAACCGTGGGTATCCCGGAGACCTCTACAGCCAGCTTGCGAGCCGGTATGAAAAGGCAGTTGACTTTGAAACGGCCGGTTCCATCACTATCCTGGGGGTTACCACCATGCCGGGGGACGATGTAACCCATCCGGTGCCGGACAATACGGGGTACATCACCGAGGGGCAATACTACCTCAAGAACGGTCGTATCGAACCTTTTGGCTCCCTTTCCCGGTTGAAGCAGCAGGTGAACGGCAAGACCAGGGCTGACCATCGGGGGCTTATGGACGGTATGATCAAGCTCTATTCTGCGTATAAAGATACCCTGGAAAAGAAGGCCATGGGTTTCATCATGACCGAATGGGACGATAAGCTCCTCAAGTACGGTGAGCGATTTGAACGGCAGATGATGGACCTTTCCGTCAACATCCCTCTGGAAGGGGCGCTGGATTTGGGATGGAAGATTCTGGCGGATTGTTTTTCCCCTGAGGAAACCGGGCTTCCTTCAAAACTCATTGAGCAGTTTTGGCCTAAGAAGGGTTAATCAAGATAATGGCAAAGATTAAGCTGACCAAGAATGAGCTTAAAAAGCAGAAAGACGCCCTTAAGATGTTTCGGCGGTATCTTCCTACCTTGATGCTCAAAAAGCAGCAGCTTCAAGCAGAAATCAGGACCACTGAGTTGCGGATTAAGGAACTCCTGGAAGAAAAGGAACGGGTTGACGATTCCTTCAAACCCTGGATCGGAGTTTTTGCTGAGAAGAGGGTTTTTACCCCTGAGCTGGTGCGGATAACCAGTATTAAAACTGCCCAGGGGAACATTGCGGGGGTTGTGATTCCGCTTTTTCGAGGGGCGGAATTTGAGACCGCGCCCTATGACCTGGCCCGTACTCCTCTCTGGCTGGACATGGCGGTGGAGAAGATGCAGCAGGTATTCCTCTTGGACCTTGAGGCCCAAACCCTGGAAGAACAGCGCCGGAGGCTTGACAAGGAACTGCGGATTACCACTCAGCGGGTTAATCTCTTTGAGAAGATAAAAATCCCTGAGACCAAGGGGAATATCAAGAAAATCCAGGTTTACCTGGGGGATCAACAGACTTCCGCGGTGGTTCGCGGTAAAATAGCCAAACGTGGCATGGAGAGGGCAGCCCAATGATAGTACCCATGAAGAAAGTGTCCCTCGTGGTTATGGATAAAAACAGGGAGGCTTCCCTGACAAAACTCCGGGAAATCGGGGTGGTTCATCTGGAGAAACGGAACGTTAGCTCCGATACGCTTTCAGTGCTTTTGGACCGGAAGGCTAAGGCTGAAGCGGCCCTGGGGTTTCTGAGGGGTTATTCCGCGGACACCGGGGCTACCGGTTCGGTGAATATTCCCGAAGCGCCGGACCTCATAACCCAGGTATTGGGTCTGGTGGATCGGCGGAAAGTGCTACAAGACGAGATCTTTGCAGATAGTAAGGAACGGACCCGCATTGAAAAGTGGGGGAATTTTGATCCCCGGCAGCTTGATGAACTGGCGAATGCGGGGGTGGTGCTCATTCCCTATGAACTACCCCGGAAAATCTACGAGACCCTGAGCGCTGAACAGCGGGTCATTGTCCTGTCAAAGGAAAAGGCGATTGTCTACTGCGTGGCGCTGGATACGTCCTTGGCGGGAGAGCAGGCCTTTGTGTTGCCTGCGGTTTCGATGGCCGAACTGGATAAACGAATGGCGGAAAAACAGCAGGCTCTTGTGGCTATTGAAGGGCAGTTTGCAGCGCTGGCCCCAGGTAAAAACAAGATCGAAAGGGCAGTGGAAAGCCTTTTGCAGGATATTGAGTTTGAGACCGCCAAAGTGGGGATGGATACCCTGGGGGATACTCCCCTGGAGCTGGCCGTTTCCTGGATTACCGGCTTTGTGCCGGAGGACGCGGTAGGCCTGGTAAAGCGGGCTGCGGCGGAAAACGGGTGGGCCTTGCTCGTTGACGATCCAAAGGAGGATGATAATCCCCCCACGCTGGTGAAGAACAATGCCTTTATCCGCCTCGTGCATCCCCTCTTTAACCTGTTGGGAACAATCCCGGGGTACCGGGAATATGACATTAGTCTGTCCTACCTCCTCTTTTTTAGCCTCTTCTTTGCGATGATATTTGGGGATGCGGGATACGGTTCCATTTTGTTCATTGTCTCTCTGATAGGTGGTATTAAAGCGAAGGGAAAAACCGGTAAGGTGCCCGATGGTTTCCTCCTCCTGGGGTTGCTTTCCCTGACGACCATGGTGTGGGGGAGTGTTACTGGTTCGTGGTTTGCCATAGCAATAGAACACCTGCCGCCGTTCTTACAAGCCTTGATTATTCCACCCTTTAATCCGACCAAGCTGGACGTTATTCAGGTGCAGCAGAATATCAAGCATTTTTGTTTCATCGTTGGGGCAGGCCAAATTGTCTTGGCCCATTTGAAGAACATCAAAAAGGCGCTACCATCTCTCACGGCCATTGCCCAAATCGGCTGGCTCTGTATGATGGTGGGTCTCTATTTTCTCGTCTTGAATGTGGTGCTTTCCAGAACGGAATTCCCCGTACCATCTTTCGCCCTCTACCTTATTATCGGGGGGTTAGTGGCCTTCTTCGTCTTCTCAGAGCAAAGCGGGGGGAACTTCTTTAAAAAGATGGGAAAGGGGTTTTCCAATTTTCTTCCCACTTTTTTAAGCGCCGTATCAAGCTTTTCGGATATCATCAGTTATATCCGTCTTTTTGCGGTGGGACTGGCCGGATCTGCCATAGCCAGCAGCTTTAACGCCATGGCCGGGGGACTTCCCGTAGGCCCGGCGCGGATCATCGGGGGAGGGTTAATACTCCTTGCGGGTCACGGTCTTAACATCGCCATGAATGCCCTGTCAGTGGTGGTTCATGGGGTGCGTCTCAATTTATTGGAATATGCCGGACATCTTGGAATGGAATGGTCTGGTCATACATATTCACCCTTTGCGCTCAAGGAAAAGGGTAGTGTTAAGGACTAGGGTCTTTAACGTTACTCTTCAAAGCGTGGCCGGAACCGAGCTTGGGTTTTTTAAACCTGTTCCGGCAAATTTATATAATCCAAAGGAGATTATAGATGGATATTGGATTAATTGGAGTTGCTGCTTGTCTCGGTCTTTCTGCCCTAGGGTCTGCCCTAGGGGCTGGTGTTGCCGGTATGTCCGCCATCGGAGCCTGGAAAAAATGTTTCATCCAGAATAAACCGGTGCCCTTCATCCTGGTAGCCTTCGCGGGTGCCCCCCTTACCCAGACCATTTATGGGTTCATCCTGATGAGTGCCCTGCGGACCGGAGGACTCTCTGATATTGGTAAATTGGCAGTAGGTGTATTTGCCGGATTGGCCATGGGAGCTTCCGCCCTCTATCAGGGTAAGTGCGCCGCCTGTTCCTCGGATGCTTACGGCGAAACTGGTCAGGGTTTCGGTAATTACATCCTCGTAGTCGGACTCATCGAAACCGTCGCCCTCTTCGTGATGGTCTTCTTCCTGGGCATTGTCTAACGAAAGATGCCGGGACACACCCTAGCGGGTGGTTCCGGTATGTTCAGCGGTGTGAATAAGCGGTATTCCAAAACGATACAGATAGGTGGTTTCGATCAGGTCGAAGCGGTCAATCTCGGTGGTGGTCTTCCAGTGGTAATACAAACTATGTGGAAGGATCGGTTTGGTTTTGGGGAGCTTGAGAAGGAATCCGGTGAAGAAACGGTACAACGAATAGCGCGGCTCCGCGCCATGGGCTGTGGGTTGCTTCGTTTTGCCGTGCCTAACCTGGAAGCTGCTGAGGTTTTAGGGAACCTTGCATCCATGGTTTCCATGCCCCTGGTGGCGGATATTCATTTTGATTATAGAATCGCCCTCCGCTGTCTTGATTTCCCCATTGCAAAGATCCGTATCAACCCTGGAAACATCGGGAGCAAAGAAAAAACAGAAAAGGTCTTGTCCAAGGCTGCTTCCCAGGGGATACCCATACGAATAGGGGTGAATGCTGGGAGTCTTCCCCTGGATTTACGGCGTTCTGTGGAAACAGGCAGTTTGGACCGGGCCGAGGCCTTGGTGCAGGCTGCGGAACGGGAACTGGCCATATTTCAGGAATTTGATTTTCAACAGGTCATTATCTCAATGAAAGCCTCTACTATTGCCGATACTATTAAAGCGAACCGAATGCTTGCGAACCGAACTGAGGCGCCGCTTCATATTGGAGTTACCGAAGCAGGTCCCCTTATTGCCGGGGTGGTGCGGAATACCGTGGCCATTCATACCCTCCTTGCCGAAGGTATTGGGGCTACCATCCGGGTGTCCCTTTCGGATACTATGGAGCATGAGGTCATTGCTGGCAGGGAAATCCTGGGGGCTGTGGCGGATAGTACGAGAACCCCTGGGGATCGGAAAGGAGTGGTGATCGTTTCCTGTCCCCGGTGCGGCAGGCACGGTTTTGATACCCATGGGTTTACCGAACGATGGCAGCCGGTTTTGTATGAGCTGGATAAAGATGTTACCATTGCCATCATGGGATGTGCGGTTAATGGGCCTGAAGAAGCCCGGTATGCTGATTTGGGTATCACCGGCGCCGGAAATAAGGTGCTTTTATTTCGTCAGGGGAAGGTTATCAAGACTATTGATAGGGAGGATGCGGATGCTGCCTTTCAGGAAGCGCTGGAAAACCTGTAAACCTGAAAGGGGTATAAAAGTGAAAAATATGAAAAAAAACCTATTTTTAGGGGTTCTTGTTTTTTTGCTCTCTGGCGTCATGGGGTGGGCGCAAAGACAGGTGGAGCGTCCCTATTGGTTTACCCTGGAGCAGGGGAAGTTTTTGTTCAGAAACGGCGCCTATGGGGATGCCCTCATGTCCTTTGAAGATGCCCGGCGGGAACGCAAGGCCATGTATAGCCGGATGGAACAGGACCTGATAGCGGTGTTATCCGTACAGGAGGTACGTCGCTTAGAAGATGACCTGAACCGAGTAGAGACGTACATTGCCGAGCGCTACCATGTATACGCCGCCGCCGCCTTACGGGAATTGTATTACCGTTTCCCCAAGGAGAAGCTTGGGAATTCCGCTACCAGGGCTTTGGAAGAACTGGGCCGCTTAAAGGATTATCCCGAAGCGGAATACTGGATAGGAGAAACCTATCGGGTTGAGGGAGAACTGGGGGTGGCCTTGGGGCAGTATCAGAAGGCCCATGAACAGCGTACGTTCCTTGAGAATCCTGGTTTTGATGTGGAAATTTTATATAAAATGGTTGATATTCTCAAGGTACGGCAGGAATACCCTGAGATGGAACGCCGGGCCTTGGAGATTCTTGTGGCAGATTCGCTGTGGTCCGGGGCTTCAGGGTCTCTTACCCGTGACGCCATGGCAGGAGTGCTGGAAAAGAACGGGATTAACCGTTTTTTAACCCTCTACCGGTATAATAACGTCGCAGTTGAACGTGCCCATCGGCTGCTTGGTTTCTATTATTACGCCTTTGGCCGGCATAGCCCAGGCCCGGCAACGGGGCATTTGATGTTTGCCTTTCTCATTCAAAATACCATTATTATTGATGAAATTATCCGTAGTCAGTATGATTTTACCTTTACTTCAATGAACAACCTTATACAAGAAGTCCTAAAACGGCCGGTGTTAGTGGATTATATCGAAACCGTTGAATATTATAAAACCATCTATTATCTTGCCGCCGCCCTCTACGGTGATGGTAAGGAGGAGCGGGCGCGGTTTTTCTGGACCTTTTTAAGCAGCCGCCCTGATGCCGGTGAATGGAACAGTAGGGCAAAAAATCAACTCAGAAAACCCTTCCTGGAAAAAGGCCAGGAAATGCCGTGAGTTAGGGATTTACCGAAAAGGAAAGAAGATGAAAAATTATCTCAATACGATTATTCTTAGTATAGCCGTGATTATTTGTGTTTCAATTTTAGCAATAAGCCTAGTAAGGATAAGAACAAACCAGGGCGCTATTGCCGTAACTGGTTCGGCAACCACCTCATTCACTGCGGATCTTATTGTGTGGCGGGGAGCATTTTCAAAAAAAGCAACGACTTCCAAAGAAGCGTATGAGAAATTAAAAAACGATACGGCGGCGGTAAAAGCATATTTAACCGGTAAAGGGGTTAAGGAAAACGAAATTGTGTTTTCATCTATTGAGATGGAGGAAAACCAGAAATCATTATATACATCAGACGGAAAATTCATCGGGAACAGTGCAGACGGTTATACGCTCACCCAACGAGTAACGATTGAATCAAACGACGTTGATAATATCGAGGTTGTTTCACGGGATATAACCGAATTGATTGATAGGGGTGTTGAATTTTTTTCCATGCCCCCTGAGTACTATTATACCAAACTTGATGAACTTAAAATTGGTTTGATTTCAAAATCCACAGAGAATGCGCGTATCCGTGCGGAAAAAATCGCTGAACAATCAGGTGGCAAGATGGTAAAATTACACTCCGCCAGTCTTGGTGTATTTCAAATAACCGCTGAAAATTCATCGACCGAATCCTACAATTATAGCGGCGCCTTTGATGTGTCATCGAAAAAGAAGACCGCCTTTATTACCACCCGCTTAGAATATCTGGTGAAATAACCTAAACGAGTTATACACAAAAATGCAGCATAAAACTGAGGGCCACTAAATCGGCGCAGCCCCCGGGACTGATATGGCGGCGGATAAAATCTTGATCGAGCTGCTCTGCAAAGGTAAGCAGTTCCGTTTGATCCGGTTTATGGGCAAGAAAATCCTGTACCTGTTTTTGAATTTTTTCTAAAGTGTCTATACCTGCCCGGTAGAGGATGTTTGTATCCTGCACCTGGGCCAAAAGGTGCAGCAAGAGGACGACCCCCGCATCATTCGGAGCATAACCCTGGTTCAGCAGCGTGGAAAGCAAGGGGTAACCGTATTGAGCCAAGCTGGGGAAACCTGCGGCGGCTTCTCCCCGGATACCCCGGATGCCATGGGCGGCATACACTTTTTCCCCGTGGGTCTGAACCTCCTCCGGGGTATGCCCCACCTGGTCCAGTTCTGCCAACGCAGGGGCGGCGATCCGGCCGCAGAGGGCCAGGACCGCATCCACCGTTACCGGCAGCCCCTGTCTACGGAGGTATCCCAAGGCGCCGCACATAAGTCCCAGGGAAAAGATGAGTCCCTTATGGGTGTTCACCCCGCCGGTTTTGGTGTCCATGGTCTCTTCCGCTTCCCGGCCGTAAAACCGCAGCGCTGCAAGGAGGGATTCCGGCTCCCCTTCATGGCGCTGGCTTTCGAGGGTAACCCGGTAAAAATAGGGGACCAAGGCGGCGGCGCTGTTCACAAAGGTAAAATAATCCATGTCCTCATGGGCGCCGGAATTTGACCGGTCCACCAGGCCTGGTTTCGGGGTAACGCCAACTTCAAAGAGCATGGCCCGCAGAGCCTGTTGTGCAATAAAATCCGCGTACTGCCTTTGAAAATAGGTTTCCATGATGGACACCACCTGGCGGGCCAGTGCTTCAGGTTCATGGGTGCGGTTGCGGGAACAATCCCAGACAGGCTTGCCGCAGATGAGACAGGTCCGTTCCCTGCCGCCCCAGTCGATCCGGTGCAGCCCGGCACCGTTCTTGTCCAGTACATCAATATCAAACAAACGGCCCAGGGGATGCCGGTCTTCCAGTTCCACCATAAGCTCTTTAAGCAAACCTGCGTCAGTGGCAACGGAAAAAAAAGCGGTCTCCCCGGTGTGGGCATCACTATGGTGACGGCCGTTTATGGGAATGCCGTGGCGGTGCAGTTGTTTTTCAATCTCCGCACTTCCCTCTGCAAAAGCCCGCCGGGCCAGAGGAAACACCTTGTACACCCCGGGGATAATCAGGGTAAAGGAGATAAGGGCACCCCCGTATTGGGTTAAGAATTCTCGCTGCTCCAATGCCCGGCGTTCCCGGGCATCGAGCATTTCTTCCAGCGTAACCTGTCCTTCACAGTGTTCCATTTTTATCCCTTGTTATGGTTTTGAGATACCATCTGTTCCAGATACTCGTAGGTACTGTTCGGAACCAGGGGATGGATTTCCTCAAGCCGGCCCTGGCGCAGCAAATCCCGAACCCGGCTGGCGCTTATGGCCGCGCCCCCTGCTTCGATGCGCGGAATTTCGATGACCTCAATTCCCCTGGGGGGGAGGAGCGTGTGAAGCCCTTGATTATACGCGGCGGTCAGGCGGCTATAAGGTTCGGTCCCGATGAAACGGCGGCTAATTAAACGGGGCTTTGCAAAGTAGCGGGCAAAAATAGTGATGTCCAGTTCCGCGTGAATCTCCGGGACCCGATCCCGGTCTTGAATAAAATACTCAGGAAAGGTGACGGAAGATATGAGATACGCCCCTGTGGGATGCACTTGTACATTGGCAAGATGGGCCGTTCCTTGCCGAACCAATTCCATGCGTACCTCGTAAGGAAAGGCGGCCCCCTCTTCGGAGAGGATGAACAGGTCCAGGCTGGAACAGCGCCGGGCCGCCTCTTCAATCAGATAGAGATGGCCCCTGGTAAAGGGATTGCAGTGGGCCACCACGGCGCCTCGCTGCTCCCCGGTGTCAACAGGCCCCAGGGCATCCACAAAAGCAGTGACCCCGTTTTTATGGTTTTCCAGCAAAGCCGCATCAGCGGTCTCTGCGATACGCCAGAATCCGAATCCCTCAAAGCGAGGTATATTTTGGGGCTTGGTAAAGAGGAAGCAATGGGAAAAGCCCCGGGACAGGGCATCCTTTACCAGTTCCGTTACAATGGATGCGGTAAGCCCTTCCCCTTGGCGGTCCGCCGCAACCCCGATACACTTTAAGACATTGTACTGCCGGGAACCACTGGCCAGTATACAACCGTTTTCCGTGAGGTTCACCGTGAACTGAACCCCCTCATCCCATCCCAATCCTAATTCCCCCAGGAAGGTCTTAACCTGTTCAAGCTGCCTGCCCTTGGGGGGATATGCATATTCGATTTCCACAAAAACACCTACTTAAAATAAGTATAAACCGTAATTTGATTTTATG
The DNA here is from genome assembly GCA_031288975.1 of Treponema sp. Classification (GTDB taxonomy): domain Bacteria; phylum Spirochaetota; class Spirochaetia; order Treponematales; family Breznakiellaceae; genus JAITNP01. Next base: position 442 of record JAITQK010000217.1, on the reverse strand, counting down.
CTGACAATAGTTTCCGCTTTTTTCCAGAGTTCCGCAATGGGGTATGCGGATCACCACGTTACGGATATGGGATAATTATGCCTTTTGCGTAACATGAGGTATGTGGTATAAAGTTTTTTGTGTTATATACCGATATTAATTACAATATGAAACTTTTAGCGTGTTATATACCGGAATGAGATATAACACGCTAAAGGTTGTGGTTAATCACAGATGCGGGGGGATATACGTGGGGAGTTAGGCGACATACCCTAAACAAAAAATAAAATGTATTTTGTTTGATTAAAACTATTGACAAACAAATGAAATTAATATATAAATTATTATGGAGGAAACATGATGGAAGAAAAATACAACGCAATTTATCGAAAATATGAACTTTCGGCAGACAGAATAATAAAAAACTTAGAAAGCAGAAGATTTGAAGCATTTTATTGTAAAA
>JAITQK010000189.1 GCA_031288975.1 Treponema sp. | reverse complement strand
CACCATTATTTTATATCAGATACGGGCTATGAAGTCTTTCCCCTCTGCGGGTATTCCCAAACGTTACCCGTTATTATTGTTTGCCTGATGATGCGCCGGATTCGGTATATGGTGGAGACCCCCTTCGGCTTTCCCCGCCCTCACGCACCCACAGGCGGCATTATGATATTTCCTTCAATTCGGCAGCGGTATCTTCCTCTTCCTCGGCATGTTGCAGATGGCTTCAACAACCGGGTGTTATGCGGACACCTTCTGTTCGATTTTGAGACGGAAGCCAAGATTATCAAGGAGCTTAATCATGGTTATAAATGAAGGATTTCCGTTCAAGGAAAGGGATTTGTACAGTCCCTCCCGGGTAACGCCCAATTCCCGTGCAATTGCTGTCATGCCTTTGGAACGGGCTAGGGCGTTTATTCCTGATTTGAGGAAATCTATATCGTTTTCATCAAGGGCTACGGTAAAGAGGGCTATTACATCCTCTTTAGTATTAATGAATTCTGCCATGTCCCATGCGCTTGTTTTTTCTTTAGTCTTAGTCATCGCTTTCCTCCTTGGCAAGTCTTTTGGCCCGTTCTATATCGCGTTCCTGGGTGGACTTATCGCCGCCGCAGAGCAGGATAATGATTTCTTTCCCGGTGTCCTTAAAATAAACCCTATAGCCAGGGCCGAAATGGATACGCATTTCAGACAGGCCCTCGCCAATGGGTCCGCAGTCCCCGGCATCACCCTTCCTGAGCCTGTCAACCCTGCGAAGAATGTGCATCTTTCCAACAGCGTCCTTCAAGTTTTTCATGTATTTCTTGAAGGTCTCCGTTTTCCGTATCTCATTCATAACGACATAGTAAACTATAGATTACAATATTTCAAGAGAAAAGGCACCATTTTTTCAAGAATTTTCGCGAGGTTGATGAGCTACTTTGCGCTACTGTCCGGCTTATTGGGAAGCCGCCCCTTCCCGGTCTACTTCGGCCTGACGATGGTCAGCAGTTCAATGACCCCTGCCAGGGCCACTTTGAGGGGTTATTTTTGGGGCTTCCCCGGCCTTCCGTCAACGTTTCGGCTTCCCCTCGCCCTCATGCACCCGTGGGCGGCGTGGGGTGGACCTCACAAACTAGCCGGGGGATCAATCCGAAGCCCAGGGAGGCCATGACTTTCATAACGGTGGTGAATGAGGGATTGCCCCCTGCGACAAAGACTTGTAGAGGCTTTCCCGGCCCAGTCTGGTATCCTCGGCGATCCTAGACATGCCGCGGGCGCGGGATACGTCCCCGATTGCCGCGATGATAAGATCGGGATCGCCGATATTAAAGACCTCTTCCAGATAAAAAGTAATGTCCTCTTGAGGGTATGGCCTTTATGCCCGCCGGATGATTTTCCGCTTTTTTGACGCAAGCTTTTGGCATTAGTCCGTCCTATATCCTGGGATGGTGGCGTGGAACTGGTCTTGCTGTTGTGTCCGTTCTTCAATAACCGTATGGTTTCTTCGATCTCTACTACCCGCTTGCTTTATTTAGGGACCAGCGATTTGAGTATGGTTATTGTTCCTCCATCCATAGGAAAATTATATCATAGGCATCTTTATTATGTAACCTTTTTTTACAGAGGGGAGGGGTGCTGAGTAGTTACAAAAATTAACATAAGCGGCTGATGGGAGTCGAACCCACGTCTCCAGCTTGGAAGGCTGGGGTAATAGCCGTTATACGACAGCCGCTTTTTATTTATTGTATCTAAGGGCACTTATTTAATCAAGTGGTATTGAGACAAAAAATGAGAAAAAAGAAAAATATTATAAGCCGCACTGTTCCAGCAGAACTGGATCATGCAACAGTTCTGTGGTCGAAGCATCGGCAAAAATATGGCCCTGTTTCAATAGGATGGTCCGGCGGCAGAGGGTAAGGGCCAGGTCGAGATCATGAGTGGCTATCACCATGGTCTGGGGCAGGTCATCGAGGATGGTGATGAGGGTCCGCCGGGCGCGGGGATCGAGGAACGAAGAGGGTTCATCCATGAGCAACAGGGAGGGTTCCATTACGAGTACCCCCGCCAGGGCAACAAGGCGTTTCTCTCCCCCTGAAAGCCGGTGGGACATGCGATTTTTAAGGTGAACAATGCCCAGACGCCCCAGTATAGCATCGATCCGTGTTTCAATGGTCTTTTCATCAAAGCCGTAATTACGAAGCCCAAAGGCGATGTCCTCCAGCACTGTGGGCATAAAAAGCTGATCATCGGGGTTTTGAAACACCATCCCCACGAGCTGCCGCAGATCCCGTAGGCGTTCCTGGGTTACTGGAATATCTCCCGCGATGATTTCCCCCGCTTTGGGGGTCATAATGCCTATCAAACTGAGGAGGAGGGTAGACTTCCCGGCACCGTTGGCACCTATCAGCGCAAGTCGTTCCCCTAAGCGCAGGGAAAAAGTTATATCCCCTAAAACAACTGCGTCACCGGCTCCCTTATAGGTCACGGTCAGGTTTGTTACATGGAGCAAAAAATCCTATACCTTTATCATGCCGGCATGGAAGACCCGACACCTGCAATTAATCATACTTTAACTATACCTCCTACCCGATTCCTCTGTAAAGTCCCGCTATCGCCCCTGTAGTAAGTTCCCGGCGAACACGCTCAGGTTGAAAAACCGGAAAAAAATCATCAGAGCAATAAGGGCAAGGGTATATCCATAATCGGAAGCACTGAAACCGGCGCTCGCCTTTCCCCGATAGGCGCCCTCAAAGCCCCGGCACTTCATGGCCTGGTATACCCGCTCGGCCCGGTCAAAACTGCGGAGTATGAGCTGTCCCAGGAAGCTGCCCATATCCTGCATGCGGATGCCTTTTTGACCCCCTGAACGCAATATATAGGCGGTGAACATTGAAACAGCCTCTCCGATGAGCACCGATAGATACCGATAGGTCATAACCAGTTGGAGGCTCAGGATTTTCGGCATTCCCAAAACGCTTAACTGACGGCTGATTTCAATAAACGAGGTGGTCGCAATCAGGATAAGCACTGCAAACACGGTGAGCAGGGTTTTCAGCATGATCGAGACAAAGGAAACCATGCCGAGGCTTACGGTCAAGGAACCCAGGGAAAAGGCGGTTCCCCGGAGCAGCACGATGTTGCTGAGACCTCCCATGAGCGAAAAGGGCAGCGCCCCAAGGAGCCGGGTCAAGAGGGGCTTGTAGGGTGTGCCAGAGAGGGACATCAGGATGGCCGGATAAAAGAGAAACGGTACCACCCCTGAGACATTCCAGGAAGGGAAGGATATGACCGTTATGATATAGGCGATGGTGGTAAGGAGCTTGGCCCGGGGATGAAGCCGGTGAACCGGTGAGATTCCCAGGGCCAGTCTTTCCAAGTGATCAATATCCGTAAGAGCGCTTCCAAGGCTCATGCGACGGCGTTTCTCTTCCGTACCGCATGGATGACAAACCCGACTCCCCCGGCAAGCAGGATCGTGATGCTGCTACCGATGATTCCCGCCGCCGTAGTCCCCAGGGGAGCGCCTTCTTCATCCCCTGCAAAGCCATAATCGGGCATGAAAGCGGTGGTCTCTACCACGGAATTCACCGCCTCATACACTGGACCTTCCCGCTCAAGCTCAGTGGTACCTGCCACCCCTTCCATGGACCACTCAAGTCCATCGGGGTATGCAGAGGCGAAGAGTGAAAGGACACCGCCGACAATAACGGTAAGTACCAGAAAACTGATCAGGATGTTTTTCATGGGAACCCCGGCAGGGAGCTTGGTGTTCTCTACGGTACTGTCCAGCAGTTCAGGCCGGACCCGGTGAACATAACAGAGGACTGCGGCGGTAACGATCCCTTCCACGAGGCCAATGGCAAGATGAATGGGCTGCATCAAAAGGACAAAGGCGCCAAAGGGCAATTCGGTAACCCCGGAAAACAAGGTTTCCAGAACCACGCAGAAGGCCCCGATCTGTAACCCGATAATCACTGCCGCTATTGAGGCAATGGTGATGTGCTTGTTATCCATCCCCTTGGTAACGATGGGTTTAAAGATGAGATGATAGGCAAAGAAACAGGCGCTTATCCCCATATTGAACACGTTACACCCATAGGCCAAAAGCCCGCCGTCGGCGAAGAACAGGCACTGGATGAGCAGAACCGACGCAAGGGTCAGGAGCGCCGGGTAGGGACCGAGGAGGGCGGCAAGAAGTATGCCCCCTCCGATATGGCCACTTGAACCGGTGCCGGGGATGGTAAAGTTGATCATCTGCCCTGCGAATACAAAGGCCCCCATGACCCCCATCATGGGAATTTTCTTTTCGTCAAACGCATTGCCGGCGATTTTTTTTACCCCATATCCGATACCAATGGCGCTGACCACGGTCATCACGCCTCCTACTGCTGGTGAAAGCAAAGCATCCGCCATGTGCATAATTATCCTCCTGAAAAGGTTTTAATAAAAAAGCCATAAAGGCTCCTGCCTATATTACTACAAGCATTAGCCTTCATGGCTTCTTTCATGCCCAATCTTCATGATGGACATACAACCGGAATTCACTCCGGTAGGTTTTAAAAATTTAGATTAAGTATATCGGCTTTGTGTAATCCTGTCAATCCACTAAAAATACGCTGAACAACGCTATCCGCCCAGGCAATCCCGCACCCCTCATCTTGCAGCCTCTTCGCCAGGCATGGTAGGATTATGGCATGAGCCTTTTCTGTATCCTCTGGATGCCTTTGTTTTATCTTTTTTGGTTGTCCTTGTCCCCAGGAGCCGGTTCCGGTTCCGGCGGTGTTTGGGCGCTCCTTTTGGGAAGCATCACAGCCCTGGTTCAGTTTTTCCGGGGAGCCTTTATCGAGCCTGGAGGCTTTGAGTTATCCCGGTGGATAAGCGCAGGTATCGATATCGTCGGAGCGCCAGCGCTGGTTCCTTTGATTTTTTGCCTTATTTTAATACCCTTTCGGCTTATCACCGATTCCGCAGAGCTTACGAATTTTGCCCTCCTCTGGCTTATTCCGGGAGCTGTAATCCGAACAATAGACGGGATCACCCAGAAGGATCCCCTCCTCCTCGTATTGGTGCCCCTACTTTGGACCGCTATTGCCGTGGGAATCCCCTTTTTTATACACCTTATGGCTACCTCGGTTTCCCACGGAAAACCGCTCCTGATCATTCCCATCCTTTTGGGTATGCTGCTCTTACCCCTTATGGCAACCACGACCTATTGGGCCTTCTTTGTCCAAAAATCATCCCTGGGCTTTGTGCTGGTTTCTATAACGATGATTCCCCTAGCAACGTCAATCATCTATTCCTTCTATAAGAATGGTGGGTCTGGGAGGCCCCCGGCCTCCCAGCAGGGGTCCGGGGGCAGCGCCCCTGGCCAGACGAAGCCGAAAAACGTATGGCTCGTTCCTACCGGCTGTTCAACTTGAGTACGCCCTAAGCCTTGCCTGCGGAGCCGAGGACATTGATGTTCTTGTGGGCATAGAGCTTTTTCAGCTCATCCCGGGCAGGTCCCAGGTATTTGCGGGGGTCGAACTCATCGGGCTTTTCCGCAAAGACCTTTCTGATGAGGGCGGTCATGGCCAGCCGGCCATCGGAGTCGATATTTATCTTGCAGACCGCGCTCTTGGCAGCCCGGCGGAGCTGCTCCTCCGGGATACCCACCGAATCGGAGAGGCTTCCGCCGTATTGTTCAATCATCTTCACGTATTCAACCGGGACCGATGAGGAACCGTGGAGGACAATGGGGAAACCGGGTATCTTTTTCTCGATTTCTTGCAGGATGTCGAAACGGAGGGGAGGGGGGATAAGGATACCGTTGGCATCCCTGGTGCACTGTTCGGGCTTGAATTTGGCCCGGCCGTGACTGGTGCCGATGGAAATGGCCAGAGAATCGACTCCGGTTCCATCCAGGAATTTCTGCACCTCTTCAGGCTGGGTATAATGGCTTTTTTCAGCGGAGACCTCATCTTCAACCCCTGCAAGCACCCCCAGTTCTCCTTCCACCGAAACATAATCCTTCCGGGAATGGGCGAATTCGCAGACCTTTTTGGTCAGGGCGATGTTCTCATTAAAGGAAAGGTGGGACCCATCAATCATAACCGAGGAAAATCCTGTTTCGATGCAATCCTTGCAGAGCTCAAAGCTATCCCCATGATCCAGATGCAACACAATGGGGATGTCGCATCCCAGTTCGTGGGCATATTCAACGGCGCCCTTGGCCATGTTCTTCAAGAGATTCTGATTAGCATATTTCCTGGCTCCCGCAGAAACCTGTAAGATCACCGGTGATTTGGTCTCGACACAGGCCTGGATAATGGCCTGCATCTGTTCCATGTTATTAAAATTGTAGGCCGGCAGCGCATAGCCGCCACTTACCGCCTTCTTAAACAGTGCGACGGTATTGACAAGGCCCAATTCGGTATAACTAGTCATATAAACTCCTTGAATAATGTGATGTTTTCTATTATATCTCTCTTGATTCTTTGTGTCTATACTGGTATGGTATAATTATGGATATCCATAGAGGCAAAAAGAGCTACCTTATTTTGGGACTGGTGATCATAGTCGCTCTGGGCGGAGGGCTATTTTTCCTTCGTGCCCCGGTGCTGGTTGTTACCGATGCTTCATTTAATGCGCTCTACGGAATCAGGAGGGGCCGGGTAAAACATATTGAAACGGCTTGTAAGCTTTTCCGGCAGGTGAAGCTGGTATTTATCGGTGATAGTGCCGAACCTGAGATGGTTGCCTTCGCGGTGGAAGAAAAAGCGGCTTCCCCGTATTGCGTGCTCTTTCCCTATCGTTATTACGAGGGGGCCGGACGCTACGCGGAGCAAGCCCCTGGGGTTCCGGTGCTTATCCTGGGGGAGCGGAACCAGGACCCGCAGGTGGCGGGGACGGTCTTTATCGAGACCGACTTAGAAGCGGATTTTCACCGGGCAGGGCAGTACGCCGCGATCATTGCCCGCGGGCAGGGCCTTAATCAGGATCAGGATACTCCAGAGGGCGGTGGGATCCTCTTTTTCCGGAACCGGGAGCTTGGGGGAGTATATAAGGATGCCTTTCGTTCAGGCTTGCGGGAACAGGGGTTTGAGGGGGAGCCTATATATGTAAATAGTACCTCGGATTATTCCGATATACAAACTATTGCCTGTGTGGTTATGCTTGATCGGGCGCCAGCTTTTCTTGAGCGGAATCTCAAGACCCCGGTTGTTCTTTTTTCCTGGATAGACCCGGATTTGACTTCGAGAGGGGTCAAGGTGGTGTTTGACGATTCCTCCTGGGCATTGGCTGCCAGGGCGGTTGCCCTGGTGGATGGAAAAAAGGCGGTGGGGTCTATTCCCTCGGGAATTCAGTTTCCAGGAGGGAGAATATCGGATAAGGAGGTTTTAGAGCATTTAAAGGATGTGATACATAATAGCACGCTTTGATTATGAGTGGCCTTTTAAGGCCCGAAAAAAAATCGTTAGGAATTTGCATAATTTTAGTAATATTGCTTGTAAGGGTTTGACAAAGATTGAACAAGATAATATACTACTACTAGACTTTACTTCCCAACGATTAATATAGAAAAGGAGTATGGGATGAAACATGGTAGTTTCAGGGCTATGTGCCTTATTCTTTTGGCATGTATAGCAGTGGTATCAGCTTTTGGTGATGAGTATATGCTCGATCTTCAAGCCACTATTTTGGAGACTTTTGATCAGACTGATGAGTCTCTGTATGATTGGAGGTTTGACGCAAGCAAATTTGCCACCAAAACGGATGAGGAAACATTTCCCAAAGTGAGTTATGTTTCCGTATGGCCTGCGTCGGTTTTTGGTTACAACCCGGAAGGGGAGGAACTGAAGAGCCTGGGTATCTGGGGGCGATTTGATCGCCGCGGGTATAATTGGATAGATATCTATCCGGTGCTTGTAGCCGACGGAGATGAGGCTGGACCGACGGAGATTCCGATTCCGGGACGGGTTCAGTATTTGGATATGTGGGTATGGGGATCGAACCTTCGGTATGATCTCGAAGCCTATGTTCGGGATTATCAAGGGGTGATCCATACGATAAAGATGGGAACCCTTGCTTTCCAGGGATGGAAAAACATGCGGGCTTCGGTGCCGCGGAGTATTTCCCAGGCAAAGCGGATTCTTCCTGCCAAACAATCCTTAACTTTTGTTAAGTTTCGGATTTGGACGCAACCCCAGGAGCAGGTCAATAACTTTTACATCTATTTTGATCAATTCCGGGTAGTATCGGATGTGTTTGAATCCATCTATGATGGGAAAGAGTTGGCGGATCCGGCGCGGGTGCAAGAACTCTGGAATGGAGAGGAGGCTGCTGAATGAAGCGATATATTTTTGGTATAGCCTTATTGCTGGTAACCGGGATTTTGTTTGCTCAAAATCCGGCGGTTGGCGACACAGACCCCAGCCGGATAGGACTGGATGCTGCTCAACAGAATCTCAAGGAAGTTTCGGTTGATAAATTTGAACATGATGGGTATTGGATTCCCAGCATGTCTTCAAATGCCGGTTATGTGGTGAGCCGTCTCTTTGAGGGGAATCCTGCAGAGAAGCAGCCCATAGAGGAAGAGGCGGATCTTAATATCCCGGATAAGTATGTCCTGGGTACCCGGGTGGATTTTCTCCATCGGGGCCATAGCAGCTTTACTCTCACTCCGCGCCGGCCTATTCCTATTGAGGGCATCACCAAGACCGTTTCGGTATGGGTGGTTGGCCGTAATTACAACCATGAATTAAAATTACTGGTTCAGGATTATTTTGGCCGCTCCTTTGAACTCTCGCTGGGAAAATTGAATTTCCAGGGCTGGAAAAAATTGACCGTTGCGATTCCTCCCCAGGCGGAAGATGGCCGGAACGGGATTGTTCAGCGGAATTATCACTACAATAACCAGTTGGGTATTAAGGTTGCCGGGTTCCGGGTCGATTGTGATCCATCCGAAACGGTTGGGACCTATTACCTCTACCTGGACGATCTCCGGGCTGTTACGGACCTTTTCGCCGAGGATAGCCGGGATCCCGATGATATGCTGGATTCGTGGTAGAAGCCCGATAATGGTTTGATTGGATTGGTAGTTTAGCTACCAAAAAAGGGTTGTTTAAAGTAAAAGAAAGGAGAGGGAGGTTTGCGGTATGCGATGCTTCCCTCTCCTTTTTTCTTTTTAGGATATTTCCCGGTTTGAGTATTGACTGGATGATTTTCTGTATAATAATGTAATTTAGTGAAATATTTTTGATGAATATTGTACATACGCCGGTCTTACTGGAAGAGACAGTTCGATTTCTTGCCCCTCGTCAGGGGGAGGGATTGATGATAGATGCTACCTTGGGGGAGGGAGGCCATAGTTATGCATTTTTATCACGATTTCCGGATTTGCAGGTCATTGGTGTTGATGCGGATCCGCTTATCCAGGAGGTAGCTAGGGAACGGCTTAAGGAGTTTGGCGACCGGGTTCGTTTTTATCCAGGATGGGCCTGTGATTTTTTTGCAGAGCTGTCCCGTGATGGTACCAGGCCGGATACGATACTCATCGATTTGGGGGTGAGTCGGTATCATTATGAGAAAGGGGAACGGGGCTTTAGCTTTACGAAAGACGAAGTCCTTGATATGCGCCTTGATACGACTAGGGGCCAGAGCGCGGCGGATATCATTGCCGGTCTTCCCGAAAAAGGGTTGGCAGATCTTTTGTATTATAATGCTGAGGAACGGTATTCCCGGCGTATAGCCCGGAGTATTGTGGAGGCCCGGTCCCAGGGGACCATAAGCAGTTCTATTGCCCTGGCGGAGATTGTGGCACAGGCGGTTCCGGCTCATTACCGGCATGGCCCCATCCATCCGGCAACCAGGACCTTTCAGGCCCTGCGTATCGCGGTGAACGGAGAACTTGCCCGGCTTCCGGCACTTCTGGAAGGCGCATTAGGGGTCCTCAAACCGGGGGGGCGTATGGGGGTCATTAGCTTTCATTCCTTAGAGGATCGGATTGTAAAAAATGTGTTCCGGGAGCGATCTAAGGATTATCCGCCTCATGAGCCGAGAGGTCACGGTGGGGAACAGAAAGGGGTCAATCTTTTAACCCGGAAGGGCGTTGTTCCAGATGAAGTGGAAATACGGAGTAATCCCCCTTCTCGGAGTGCCAGACTGCGAGTTGTGGAAAAGGAAATGGATGGAGCGGGGAGATGAGGCGGTATCTGTTTTTATATGTTATGACCCTCACCATACCTTTTTTTTTAGGGCTTGTCGTGTGGCAGTCTGTCCGGTATGCAAATGTAGAAAGGGAAGTAGAGCGCCTTGAAATTCAGCAGAAGGAATGGGTGAAAAGTAATAAAAGCCTTATTGAGGGGATTGCCGTGCTTTCCGCGGCGGAACGGATCGAATACATTGCCGTATATGAACTGGGCTTATCAAAGGTAATGCCTGAGCATGTGTTGCAAATTCGGATACAAGGGGGAGAGGGACATTGATGGAGAAGATGGTTCCGGACAGGACGCTCCTTATGAAAGGGGCCGATTTATCGTCGGCCCTTGATGCCCAGCTCATCTCTTTTTACGAAGCTGCTCAGGGGGATCCGGGATGCTCATCGGTAAGCATTGATTCCAGGACGGTGCTGCCTGGTGCGCTCTTTGTTGCCCTTACCGGTACAGTTCAGGACGGACACCGGTATGTGGAAGCTGCTTTTAAGGCCGGTGCGGTGATGGCCATGGTTGCCCGGTCCCGGCTGGAGGAACCTTCTTGGGGACTTGTAGATGTGGCCATGACGTATCACGGCGTGCTCCTCGTGGTGAAGGATACCCTCAGAGGCTTGCAGGATGCTGCCCGGATCTACCTTGAAAAGTTTCCCCGGCTTCTCAGAATAGGCATCACCGGTTCCTCAGGCAAGACCACCACCAAGGAGCTTGCCGCCGCCATAATAGGCACGGAAAAGGCAGTGGTGGCGAATCCTGGTAATCTGAATTCCGAGACCGGCTTGCCCCTGTCGGTTTTTATGGTTCGTGCCGATCATGAGGTGGGAATTTTTGAATTGGGTATGAATCGGAAGGGTGAAATAGGGGAGCTTGCACGGATACTCAAACCCCATATTGCCCTGATTACCAACATTGGGTCCGCTCATATCGGAATCCTTGGGAGTAAACAGGCCATTGCCGCAGAGAAAAAGGCGATTTTTTCCGAATTTTCAGGGACTGAAACCGCCCTCATCCCGACGGATGAACGTGAGTACAGGGCTTTTCTTGCCCAAGGGGTTAGGGGAAAGGTTCTTTTTTACGGCCCAACCATACCAGGCGCCAGTTTAGCAGGGCCTGAAATCCTCTGGGAGGGTGTTCCGGTTCGGTTTGGTCTTCCAGGGAAGCATAACCTGTGGAACGCCCTGGCCGCCATCGCCATAGCACAGGAGGTTCCGGTCAGTTCCGCTGCGATCCGGGGGGGGCTGGAATCAGTTTCAGGACTCTTTGGCCGGAGCGAGATACTCCACGGTCCGGTAACCGTGGTCCGGGATTGTTATAACGCCAACCCTGAATCAACGATGGCGGCGATAGCGATGTGCGATGATTTTGACTGGGCAGGTCGGCGGATTTACGTACTCGGTTCTATGTTGGAATTGGGGGAGGTATCTCAAGCAGCCCATGAACAGATAGGCCGGTATGTCCTGTCTTCCAAGGCGGATATGGTGTGTTTTTTTGGCCCCGAAACACAGGCATCTTTGGGGGTGGTTGAAAGCGGAGGCGTGTTGCACATTTCCTGTTTTCATACGAATAGTATGGATGCATTATCGGCGTTTCTTGCCAGGTTTGTTCGTCCTGGTGATTTGGTGTTATTAAAGGGTTCCAGGGCCTGTGCCTTGGAACGGCTTACCGAGGTGCTTATGGAGCACAGGATCCTGGCTGAAACGGCGGGTCAGGGAGGATGGTTGTAGGTGTTTCTGGAATTCATGTATCCTCTCGTAAAGTATTTTACACCGCTCAATGTATTCCAGTATCTCACCTTCCGGGGAGCCTATGCTGCCTTAACCACCCTGCTCATCTGCTTCATGTTTGGTCCCACGATAATCGAAGCCCTCCGAAAGTTTCGGATAGGTCAATCGATTCGGGAAGACGGCCCTGAGACCCATCTGAAAAAAGACGGTACCCCGACCATGGGCGGGGTGCTCATCATTCTTTCCGTGCTTTTTTCCATGCTCCTCTGGCAGGACTTTGGCAATAGTAAGGTATGGCTTACCATGGGGGCTTTTATAGCCTTCGGTTTTATCGGCTTCCTTGATGATTACCTTAAGGTAAAGCGGCATAATTCTGAAGGACTGCCGGCCTGGGCAAAACTGGTCTTGCAATGCATCGTTGCCCTGATCATAACCCTCGTACTCTATTTTTCCGGAGAAGCGGAAATCACCGTCCTGTATATTCCCTTCTTTAAAAACCCGGTGATTGATCTGGGGGTCCTGTGGATCCCCTTTGCGGTACTGCTCCTCGTGGGAGAATCCAACGCAGTCAACTTGTCCGACGGCCTGGACGGTCTTGCCACAGGGCTGCTCATCCTGGTATTCATCACTCTGGGGATCCTCACCTACCTCTCAGGCCGGGCCGATTATTCTTCCTACCTGGGGATTTCCTATATTACCGGCGCCGGGGAACTCACCGTCTTCTGCCTTGCGGCGGTGGGGGCCTGCGTCGGCTTTCTCTGGTTCAATGCCCATCCGGCAGACGTGTTCATGGGGGATGTAGGAAGCTTGTCCCTGGGCGGAGTAGTCGCTACCATATCCCTGATCATTAAAAAGGAGATCCTCATCCTTATCATCGGCGGCGTCTTTGTGCTGGAGGCCGCTTCGGTCATTATACAGGTATTGAGCTATAAAACACGGAAGAAGCGGGTGTTTAAGATGGCCCCCCTGCATCATCATTTCGAGTTGTCAGGATGGGCGGAAACCAAAGTGGTTATCCGGTTCTGGATCCTCGGGGGCTTGTTCACAATCATTGCCCTTTCAACCTTAAAGATTCAATAACATGTATAAATTTAACGTTGAAAAGGCGAGCTGGCGGTTCCACACGGATCAGGTGCTTACTGCCGCAATCTTCCTCCTGACCGGCATCGGCCTTGTCACCTTGTATTCCTCTTCCTATGCCTTCGCGGAACGGGACTACGGGGGAGGTCTCTATTTTATTTCAAAACAGATCTTCCTGGCCTTTGTGGGGATGCTCCTGTTCTTGCTGGCATCTCGCATGAACCTGGATTGGTTACGCAAAGGGAAGTTCCCCATGCTGCTGGTCCTTGGGGGGATGTTCTTGTGTGTGCTGCCCCTCATTCCAGGGCTCGGTATGACGAAGAATGGGGCCAGCCGCTGGGTTAGTATCGGTTCCCTTCCGGGATTCCAGCCTTCGGAATTTGTGAAGTTGATCCTGCCCCTGTATCTGGCCCATATTTTTGATAAAAAACAGGATCACCTCGATTCGCTGACGAAAAGCATCTTGCCTCCTTTTTTTATTACCCTTATCTTTATCGTATTAATCTATCTGCAGAATAATTTTTCTACCGCCATGTTTATCGCGGTGAATGGGGTTTTTATCTTTTTTCTGGCCGGGGTGCGGATACGGTATTTTTTAAGCGCCCTGGTCATATTCGTGCCCTTTTCAGCCCTTCTGGTGTTGATCGAACCCCACCGATGGCGGCGGCTCCTCAGTTTTATGAACCCTGCATGGGAACCCCACGGAGCGGGGTACCAGGTCCGCGCTTCGGTCATGACCATAGCCTCCGGCGGATTCTGGGGCAAGGGGATGGGGCAGAATATCATAAAGATTGCGGCGGTGCCGGAGATTCATTCGGATTTTATTTTTTCCGCTTTTGCCGAAGCCTTTGGCTTTTTAGGGGTCCTGCTGTTTTTTGTCCTCTTTGGGGTTTTTGCGGTCAGGGGGTACCGGGCGGCCATAAGGGCGACAGATACCTTCCGTCGACTTTTTGCCTTTGGTCTCGTGTCGATGATTGTATCCCAGACCCTGCTAAACATCGCGGTAACCTCTGGAAACCTCCCACCCACGGGAATTCCCCTGCCCTTCTTCTCTGCCGGCGGTTCTTCCCTGGTAACAACCTTGATGGCATCAGGTTTCATTGTCAATATCTCCCGGTCTCCTCAGAAAAGCGTGTTCTTTGTCTGGGGCAAGGGAATGGGTCCTCAAAAATCAGACGGGTGGTACGCCGCGGATACGGAGGGGCACCATGTCCGATGAGCATATCTTCGCCGAGGAGATCCTGCCTGTCGAACCGGTGGTTTCATCGGGGATAGAAAAGGCGGTCAAATGGCTCATCGTTATCATCATGGCCCTCCTCGGTGGAGAACTCCTGTGGCTTTTGATCATCATACCGGGGCTTCCCTTATCAAAGATAGAAATAACGGGCATCCCAGACGTGAACCAGGCTATGATCCTCGAAAAGGCGGGGATCGGCCCCCGGTCCTCGTATCTGACTGTAGACCCCCAGCGGGCAGAACGGGGCATCAGGACCCTGTATGAGATAGAGTCTGTCCAGGTGATTAAACACTTCCCCAATTCGGTACAGATAAACCTGCAAGGACGTATTGCAGCAGCTCAGTCCGTTATCCTGATACAGGGCAAGCTCTGCCCTGTATGGTTTGATCGCCAGGGACTCGTTTTTATGATAGGAACTGAAGGTCAGCGCCAGGCTTCCTTCCAATCGGTGCCGATAATATCAGGGGTTATTGATGAACCGCCCTTCCTGGGGATGCGGCTTTCGCCGGTTTTTAATGGTTTGCTTGCTGATCTCGAAGCGATACACGCTTCCGCTCCGGAACTTTTGGTAGCTATATCGGAGATTCGAGTTAATCGAAAAGCATTTGACGCTTATGATTTGATCCTTTATCCTGTTCATAACCGGATACGGGTCCATGTGGGTATGGAGTTAAATGAAGATATGCTTCGATACGTATTGTTGATACTTGACGTATGTGTTTCAAACGGCATTCAAGTTGAGGAAATTGATTTCAGGACCGGTATGGCATCATATACTATACTCTAAAGGAGGCATCCTCTGGCTAATGACGGATTAGTTGTCGGCCTCGATATAGGGACGACTAAAGTCTGCGCCATAATCGGCGAGCGCAATGAAAATGGGATTCTCGAAATTACCGGCGTAGGGGTATGTCCTTCTACCGGACTGCGAAAGGGCGTAGTGGTCAATATTGAAGCTACACTGCGGTCGATTGCGACTGCCGTTGAAGCGGCGGAGATGATGAGCGGACGGGAGGTACATACCTGCTGGACCGGCATTGGGGGGAATCATATCGACGGGATCAATTCCCGGGGGGTCGTGGCAGTTACCGGAAAAAACCGGGAGACCCGGGAAATCGGGGAAGATGATATAAGCCGGGTCCTGGAAGCGGCCCGGGCTGTGGTGATCCCCATGGATCGTCAAGTCCTGGAGGTTATTCCCCAGAACTATATTGTGGATGATCAGCGGAGCATCCGGGATCCCCTGGATATGATTGGCGTTCGCCTCGAAGCGGAGGTCCACATCATTACCTGTTCGGTGAACAGCGCCCAGAACCTGATAAAATGTGTGAACCGGGCGGGGTTCATGGTGAATGACCTGGTGCTCCAGTCCCTGGCCGCAGGACGGTCGGTATTGACGGATGAGGAAAAAGAACTGGGGGTTGCGCTGATTGACATGGGAGGGGGAACCACGGATGTATTGGTGTATTCTGACGGAAGCCCCTATTCAACCACGACCATTCCCGCCGGAGGGGGGATGATCACCAGCGATATATCAAAGGTCAAGAATATCTCCCTGGAAACCGCAGAGCAGATTAAGGTGAGCGCAGGGTGCTGTTGGGAAGGACTACTTGATGGTGATGATGATGTTATCGTATCCGGGGTTGGGGGGAGGCCGCCCCTGTCCATACCGAAATCCCAGCTATTCATGATTATTGAGCCTCGTATAGAGGAGATATTTAAAATGGTGAAAGAAAAGCTGGATAAAGTTTCCCTTTCCCGGCCCCTAGGGGGCGGCATCGTATTAACCGGAGGGGGCGCCCAGCTTTTAGGGGCCATTGACTTGGCTTCAGCACTGTTTAAGGTGCCGGTCAGGATAGGGACGCCTTTTTCGGTCGGTGGTCTGGTTGAAGAATACCGTAATCCCATATACGCCACTGCGGTGGGCTTGGTTTTGGAAGGGGATGACCGGGAACGGCGAAGCGGTCTTGAACGGGGAGGAGAACCCCGTTCCCGGGAGAAACGACAGCAGCCGATGCTTTTCAGTAAGATCGTGGATTGGATTAAAACAGAATTTTTTTAGTTTTTTTTATACTATGAAGGGTATTAGGGCTTAAAGGGCATAAAGATCTATAGATGTTTTTTGTAGATGCTGTCATGCTATAGGTTATGGATACCTTTATATAGAGACCGTTGATGCATGCCCTTGATGGTATTGATATCAATTTTATGGGGAGGGGTTTTATGAATATCGAAGTACTTGAAGACAAGGTAATGGCTCCGGGTCCGGCGCTTATCAAAGTTATCGGTACTGGTGGAGGTGGATGCAATGCGATAAACCGTATGATTGCATGTGGTTTACAGGGGATTGAATTCATCGCAGTCAACACCGACGCGCAGGATCTGAACAAATGCAAGGCAAACCGGAAACTGCAAATCGGGGCAAAATTTACCGGAGGCCGGGGAGCAGGTGGAAAGCCCGAGGTAGGTGAAAAGGCCGCCAATGAAGACCGGGAACAGATCCTCGAAGCCCTCAAGGGCGCCAACATGGTGTTTGTAACCGCCGGCATGGGGGGCGGTACGGGTACCGGATCAGCCCCGGTGATTGCCCAGGTTGCCAAGGAATGTGGCGCTCTTACCGTGGGGGTGGTGACCAAGCCCTTTGAGTTTGAGGGCCGTTTCAGGATGCGCATGGCCGAGGAGGGGATCGTCAAACTGCGGAGTGCGGTGGATACCCTCATCATCATCCCGAACCAGCATCTCCTCAACATTGTTGAACGGAGAACCCCGATTACGGAAGCCTTTCTCAAGGCCGATGATGTACTGCGCCAGGGGGTGCAGGGCATTTCGGATCTCGTGAGTCAGACCGGGCTTATTAATATTGATTTAGAGGATGCCGAAACCATCATGCGGGAGCAGGGGGATGCCCTCATGGGCATCGGGTACGGCAAAGGGGATAACCGTGCATCTGAGGCTGCATCCATCGCGATGGACAATCCCCTGCTGGAAGATACCTCTATTGAAGGGGCCACCCGTATCCTGGTCAGCGTTTCAGGAGGGGATGATTTTTCCCTGGCGGAATTTCAAGAAGTGGTCAGTATCATCACCGCAAAAGCGGATCCTGATGCGGTTATTATTTCAGGGGTGTATTTGGATCAAAGTCTAGGCGAGCAGCTCCGGGTAACGGTGATCGCCACGGGGTTTCATAGTGAACCGGTAAAAACGGTTCAGCCCGGACATGTCCATGAACCGATAGTGGAGAAGTCTGGCGATTTTATCCCCTATGACGAATGGCAGCGCATCAGGGCACGGTCAAGCACCCGCCCGGACTTCCTTGCTTCTCGGAATACCTATGCGGATGATGATATTGAGGTTCCTGCGATACTCCGGAGCAAGTACGGCCTCAACAAGGATGCCCCAGGAAAGGTCGCTGGTGGGGGCAGGGACGTATAATTGTTGGTGAATCACCAGGTGCTTTTGGAACAGTACTATTCCCGGCTCATTGCCCAGGAACGCCGGTCTCTCCTGACCGTGGAAACCTACCGGTACGAGTTGGGCCGTTTTCTGAACTGCCTTGAGGTGGCAGGGGCGACGGTTGAAACCGTGGATACCCAGGGGCTTACTGATTATCTGGAAAGGCGCCGGATACAGGGGGGTATTGGGCCTCGATCCACGGCTAAAGCAATAGCTGCCCTTCGTTCTTTTTTCAGATTCACCATGGATGAACATATCAGAGGAAATAACCCTGCTCTTATCCTGGAACCCCCGCGGCGGGGTAGGCGGCTGCCGGAGGTACTGAACCGGGAAGAGGTGGATCGTCTGTTCAGCTTGGTTGATACCAGGTCCGCTCTGGGCGTGCGGAACCGGACAATCTACGAGCTGCTCTATTCCGCAGGGTTACGGGTTTCGGAGGTGGTTTCCCTGAATGTACGGGATATCATGTTTTCCGAAGGGCTTGCCCGGATCTGGGGCAAGGGAAGCAAGGAACGGCTGGTGGTGTTCGGCAGTGAAGCTGCGTTGTGGCTCAAGCGGTATCTTGAGGAGGCGCGACCTTGCTTGTCAGGGGACAGGAACAGTCTTGCCCTGTTTATCAGCAGGACGGGAAAACGGCTGTCCCGGAAGGGAATATGGAAACAGTATGCCCGGGTAGCGCACGCTGGGGGAACCGGTTCCAAGCTGCACACCTTACGGCACAGCTTTGCCACCGAACTATTGGCAGGAGGGGCGGATCTCAGGTCTGTACAGGCCTTACTGGGTCATGTTGATTTGGCTACTACCCAGATATATACCCATGTGGATGTTTCTTTTCTCAGGGAACAATACCGGCGGTATATGCCGAAACTCCAGGGATGGGGGAACCAATGAATATGCGTATTAAAAAAGAAGTGCTTATCGGCATCGTGGTAATCGCGGTAATCGCCCTGGGAGCAGGGGGAGCCTATTCGTACCGGAAGTACGTGATACAGAATAACCTCGCCCGCAGGATCGCGGCAATAAGCGCCGGTGGACCTCCTGCGACGATTGATGGACTACGGGCAGCCATAAAAGAGTATGAGCGGCAGATCGAGCAGCATGTTAAGGATGCCGCTCAAACCGGAGTGTACTGGAAAATTCTGGCCACTCGTTTACAGGACCGAGGACTGCATAACGAAGCCCTGGAAGCCCTGCAACAGGCCATCTTCTATAATGGGGAGGATGCGACCGTTTTTTATCTGACCGGATTTTCCGCCGCCATTGTCGCCAAGTCCTCGTTGGGTTTCCCTGGAACCGGATCAGATGCCTACGGGCAGAACTCTGAACGGGACCGGTACTTTGCCATAGCCGAGGCAGCCTACCGCAGGGCCATTGAACTCAACGACCGGTATACCCGGCCTCATTACGGTCTCAGTATTTTGTATGTTTTTGAACTTGACCGTCCAGAGGAAGCTATACCCCATCTAATACGGTTTCTGGACCTGAACGGGAATGATGTGGATGGCATGTTTGTTTTGGCGCGGGCCTATTACATGACCGGTCTGTACTCGTCTGCGGTGGATTTGTATGACCGGATCATAAGCCTTACCAAAGACACGGCTAAACGGGATGAGGCGGCACGAAACAAAGACTATATTTTAGGGTTATCCTATGAATGACAGGGGCCTGTTAGATTTAATCATAGGACGTATTCCAGGTCTCACTGCTACCGAACGGGTGTTATTATGTAAACAATGCAACGGGGAAGCTGAAGTACGGGGGCTTTCCAAAAGGGATATGGAACAGTTTCTGGGCCATAGTTTCACCCGCCCCTGGGACATGGATGCTATTACGGCCCAGGCGGAAAAGGACGCGGCTACCGCAGGTCTGCAGGGCATTGGGTATGTTTCCTATACCGCAGACGAGTACCCACCCCTGCTCCGGGAGATCTGGGATCCGCCGGTCCTGCTTTTTTACCGGGGGAGGCTCCCAAACCCCGAAAGGCCCCTCGTTGCGATGGTGGGAACCCGGCGGCCATCAGGTCCTGCGGTGGCCCAGGCATACACGATAGCCAAAGCCCTGGGGGAAGTGGGAATCTCCGTGGTTTCAGGGCTTGCCCTGGGTATTGACGCTATGGCCCATAGAGGCAATATTGAAGGTGGCGCCCCAACCGTGGCGGTACTCGGTTCCGGCCTGGACGAAGTCTATCCTGCAGCCAACCGCACGCTTGCCCGGCGTGCAATCGAAGCAGGGGGTGTCTTGCTGAGTGAATATCCCCCAGGGATACAACCGCGGAAATGGCATTTTCCCGCTCGAAACCGGATCATTTCCGCCCTGTCCCGGGGGGTCCTGATTGTTGAGGCTCCCCAGACTTCAGGAGCGCTTATCACCGCCCGGTTTGCCCTGGAGCAGGGCAGGGACCTCTGGGTTGCTTCGGTGAGCCTGGGATCTCCTTGCGGGGAAGGAACCAAAAAACTCGTAGAAGAGGGGGCGGGGGTTATTTCCACGGGGACGGATATCCTTGATGAATGGGGTATTGTGGTACAAGCAGGGGCCGATAGGCACCGAGGGGATACGAACCCTGGAGACAGGGGGGAATCAGGTGGGGCTGAGTGTGGATACGCCTTGGCATCGTCCCTGGCCCGATCTTTGAATATAGAGCATTGCTGAAAACGCGGGTTAGTTTTGAGCGGTGCTTCGGAGGAATAGGTTACCATGGCGGTAAAGAGCCGAAAAACGGCTGAGACAAAAGAGAACGAAGTGTTCGATACGCACACAACGCAGACCACAACACCCCGGGAAACGGCAGCAGAAAAACCACCTGGGGCCAAAAAAGCAAAAACGGATAAAAAAATCCTCGTTATTGTGGAATCTCCGGCTAAGGCGAAGACTATTGAGAAATACCTTGGTCCCTCATACATTGTTAAGGCGTCCATGGGGCACCTTATCGATCTGCCCAAATCCAGAATGGCCATTGATGTGATCCACGATTTTGAGCCTGAGTATATCACGGTTCGGGGGAGGGCAAAACTCCTCAAGGAGCTGCAAGGAGACGCGAAAAAATCGGATACCGTGCTCCTCGCCAGTGATAATGACCGTGAAGGAGAGGCTATCGCGTGGCATCTCAAGAATGCCATCACGGCTAAAACTGCCCAGGTTCCCATTCAGCGGATTGCTTTTAACGAGATAACTCCCATGGCGATTAAGGATGCGGTGGCCCATCCCTGCATGATCGACGAAGCCAAGGTGAATGCCCAAAAAGCCCGGCGGGTTTTGGATCGCCTGGTGGGGTATAATCTTTCCCCTCTGCTCTGGAAAAAGGTGAAGAACGGCCTTTCTGCAGGACGGGTCCAGTCTGTGGCCCTGCGTCTCATCTGTGAACGGGAAAAGGAGGTTGAATCCTTTATCCCCGAAGAATACTGGACCCTGGAAGCGGATTTTATGGTGGGAAAGGCCCATTTTACCGCCCAGCTCGTCTCCTGGCAGGGGAATAAACCGGAACTCAGGAACGAAGCCACGGTCAAGGCCATCATAGACCAGATCGCCGCTGTCGCGTGCGTGGTGTCGGATATCCGGGAAACCGATAAGACCGTGAAGTCCCGGCCCCCCTTTACCACCTCCCAGCTCCAGCAGACCGCCGCGAATCGCCTGGGCTTCACCAGCAAAAAAACCATGCAGGTGGCCCAGCAGCTCTACGAAGGGGTGAACATCGGGAGTGCCCGGGTGGGGCTTATCACCTATATGCGTACCGACTCGGTGCGGATTTCCCAGGTCGCCCTCAATGAGGTCCGTACCTGGATCAAGGAGCACTACCCCGCGGAACTCCCTGAAAAGGCGGTGGAATACGCCTTGGGGAAGAAAGCGCAGGATGCCCATGAAGCCATCAGGCCCACCTATATCACCTATACCCCCGATGAGGTCAAAGATCATCTTTCCAAGGATCAACTGAGGCTCTATACGATTATTTGGGAACGCTTTGTGGCCAGCCAGATGAATCCAGTAAAGACCAAAACCGTGAGCACTGACATCACGGCAGGAGCGGGGGTCTTCCGTATTGCCGGAACTCGGATCATCGAGAAGGGCTTTTATAAGGTGATGAAACTCCTGGCCACTAAAGAGGACAAGGGGAATCCCTACCCGGTTTTAAAAATCGGAGACCCAGTACAGATGGACAAATTCTACCCGGAACAGCATTTTACCCAGGGGTCTGCCCGGTATACCGACGCGTCCATTGTCAAGATCCTGGAAGAAAAGGGCATAGGCCGCCCCTCAACCTACGCGCCGATCATTTCGGTCTTACTGGACCGGTACTATGTAACCCGGTCAAGCCGACAACTCATCCCCACCCTCTTAGGCCGGCTGATCTGCGATATGCTGGTGGAATATTTCCCCCATGTGGTGGATACGACCTTCACCGCTTCCATGGAAAGTAAGCTCGACGCGGTTGAAGAAAGCCAGCTCCGCTGGCCCGACATGATCCGGGAGTTCTACGACCCCTTCAAGGACCAGGTGGAAGAAGTGGGAAAAACCCTGGAATCCTTCAAGGGTTCCCTGGATGAAATGACCGACTACCACTGCGAGAAATGCGGAAGGCCGCTGGTGAAAAAGTTGGGCCGTTTCGGCTACTTCCTGGCCTGTACCGGTTTCCCGGAATGCCGGAATACCCGATCCATACCCCTGGCAAAGTGTCCCAAATGTGGAGGGGACATCGTGGCCCGCCGGACCAAGGGTAGGGGCAAGGAATTCTACGGATGTACCAATTACCCTGAGTGTGACTTCATCAGTCATTTTAAGCCCATCAACGAGACGTGTCCCAAGTGTGGGTACTTCATGGTAGAAAAAGACGACAAGAAAAACGGGTTTCATAAGACTTGTATCAACCCGAAATGTGATTATCTCCACAGTCCCGATGATGAGGATCTCGGATTAGCAGGTACAGAACAGCGGTCAATCGAACAGGTGGCGTCAATCGAAGATGTCGAGTAAAATCGAGGCATACCTGACCTATCTTGCTTCAGTACGAAGGGTATCGGAGCGGACCCTTGAGGCGTATACAGGGGACCTCATGCGCTTTGATTCCTATTGTGAAAGCCGCGATACCGGGACTGAAGGGGCGTCTCTCCAGGTGGTACAGGGATATATCGGCGATTTGAGTACCAAGGGGTTTTCCGCAGTGAGCATGAACCGGGCCTTGTCCGCGATCCGGGGCTTTTACCGCTGGCTCATGCGTATGGGGCACCGGCGGGACGATCCTTCGGCGACCCTCCAGAATCTTAAAACCCCCACCACCTTACCAGCCTTCCTCTGGGAAGGGGAAATGGCTCGCTTTGCAGAACTCCCCGACAAGGCGCAGATGCTCTGGCCCCTTCGGGATAAGGCCCTGATACTGGCCATGTATTCCGGGGGCTTACGGATCTCAGAATTGGTTTCCCTTTCACAGGCGGATATGGACCAGGACTTCAGTGCAGCCCGGATCATGGGCAAGGGGGATAAGGAACGATACGTCTTCTTTTCCGATGAAGCGGTGCAAGCCCTGGCAGCGTATCTTCCCGAACGGGGTGAGCGGATACCCGCAGAAGACCCCACGGACCGGCTCTTCATCAACCGGAAGGGAAGGGGAATTTCTGTGCCTGGGGTGCGGTGGATTATCGCTCAATATGCGGCATGTTCAGGGATTGAAAAACATATCCATCCCCATGCCCTTCGGCATAGTTTTGCCACTCACCTGGTAAACGCAGGCTGCGATGTCCGGGTGGTGCAGGAATTATTAGGCCACGCCAGCATCTCCACTACCCAGCGGTATACCCATGTGGACATGGAGCGCTTAAAGCAGGCATACGCCACGGCCCATCCCCATGCGGGGGAAGGACGATACTTATTAAAGGAACAGAGGAAGGATCTATGACAGAAACACGAGAAGGAAGGGGTTATGAAAAAAGGAAATCCTAGAATACGGAGTACCACGGTTCTCGCGGTACGCAAAGACGGAAAGGTTGCTATGGCCGGAGATGGACAGGTGACCATGGGTGAGACGGTGATGAAGAACAATGCCCGTAAGGTCAGGCGCCTTAGGGACGGCAAGGTACTCTGCGGCTTTGCCGGTGCCACTGCCGATGCCTTTACCCTCTTTGACCGGTTCGAGGCCAAGCTCAAGGAATATTCCGGGGATCTTGCACGGGCAGCAGTGGAACTCGCCAAGGACTGGCGTACCGACCGGTCTTTGCGGCGGCTTGAAGCCCTGCTCCTGGTGGCAGACCTCAGCAAGACCCTGCTCATCTCCGGTACCGGGGATGTGATAGAACCTGCGGAGCAGGCCCTGGCCATTGGGTCCGGGGGTAATTACGCGTATGCGGCTGCCTTGGCATATCTTGAGGGGAGTTCTTTTTCCGCTGCGGAGATTGCGGAGAAGAGCCTGCGGATTGCGGGAAATATCTGTATTTATACGAATGGACAAATCACCTTGGAGGAACTGGTATCATGAGTGCAAAAAACGAACTCGATAAAACCGAAAACAAGAAGAAAACCGGGGGGAAACGACCGTCCTCTGGTTTACCCATAGCCGGCGGGAAGGACCTAGTCAATGCAACCTTCCCAGGAAAAGAACTTACCCCGCGGGAGATAGTCGCAGAACTGGATAAGTACATCGTGGGGCAGAAAAAGGCCAAACGGGCGGTAGCAGTGGCCCTGCGGAACCGGATTCGCCGGCTCAAGCTGGAAAGCGATATGCGGGAAGACATCGCCCCCAAGAACATCCTGATGATAGGCCCCACCGGGGTGGGGAAGACCGAGATTGCCCGGCGGCTTGCCAAGCTGGCAGGTTCCCCCTTTATCAAGGTGGAGGCGACTAAGTACACCGAAGTGGGGTATGTGGGCAGGGATGTGGAATCCATGATCCGGGACCTCATGGCCGCGGGGATTCAGATGGTGAAGCAGGAAATGCAGGAGACCGTTACTACCGAAGCGGAGAAGCGGGCCGAAGATGCGCTCCTTGACCTGCTCCTCCCGGGAACCGGAAAAAAACGGAAGGAGTCCAAGCCCCAGCCCGGACCGGTGGTGCGGCCTATGGGGACCTTTTCCATCAATTCCGATAATGCCAGCGGCTCTGGTCCTGCCCTCATGGGTACGGCCATTCAGGTGGGGATCCCCGTGTTCCGTAAAAAAAGTAATGATGAGGACACTGAGACCAGGGAAGAAAACGAGGAGCATGAGGCTGGGGAGAAGCAGACCCAGGAAGATAAGAGTGAAGAAGCAGCGGTAAAGGATTCGTCCACCAGAGAAAAATTCAGGACCATGCTCCGGGAAGGGAAGCTCGAAGACCGGATGGTGGAAATCACGGTCAACCAGAATCCCCAGTTCCCCTCTTTTGAAATGATGGGAGGCGGTTTCGAGGACCTTGAGTCCAGCCTTTCGGGGATCGCCGGATTTTTCGGCGGTGGTAAGAAGAAGAAGCTGGTAACCGTAAGCCGGGCACGGGAGATCCTCATCGGGGAAGAACTGGAAAAGCTCGTAGACCGGGACCGGGTAAGCGATGAGGCCCGGCAGCGGGTTGAGGAGACGGGGATCGTCTTCATTGACGAGATTGACAAGATCGCGGTTAAGGGCGAACGGGGCGGCGGCGGTCCTGATGTGTCCCGTGAGGGGGTGCAGCGGGATATCCTTCCCATTGTGGAAGGGGCCACGGTGAATACCAAGTGGGGCCCGGTCAACACGGATCACATCCTCTTTGTGGCTGCTGGGGCCTTCAATGTTAGTAAGCCTTCGGACCTGATCCCCGAACTCCAGGGCCGCTTTCCCCTGCGGGTGGAACTGGATTCCCTGGGAAAGGATGACTTCCTGCGGATTTTGACGGAGCCGAAAAACGCCCTGACCAAGCAGTACATCGAGCTTTTAGCCACTGAGGAGGTGACCATTGAGTTTACCCCCGAGGCAATAGATCGGCTGGCGGCCCTGGCGGCAGATGTCAATTCCCGGTTGGAAAACATCGGCGCCCGGCGGCTCCATACCATCATGGAAGCGCTCCTTGAAGAGCTTTCCTTTGAGGCCCCGGATATTGCCCCGACCCAGGTATCCATCACCGAAGCCTATGTCAATGAAAAGCTCACCGATTTGGTCATGGATCAGGATTTGGGGCGCTACATTCTGTAACTAAATGTTATCTAAACTCGCTAATTAAAGCTGCCGATGAATAAATGGGGAGACTATAATGGGTATTGATACTGACTTTTCTCGAACAGTCGATTTAGTGCACCGGGCTTTGGATGTGAGTGCCCTCCGGCGAGAGGTGATTGCCAATAATATCAGCAACGCGAATGTACCGAATTTCAAACGTTCAGAGGTGAACTTTGAAAGTGAACTGAAACGGGCACTGGATACGGAAAAACAGCAGCCCGCCCTGGAAATGACCCGGACGGATTCTCGGCATATTTCTAATTGGCAGAAACGGGATTACCGGGATGTGGAGCCGCGACGGGTGGTGGATTATCTCTCGGTTTCCAAAAACAACGGAAACAACGTGGATGCGGAGCAGGAGTTCCAGCGGGCCTTACAAAATCAACTGATGTATAGCCTTTTGGCCCAGGCGGCGACCTTCGAGTTCAGCCAGGTCAATCTGGTATTAAGATAGGATAAGGGTATATGGGAATTTTCAATTCAATAAACATAGCTGCCACGGGGATGAGTGCCGAACGGCTCCGTACCGAGGTAATTGCCGACAATATCGCCAATGTCTCTACCACCCGTACTGCGGAAGGGGGACCTTACCGGAGGAGCCGGGTTATCATGCGGCCTCGGGTGGAGGGTCCTTATTGGCGTTCCCCCTTTTTGCCCGAGGGCATGGACAATGGTCCGGGGAAAGGGGTGCGGGTTGCGGAAATACAAAAGGATTCTGCCGCCAAGAACCGGCTGGTCTATGATCCGACCCATCCTGACGCCATACTCTCAGGGCCTAATGAGGGGTATGTGGAATATCCCAATGTGGATATCGTCACCGAAATGGTGGATATAATCTCCGCTTCCCGGGCGTATGAGGCCAATGCGGCTATCATTGACGGTTCCAAGAGTATGTTCCAGCGGGCCTTGGACATAGGCGGGAGGTAATACATGACCGTTTTCCGGCCTGAACTGGTTCCGGCAAGTCAGGTCCCTTTAAGGGTGACCAATCCCAAGCATTTCGCCTCTGCTGCTGCGGTGAACCCTGCGGGGCAGACCTTGTCAGAGTTAGGAAACAAGGTAGGCGCCGAGGCGGCTCTCCGTTCCGGTACCTTTGAGGATGTGATGCTCCAGGCACTGGATAAGGTGAGTGCCCAACAGCATACTGCGAATAATCTGATACAGGCTGCTATAACCGAGCCTGGTTCGGTGGATGTCCATGATATCACCATTGCACAGGCTAATGCGTCGCTGTCTTTGAATATTACGAGAACGGTACTCAGTCGTTTGGTACAGAGTTGGAAGGATCTTATCAATACCCGGTAAGATTGGGATACACAGGATGAGGTACGTCCCTGGGAATAACATTCCTGCAGAATGACGTTCTTTTGGGGAGGGGAATATGAATGAGTGGTTTAAGAAACTTGTAGGACAAATACAAAAACTCTGGGGAAAATGGTCCTTAGTACAGAAGCTCATCCTCATAGGGATTGGGGTGGCAGTGATCGTAGGGTTTATCGCCCTCTTTTCGGTTTCTTCCGCCCCCACGATGGTGCCGGTTATTGACGCGGCCATCAAGGACGAGGACGCACGGGATCGGATCGTTACCCGGATCAACGCGGAAGGGATCAGAACTTCCGTATCCGCCACAGGGGTCATCATGGTTCCTAATGAAATCACTGCCCGCAGGATGCGGGCGATTCTTATTCGTGAAGACCTGGTTCCCTCAAGGACCGACCCCTGGGCCATCTTTGACCGGGAACGGTGGACCATCACCGATTTGGAGCGGAACGTGAACCTCCAGCGGGCGATCACCCAG
Source organism: Treponema sp. (assembly GCA_031288975.1). Taxonomy (GTDB): domain Bacteria; phylum Spirochaetota; class Spirochaetia; order Treponematales; family Breznakiellaceae; genus JAITNP01. The sequence goes on along the minus strand of JAITQK010000189.1, from coordinate 5,428 downwards.
ATGGTAAACGACCATGTGAAGGCCCTGGATGATGTGGATAACGCCGATGTTATGATCGTGTTTCCAAAACGGGAACTCTTCGGTTCCCTCCAGAACCCGACAACTGCCAGCGTCATCATCACCCCCCGGCCAGGGAGTGATATCACCCAAAACCGTAAGAAGATTGAGGGGATACAGAAGACCCTCAAGTTTGCGGTGGAGGGACTCACGGATGAAAATATCGTCATCACCGATGAGAATGGTATGGTTCTGAATGACTTTGCAGGCATGGCCGAATCTGATCGCCTTGCCCTCATTGAGCGGGGCAACAAGATGATCCAGACCCTGGAAACCCAGTACCGTGCGCGGATCCTCAAGGACCTCCAGGGGACCTTTACTGCGGATCGGGTTCGGGACCTCAACATTAAGATAGATATGGATCTGTCCAAAAAGGCCGTCAGTACCGAAGAATTTTTCCCTATTACCTTAAAGGAGCAGACCCCGGGGCTTTCCTATGATGATTCCTTGCGAGTCCAGTCCATCCCCCGGTCTCAGACCACCTCGAAGACCTCTTGGGAAGGTACGGGGATTAACCCCGAAGGACCTGCGGGAGGGGAAGGGCAGACCGCGCCGGCATTCCGGGATATGTCCAATATTGTCGGGAAGGTGAGTCAGGAAACCCAGACCGTTAATGAAGAACTCAACAAGCGTTCTATTCAGGAAGAACGGAGTCCGACCATAGATCGGGTTACGGTGTCCGTCAATATCGATGGTACCTGGAAACTGAATTACGATGAAAAACGGAAGCCCGTGGTGCTTCCCAATGGCTCAATAGAACGGGAATACACCCCCATACCTCCGGAGGAACTCAGGGCAACCCAGCAGTGGATTCAAAATGCCATCGGGTATAATGCCGCCCGGGGCGATTCGGTAACGGTCCAGAACATCCGCTTTGACCGGACCCAAGAGCATGCTGATAGAGACGCTCAGTACTTCAAGACCCAGCAGGTACAAACCCTGTTCTTTTGGGGCATTGGAGGACTGGTCTTCCTGATTGTAGCCTTTTTTCTGTTCCGGGCGATTTCGAGGGAAATGGAAAGGCGGCGGCGGGCAGCGGAAGATGAACGTTCACGGCGGGAACAGGCCCTCCGGGAAAGTGCGCTTATGCAGGCGGAAGAAGATCAGGAAGTACCTATATCCGTGGAAGAGCGGGAACGCATGAACCTCCACGAGGGGATTATTAAATTGACTAAGGAGCATCCTGAGGATGTGGCACAACTCATCAGAACCTGGCTTTTGGAGGAATAGGCATGGCAAAATTATCCGGCTCCGGCGGAGCCAGGAAAAAAGACGATACTGATCTCAGTGGCCGCCAGAAGGCTGCGGCCTTTTTAGTTACTATGGGTTCCGAAGTATCTGCGGAAATATTTAAATATTTGCGGGAAGATGAAATAGAAACCATTACCTTTGAGATTGCCCGGCTTGAAACCATAGAGCCTGGCCAGAAAGACGGCATTCTGCAGGAGTTCCAGGAACTCATGATGGCAAATCAATTTATCACCACTGGTGGTATTGATTATGCACGAGAGGTACTGGAAAAATCCGTGGGAAGCCAGAAGGCTATTGATATCATCAACCGTCTGACCTCAAGTCTTCAGGTGAGGCCCTTTGATTTTATCCGCCGTACTGATCCGGCGCACCTCCTCAACTTCATTCAGCAAGAACATCCCCAAACCATGGCCCTTATCCTGGCCTATTTGGAGCCAAATAAGGCATCGGTCATACTCCAGAACCTCCCCCAGGAGATACAGAGCGATGTGGCCCGGCGGATTGCTACCATGGACCGCACCAGTCCTGAAGTCCTGCGGGAAGTGGAGCGGGTCTTGGAAAAGAAACTGTCCACCCTGTCCAGTGAAGATTATACCGCAGCAGGGGGGGTGGAAAGCATCGTCGAGATCCTCAATATGGTTGACCGGGCATCGGAAAAGCAGATCATTGAAACCCTGGAAGAAAACGATCCGGAACTGGCAGAAGAGATCAAGAAACGGATGTTCGTGTTCGAGGATATTGTCATGATCGACGACAAGTCCATTCAGAAGGTACTGCGGGAAGTGGATGTCAGCGAACTGGCCAAGGCCCTCAAATCCGTGGATACCGAAGTACAGGATAAGATCTTCCGGAACATGAGTAAGCGCGCCGGCCAGATGCTGAAGGAAGATATGGAATACATGGGTCCGGTCCGCTTAAAGGATGTGGAAGAATCCCAGCAAAAGATTGTGGCGATTATCCGGCGCCTTGAAGATGCCGGTGAAATTGTCATCGCACGGGCTGGAGAGGATGAATTGGTGGTATAATACATGGTAAAAGCGGTTTTCAGATCCGGTGAGGTCACCCTCAATAATAATACGGTATTCCTTGAATCTCCCCAATCTTTTACCGCGCTGGATCATCCGGTGCAGGGAGAAGAGGAAGTCGAAGAAGCCACAGAGGTCGAGGAATATCAAGGCCCCACCGCAGAGGAGCTTCGTCAGGAAGCGGAACTTTTTAAAAGCCAATGGGACGTTGAACGAGAGACTATGATTCGTTCCGCTCAAGCAGAAGCGGACCGGATCATTGCAGACGCTGAATCCGCAGCGTTTCAGGAAGTCAAGCGGAAGACCGGGGAAGCCCAGTCCTTGAAGCAGGCGGCAGCAGATGAGGCCGAGGGGATCCTCGCGGAAGCCCGGCAAAAGGCGGCGGAGTTTGAGGCCGCGTCCCGGGTCGCCATTGAAGGAGAACGGAAAAATGCCGAAGCCCAGAGCCGGCTCGCAGGCCGGGAAGCAGGTTTCAACGAAGGCAAGGCCGAGGTAGAGCGGCTCATTGAAAGAACCCAGGTCATGCTGGAACGGGCACAGGAAAAGCGGGCTGAGATTCTCGCGGAAACGGAACAGCAGATCATAGACCTGGTAATCCTTATGTCCCGGAAAGTGATCAAGGTCATTTCCGAGAATCAGCGTAATGTGATCCTTTCCAATGTGGTTCAGGCGCTGAAAAAGGTAAAGGGACGGGGGAATGTCATCATCCGGGTCAATCTGGCAGATGTAAAACTGACCACCGAGCATATCAAAGATTTTATCCAGCGGATGGAAGGGGTTAAATCCATACAGGTCCAGGAAGATTCCTCAGTGGATTCCGGAGGTTGTATCGTTGAGACCGATTTTGGTGAGATTGACGCACGGATCTCCAGTCAGCTTGCAGAATTGGAAGCAAAAATCCTGGAAATGGTGCCGATCACCTCTAAACCTAAACCGGCTCCGAAAAACGAAGGAACCCAAGCCTAGTGGAAACGGTTATTGAAAAATACCTTCACGCTGCAGAACGGATAGACCCTATCAAATGTGTTGGGCATATTTCTAAAGTGCAGGGCCTGCTCATAGAAAGCCGTGGCCCTACCGCCATCATCGGGGAAGTATGCCGCATTGAAGCGCCGAAGGGTCCTGGTCTTATTCAGGCTGAGGTCGTGGGGCTTCGGGATGAAACAGTACAGCTCATGGCATACCAGGAAACCACCGGGATTGAAGTTGGCAGCCGGGTAGTTGCTTCAGGGAGCTGTCTTGAAATAGCGGTTTCTGAGAAATTACTGGGCCGGGTGTTGGATGCCCAGGGACGCCCCAGTGATGGTAAAGGGGATATTGAATCGAGTCTCCATTATCCGGCCATGGCAAGCGCTCCTGACCCCTTAAAGCGCAGACGGATAACTGAACGCATCAGTACTGGCGTGCGGGCCATCGACGGGATACTGGCGGTCGGCAGAGGACAGCGGCTGGGCATTTTCGCCGGTTCTGGGGTGGGAAAATCAACCCTCCTGGGTATGATAGCCCGGAATACCAATGCGGATGTGAATGTCGTGGCCCTCATCGGTGAGCGGGGCCGGGAAGTGAACGACTTCATTGAAAACGATCTGGGCAAAGAAGGGCTTGCCCGGAGCGTCCTGATAGTTACCCCTTCCAATTCTCCCCCCCTCTCCCGCCTCAGAGGAGCCTATGTGGCCACTGCTGTGGCAGAATACTTCCGGGATCAGGGACAGGATGTGATGCTCCTCTTTGATTCGGTTACCCGCTTTGCCCGTGCCCAACGGGAAATCGGCCTTGCTGTGGGGGAACCTCCGGCGACCAGGGGCTATACCCCCAGTATGTTTGATACCATGCCCAAATTGCTCGAACGCTGTGGTTCCTCTGAAAAAGGAACGATCACCGGTTTTTATACCATCCTGGTTGATGGGGATGATCTGGATGAACCGGTAGCCGACACGGTCCGGGGCATCCTGGATGGTCATATCGTACTTTCCCGGTCCTTGGCCCAGGCCTACCATTATCCTGCTATTGATGTACTTGCCAGTGTTTCCCGTTTAGCCCCAGTTGTTTCAGGTCCTGTTACCAATAAAGCGGCGGGGTACTTACGGCGTCTCATGGCGGTATACACCGAGAACGAGGACCTCATCAACGTAGGGGCCTACCACACCGGGTCAAATACCACTATTGATGAAGCAATTGCAAAACACGGGGCCATCGACGAATTCCTCATCCAGGGAGTAGGCGAAAAGTCCACGATTCAGGAAACCCTCACCGCCATGGCCGCCATTTCCGGCGCCGAAATACCGGCAGAAGAAATGAACCTTCCACTCGAATCTTAATATGAAACAGTTTACCTTCAGTCTTGAAAAGGTACTGGAACTCCGGAAATACCGGGAACAGGAAACGAAGATTGAACTCGGCAGGGCAGTAGGCGTTCTTACCCAGCTTGAACAGACCATCGAGGCTGTGAAAGTGGAACGGGACCAGACAGCACAAGCACGTTTTTCCCCAAGTCACGGTGCAACGGAGATTCTGGCCTTTGACCGGTACATCCAGCGGCTGGACAACACCCGCGCCGAACTTCTGGAAAACGCTGCCAAAGCGAAGCGTAAACTCGAAGAAGCCCGAGAAATCTACCTCGAAGCCTCCCGTGAGCGGAAGGTTCTGGTGAAAGTTAAGGAACACCGGCAGGAAGAATACCGGAAATACCTGAACGCCGAAGAGATCAAATTCTTGGACGACATTTCCGGCGGTGCTCCTGCACGGAAGCTGGCAAGCGGGACCTGATTCAGCAGAAACCTGCGAACAAGCGGACTTTCACCGCACAAGGTTAGTATCACCGGCAATGTTTGACATACCATGAGCGCGGGACACGTTCCCGATTGCGGCAATGATAAGGTCAGGGTCTCCGCTTTCAAAAATATCAGAGAGATAGGCTTGTATCTCCTTTCCATCTGCATACGACGTTTTTGTGCACCTATAAGGCAATGCGTAGCATTGCGGCGCACAAAAATGTGGATGCAGGGAGCCGTGTGAATGAGCGTAGCGATTGAGCCAGGCAAACGGAACCCCGGGGAGCGAAGCGACGATGCGTATGCAGTCCTGTTATGCGAAGT
>JAITQK010000162.1 GCA_031288975.1 Treponema sp. | reverse complement strand
GCGGTCTTGAGGTCTTCATTGATCATGGCGTTACCGCCGTACTTGACAACCATTGTCTTGCCCAGGTGTTGTTGAATATAGGGCAGCGCATGGACGAGTACTTCGGCGCGATCGTTATTATGGCTGATAGTCAGTGCATCGTTATACATGCCTTTCCCATGCATATTCATTTACGAGAATCCGATAATAAAAGTATGGCTGTCGACGAACCAAAAGTATCGTATTTTTCCAAGGAGAAGACCACCTGTCCGGTCTGCGGCGCCCGGTTTAACCGCGAGGAGCTCCTTTCCGGGAGCGGACGGCTGATTGCCGGGATGATCACCGATGAACTGCACCGGCTCTATGAGCCTTCTATCAAGTATGGGGATGTCTATCCCCTGGTGTATCAGGCAACGGTATGCCCCGAATGCTGGTACGCCTCAATGGACAAGGATTTCTCCCAGATCCCTGTGGATGTCAGGGAGCAGATCCTCTTTGAACAGGACAAACGGATGGATAGGATACGGCTTATCTTCCCGGACATTGATTTCCATGAGGGCCGGAACCTCGTCTCCGGAGCGGCCTCTCAGTATTTGACAGCCTCGTGCTATAATTTTTTCCCGGTCTCAGCGTCCCCCACCATCAAACAGGGCCTCGCGTCACTGCGGGCCGGCTGGCTCTTCGACGAGCTTCACAACAAGAATCCGGGTGAACATTACGATTGGCTTGCTCTGCTCTTCAAGAAGAAGGCCCAGTTTCTATACACAGAGGCGCTGAAACGGGAGACGACAGGGGTAGAGGCGCTTTCGGGGCTTAAGGTGTGCGGCCCTGATACGGACAAGAACTACGCCTACGAAGGGGTGCTGTACCTCACCGGCTTGCTCAACCTCAAATACGGGCCCACAGGGGATACCGCCCAGCGGATCGCGTACCTGGGAGATTCCAAGCGGACCATCGCCAAGATCTTCGGCCTGGGAAGGGCCTCCAAAAACAAACCAGGGCCGCTCCTCGAACATGCCCGGAACCTCTACCAGCGGATCAACAAAGAGCTCAATGAGACCGATGAATGAACTCGGTAAAAAAACCAATGAATGGAGGAATATCCGGCTCCTCATCGCCTATGACGGCACGGAGTTTTCCGGCTGGCAGCGGCAGGAGGGGAGCCGGACGGTGCAGGGACTTATCGAGGGGGCTCTGGCAAAGATGCACAAGAAGCCGGTCAGTCTCACCGGAAGCGGGAGAACCGACGCGGGTGTTCACGCCGCGGGCCAGGTTGCCAATTTCTACACGGATATCCGCTCCATTGCCCCTGAGCGTTTTACCCCGGCGCTGAACAGGCTGCTTCCCCAGGATGTACGGATCCTCCAGGCCCAGGAGGTGGTGAGCGGGTTTCACTCCCGTTTCGACGCCGTATCCCGGACCTACCGCTATCAGTTGCTATGCGGCCGCCAGGGTCTGCCCCATGAGCGGCGCTACGCCCTTCAACTGTGGCGTCATCCTTCTGTGGCGCTCCTGAACGAGTACACGCTTCTTCTCCGGGGTGAGCTGGACTGCTCGGTGTTTGCCTCGCCTCGTGATCCCAGTGTATCCAGGACCCGGTACATTTTCGGTTCTTCTTTCTTTGTTCAGGGGAACCTGCTGATCTTCGAGATCACCGCCAATGCCTTTCTCTGGAAGATGGTCCGTTCCATTATCGGGACGCTGCTTCATTATGAGGAGCAGGGGTGCAGCCCGGCAGCGTTCAGCCGGCTGCTTGCCTCCGGGGATCACGTTCTTGCCGGTCCCACGGCGCCTCCCCAAGGTCTGTTCCTCTGGCACATACATTTTTTTTACCAGCCGCTCTGCGGGCCGCTCCCGGATGCTACGACTGATGATCCCGCGTTCATCCACGTTTGATTCTTTGGTTGAAGAAAAACCATTATCAACAGGTTAAGAAGAAGATCAACCGCGCAGTCAAATAAGTAGGAAGATAAAGAAGCAATATTCAGTACTTTTTCGACTTTTTCGACTTCGCGGTTCATTATTATTAGCGTTAATTCGTGCAATTCGCGGACAATCTTTTTTTATCAGCTTTAAAATGAGAATTGCTGTCCAAAATCCTTAACCGGTTGACATTGGCTTTTAATCTCAACCGGAAAAACGTTTTAGCCCTCAGCCGCGCGTACTATAATCACCGGTACTCGGATGATTTAGATTTTTTTGTAAACAAATGTTCCAATTTTGACGAACAGGTTTATTTTATTTTTGAGCAATTGAAAACTGCCGGTTTTTGGGGGGATACAAACGAAAATTATACAGCAATGCCTAAAACGGAATTCGACAAAATATCATGGGTGAAAACCCCCGCATGGGAAACATTCCGCATCGACATCGACAAGATTGTTTTTAATATGATGGGCTGTGTTTAGGTCCAACTGAAAAATCCGAGATTTTCCCCGATGCGGCATGAGCGGCGATAAGGTATAAGGTATGAAATATTCTGATACTACCGGGAAATCGCCTGGCGATAACCAAAATATACCGGACGAAAACCCCTTTTACCTCTTACTTTCTCAAATCTACTTTCCCGCAAAACTTTCATATACATCGTTTTCTGCAAGCGAAAAATAGAGTTTCTTTTTGATTTGGATTTTTTCCTCGTAAAGCGCGTGGTGTGCGCTGTCCGGTGCAAACGTAAAATCAATATCGCTTGCCATCGCCGCGTAGGATTGTTCGAGAATGTCGTATATGCCGAGTTCCGGCGCGGCTACAATACACGCGCCCAGACTGCTCGCCTCGCTATTGGTATAACGGGCAACTGGCAGACCGTAACAATCCGCCTGTATTTTGCAGAACAAATTGCTCTTTGTCATGCCTCCGGCAACATCCACCGTGGAAAGCGTCCCGGAAAGTTCCTGTATCAGCTCAAGACAGTCGTGGATTTCCATCGCTATGCCTTCCAGAATGGCACGGTTCATATCGCCGCGAGTCGTCCCCAGCGACAGATTGAAAAATATCCCTTTGGCAAGGGGATTCCAGTATGGAGCGGCGCTCCCCTCACAATGAGGTATCATCATTACCCCGTGAGCGCCAGGACCTGAGTCTTCAGCTTCCTTATCCATAACGATGTAAGAACGGGGGTTGTCCAATAGATCGCGGCAGTACTGCTCTTTGAACCAGCGGTAAATCGCGCCTGTGTTGAAAATGCCCGCTTCCAGCACCCATTTACCCGCTATCGCCGACGGTTGAACCAAAACGCGGCATGACTTGT
>JAITQK010000154.1 GCA_031288975.1 Treponema sp. | reverse complement strand
TGGCTCAACCGGCGGTCTCGGCAGAAAGAGCTGAATTGGGAACAATTCGGAAGCTACCTACAACACTTTCCGTTGCCACAACCGAAAATTGTCCACTCATATTGCTAAACGAATCTTTTCCAGAGGAACCGGATGCCTTAATTGGGCACGTCCGGGTCTGTGGGGCTCCGGGTGGGTAACTGCCCGGTTCTACCCGGCGAAGAAAAAACCACGAAGTATCGCAAAGTTTCACAAAGTAAGAAGAAAAATAAATACTTTGTGCAACTTCGTGTAACTTAGTGGTTAATGGTTAGTGCTTAAGCCATCCTATCCGGCTTTACGGAGACGCTGAACGATGCCGATCCGTCAACTGTTCCCGTAAAAGCGCAAAGAGCAGGTCTCTGTTTTCTCCGGTTACATAGTATCCAAAGCCCTGGGACAACAGCTTTTCATCAGTGATACCCTCAAAAATACGGTCAAGGACCATGTCGCCGGTAGCGATATTGTGATGAAATACATCGTTAAAATAATCGTTGTTTACGGCAATGTCGTTGATACCCACGAAGTTATAAAAATCACTTATATCAGCGAGTTTTTCCAAAAAATCGAGGTAGCCGTAGGGAATAAAATGCCGGTACTCGGCGATGTGCAGCGGGATGGTAAACACGATCAATTTGATGTGATGTTCAGCGCATACGTCACGGATCCTCTGAATATCCGCCAGGCCCTGTTCAATACGGTTTTCAATGGGACGCGGTTTGAAGCGCATGACCATTTGGTATGGAAGGTTGTTCCAGTTGTATGGTTCTGTTTTTGCCTTTCTTGCCCGTCCGCCGTTCTCGTAAAACTGTTTTTGGAATTCCGGCGTATTGCCCTTGTGACGAATACTCACAAGAATGGAAGAAAGCACCGAGGGATTGCAATACCCGAGCAAAAACTGCCCGTAGCGGAGCCAATCACTGCCCTGTGCGGGATAAGGATAGGGATTGGTCCCCAAGGTCCTGACGCTGATGTCCGGGTCAAGCCAGCCCGACGCGGTATCAATTCCCAGCAATACAACCGAAGGGATGATTCCCCTTTCGATGAGCACCTGTAGATTTTCAAAATACTCCCGGGGTGTTCCCCATGCGTGGGTCATGTTGTACCAGCGCAGAACATCATTGATATGTCCCACATCAAGGGGGGCTACCTTGGAACTTCCCAGAATCAGCGCGTCAAACCGTCCGGGATTATCCAGCAGATAGCGCATTTTGATGTAATTTTGATTAAGCCCAACGCCATTATCCCGCACATTTTTATAATGAAACACATTATAGGGATCAAGAACCACGGGAAGGACAAAGGCGAAAGGAACACACAGTGCGCCAAGGATGAGCGCCTTACGGATAAATCGTTTCATACTAACTCCTTTTTTAGAACTGCTGATAGATGAATTCCTGCGTGTTCGTACCGAATAGCATCATACTGACCAATAGGCACAAAAGCAGGTAGATGAGGTAACGGCAGGGGGTATTCAACTTGGTAACCGCGCAAAAGGCATACTCCATTTTGTGGCGGAAGCCGTACCATTCCAGCGCCATCATGCCCGCCGCCAGGAGCACCGCTTTTTTCCCCTGTATACCCGCAATGGTAAAGGGAACGGAAAAATCGGCAATATGCCGCACATAGTCCCAGGCTTGGACGATATTTTCGGCCCGGAACATAATCAGCCCAAAGCTTACCAGGGTAAAGGTGGTTGCCATTCCCGCAAAATCCTTGAGAGATGGCAGCCCCAGCAGCGTGAAGCCGCGTTTGCGGTTCTTGCCGAATTCGCCGCTCAGGATCAGGGGGATATACAATAAGCCGTGGTACAGCCCCAAAGCCGCAAAGGTCCAGTTCGCGCCGTGCCACAAGCCGACCAGTAAAAAGTTGATCATGGTGGTAAGGATCAGACCCGCCTTTCCCAGCCTGTGGAAGCGGCTGTGGAGGGGGATAAACACATAGTCGGTGAGCCAGGAGGTCAGCGAAATATGCCAGTTCCGCCAGTACTCGGCAATGGTTCTGCCGAAAAAGGGATAGTTAAAATTCCGGGTGATCCTGAACCCCAGCAACTTGCCCACCCCGATAGCCATGTCTGAATAACCGGAAAAGTCGGCGTAGAGTTGCAGGGCGTAGAAAAACACCGTAAGCAGCAGGTTAAGCCCGGAACTGGCGGCGATATTGGCCCATACCGTATCGGTCGCCACAGCCAACTTATCAGCAATCAGCATTTTTTTTGCCATTCCCCAGAGCATCTGCCGGCAGCCATCCACCGCAAGGGCGTAGTTAAAGGTCCGTTTCGCCTGTAATTGGGGCAAAAATACGTTGGGACGGTCAATCGGCCCTGCGGCAAGGGCAGGGAAAAAGGCCGTGTACACGGCAAAGCTGATAATATCCCGCTCCGGCTCCATGGTATGATCGTGCACCTCAACAACGTAGCTGATGAGCTTGAAGGTAAAAAAGCTGAGCCCCAGGGGCATGATGATGTTGAAGGTATGCCGGTTCACGGCCAATCCAAGGGCTGTACACAAATCCGCGAAGGAGCTAATGAAAAAGTTGAGGTACTTGAAATACAGCAGCAGGGCAAGCCCCAGGCATACGCCCAGGGCGGTCAGCAAGGACCCCTGTTTTGTGTCCCCGGCTTTACCGATGGCGCGTCCCAAGCCATAAAAAATGCCCGTAATCACCGCAAGGAGGGGAATCATCTTCCAGTTGGCGATGCCGTAAAAGACATAGCTTGCCCCCAGCAGCAGGATGTTTTGCGCCCTTGTTTGTTCCTTGAGGGGGAAGTAATACAGAAAAAACACCGTGCCTAAGAAGAGGGCGAATTCGAGGGAGTTGATGGTCATAGCACTACCACCCCGCCCCAGGAAAGGCCGACCCCAAACCCCGCAAGCAGCGTTTTCATTCCCGGACGGTACACGCCGGACTTCAATGCCTCGGAGAGCGCAATCGGGATGGTGGAGGACACGGTATTCCCCACTTCCGACAGGTACAGATAAAACTTTTCTTTGCTGATATGCAGGGCTTTTTGCAAAAACTCCAGCATATATTGATTGGCCTGATGAAACACGAACAGGTCAATGCCGTCCTTGGAGAGCTTGTTTTTTGCCAACACGCCGGCTACCAGCGGGGGAACCGTTTGAAGGGTAAAGGCGAAGATCTCCCCGCCGTTCATGTAAATATGGTCCGCTGATACGGGGTTATGGTTTTCATCCCAGGTCAGGGTGTTTGCTTTTTGAGGATTCCGGGCGCCACCGGTTTTGACTATCAGGTGTTCCGCGCCGGAGCCATCGGTTCCCAGACAAAAATCACCGATTTCCGCAAAGCCCGCGGTCCCAATCAGGGTAGCGGACGCGGCATCCCCAAAAATCGTGCGGGTTCCCTTGTCGTGGGCATGGAGCCGCTTGGTGTAAGTTTCAGCGGTAAGGAGTAGTACCTGGCGCGCAATCCCCGCAACAATCAAGCCCTTTGCCAGGGACAGGCCGTATATATAGCCGGAACAGCCCTGATTGAAGTCCAAGGCCCCGGTGTTTTTGGAAAGCCCCAGCCGGTCCTGGATGATGCAGGCCGAAGCGGGAAGCGCATAATCCGGACTTTGGGTACAAAACAGGAGGTAATCAACCCCGGCCTTGTCAATACCCTGGGCAAAGAGATTCAGCGCCGCCTGTATCGCCATATCCGTGGCTGTTTCGTCCTGTGCGGCAATATGACGCCGATGTATCCCGACTTTTCCGGCTATTTTTTCAGCCTCCCATTCGGAAAACTCCTGGGCCAGATCCTCGTTGGTTAAAACCCTTTGGGGCAGATAGTAGTCCAGGGCCGTGATGTATGTTTTCATAATAGGGTATAGCCTCCATCCAACACCAGCGCAGAACCGGTCATCCAGGCGCTTGCCCCGGACAACAGATAGATCACCCCGTAGGCGACCTCCTCGGGCCTGCCGTACCGTTTGAGGGGATAGCGTTTTTTGTCCGCTTCAAGCTGTTCCGGCGTAATCACGCCGGCGTCAACAATGGGGGTTTCCACCATCCCCGGATTCATACTGTTTACCCGGATACCCTTCTGGGCCAAATCAAGGGCCATATTTTTCATCAAACCGTTGATCGCGCCTTTTGAGGCGGAATACATGGCATTACCGGCCCACACACACCCGGAACCGGAAATTGAGGATATAAAAACGATGGAACCACCCTTCCTCAGCTTCTTTTCCCGGACCAGCCGGGCGGAGAGCAGCGCCGGGGCAGTGAAATTTACTGCCATTACCTCATCCAGGGTTTCCCGGTCCACAAAGGGGAACAGCTTGGTTCTGGTTAAGCCCGCGCAATGCACCAGCCCGTCCAGCGCCGGTATACAGGCGATTAATCGAGTGTGGTCTTCTTCGCCGGACAGGTCCGCGGCAATAAGCGTATGAGCGTCCCCTTCCATGCGGGAGAGGGTTTCCCTAAGCCGCTCCTCATTACGGGCGGTGATCAACACCCGTGCGCCGGCACGGGAACATTCGATGGCGACCGCCCGGCCTATGCCGGAGGACGCGCCGGTAACCAGCAGGGTTTTTCCTTCCAGGGTAAACGGATTATGCATAGCGCTACCCTTGCATACTTTTCACGATGGTGAACAAGTCTTCAATCGTTTTAGCCCGCCGTATGTCCGCGCCCTTGATGGTAACGCCATAAGCTTCGTTAATCATGCCAATAACCGCCACGATGAGCATGGAACTCCATTCGTCCAGCTCTTTAAACTCGGTATCAGCCCTGAATTCCTCCAGGGCGGTTTCATCAAATTGGCCCGCAAATTTCGAGATAAAATCCTGTATTTCCATGGTGGATACTCCTTTGTATATTAATAATCTCACAGGTACTTATTTATATTATTCATCTTTGAGATGCTTGTCAATATCTCTGAGGTCATAATAGTAGATTTATACCTTGTTAGGTTCATTAAAATGACGGATATAAGAGCAGTATTAGCTTCAAACATGAAGCTCCACAGAAAAACACTGGGATTATCACAAAGTAAGCTGGCGGACAAAATAAATA
>JAITQK010000153.1 GCA_031288975.1 Treponema sp. | reverse complement strand
TAAGACGACGCCGTTGGGCCAGTTTATGATCCACTTTGTCAGCGACGACCCGGAAGTGAACACTGCCCGCATAGTGAACGCTTATGTCTGAATACGCCGCATTTCGTCAAACCTATCAGCGCCGCGTGAGAAATCTGGTCAGTGACGTTGAAGTATCCAGTCCTTATGCCGTTGGGGAAGTTTCAAGCCCTGCGGCTAATTCGGTCGTGGTTTCTCTGCTCTTGCCCTAAGCAATACCAAAATACCCTTTGACCGCTTCCTCGTATTCTGCAGACACAAGCGGCGCTTCACCCATCGTGTCGATGAGGAGGTCATTGAAGACATCCTGGAACTGCTCATTGATGGTGTCAAAGAGCAGTTCAGGCATGGTCAGGTAGTGCTGCGCCAACTGTTCCAGAGCGGCGGATAGGTTTTCCCCTGAGCTGCCCCGCTCTGCCAGTAGCTTGAGGGTTGCGCTGGACCCTTCATCAAGACTTGAGAGAAAATCCGCTATGGACGGGGGCTTCCGGTCAGGTGGGCCTACTGAAGGCGCAGACTCGGCGAGGGCGTGCTCGGCGTCCGGTTTCTGGGCCTGCTGGCCCAGGGGATGTTCATCCTCTTCATCTGCCTCAATGCGCAGTAATTCCCGGACCTCATCGGATTCTTGCCGAAGCTGGTCCAGGGTGTCCTGCGCCAGTTCAATCGTATTGAAAGCCTCTGGCAGACGTGCGGGGAAGCCCAGTTCCGTATCAGCCAGGTATTTCCAGCGGGGATCCAGAGTCGGTTCCTTTGCCTTTTGAACACCCTCCTTCTGGCAGAGTTTGAAGTCGATATACGCGGTAAGCTCCTCCAGGAAGGCTCTGAGGGGCGGATGGACGTAGAAATCGATCCATTCTGCAATATACTCGCCATGCCCCAGGTGCTCTATAGGGGTGAAAGCGTTGATGAGATAGGGAATCGCCCGGACCGGGTAGAAGAACTCGAAAAACCGCTTGCCGCAGTGCTCCCGGAGGTAGTGATCCACCTCGTGCAGGATCGTTTCGATAGGGTGTTCCAAGTCGTGCACCGGTACACCCCAGTCCAGAGCACCCTTCTCAATGCGCCCTGCTTTCGGATCAAAATAGAGGATATCCATAATATCCGCACCGAGGATGGGATTATCCTCCTCAATATAGCGTCTGTGGAGATAGAGGTTCCGCATCATGATGTTGGATACCCCATCCTGGCTATAGGGGATCAGTTCAGGCAGGGCGGTGTCAATGATCTGATACAATACGGCGAAGTCCCTGAGCCAGAGGGGAAAATGATAATCCAGTTGGGGGTACGTGTCCCGGTAGCTCCTCCAGAGGCGCAGTAGTTCCTCGAAATGCTGCAACGGCTCCTCGTCTCCCATGACCATGATCAGCTCCAGGGCGTAGATGAAAATGTAATTCCGGGGAACTTCAAGGATGATGTGCTTGCGGAAGGCGCCCCGCCAGTACAGGAAAAAATCCCGCTGTTTCTGATTCAGGCGGCTGAACCGGAGGTCCGCATCACGGGAGATGATGTAATTGACCGCTGGAACCTTGGGTCCCTCCTGGGTGAAGTATTGCCGTTCCCGGTTGAATTCCCCGGTATTGGAACGCTCGAACTGGGACCGTATCACAAACCTGCTTCCCCCAAAGACCGCAGTGCCAGCAGGGTCCGCGCTGGTGAAGGGTAGCGGGGGCTTCAGGATATCCCAGCAAAAGAATCGGTAGGGCCTGGGCAGGGCTAGAGGCGTATTCGGGTCCCGGAACACATACTGCACCAGGTGGTTCAACTTCCCCTGGATGCTGAATAGTTCCTTGATGCGCGTGTCCCCGATATCTTGAAAGAGATAGGTGGCATTAAAGATGATGCCCAGGCAGATGCGCGTCTGTATTGCGGCGATGTGTTCATAACACGCTTTCTGCTCATTCAAAATCAGTTCTTCAGGCTTAACCAGGATGAGGAGATCGCAGCGGGCTGGTTTGTCCGCCATGGCAGCGGCGAGTTTTTCGTAATAGCAAATGCCAATGCCCTTGAATTGGGGGGAAAACACGGAACGTTCTTGTTGCGCCTGTACAGGTATGGGAAAGCGCAGCTTTTTCTTGAGGTGATCCTTATAGAATTTTTCCCGCATGAGGAGGATGACCGTGCCGTTCTTGATCTGCTGGGAAAGATACCCCAGGTATGCTGCCAGGACCTCGGCGACCCACCCGTTATGATGGGCTATGATACCGCCGGATATACCGTAGGTGCGGAGGAACTCGATATGGGAGCGGAAGATCCGGTTCGCATCTGCCTCTGGTACCCAGTTATCTTCCACGAATGTAAATTCTGACCAGAGTCCTAAGAGATCATCACCGCCCTGGTTGAGCACTTCCGCGGCGCTCATCCTGATGGGCTTGAGGGGTGTGCCGTCGATCAAACAGCCCAGATCGCCCAGGCCTATGGCTCTGAGCGTTTCTTTACGGACCCATTTGCTATCCAGTTGGACAGCGGTTCCCTTGGCGGTTTCAAGCAGGTTAGAAACCAGCCGGGCAGAGTAGCATTTTTTGCCGTACTTCAGCATGGGAACCGCATAGGCCGTGCCTACTCCGCGCTCGATCCGGGAGATGCCATGGAGCACGAGGCTTAACTGCTCTGGGGAGATATAGAGCTTATCCTCTGATAACAGGTTCACGAGTTTCTTGTCCCCAAAACGGCGGAGTATTCCGGCATGGGTATCTGCAAAAAGGGAGAGATTTTCCTGGGTAAGGATCAGGGTATCTCCTTCGGCAAAAAACGCTGTTATAAAGGCTTCGGGGAGGATCTCATAGATCGTATTACCGTAGAGCCGGTGATTGCTCAAGCCTGCCAGTGGTAGCCATTGTGCCTGCGGGACGAGTTCCCGCTTCAGGGTGATGAGGAGTTCCCCCCGGGACTTCTGCACCTTTGCCTGTAGTTCCATGAGTCGATCCCCGAATCGCGCCAGAACAGGACGGCTGCGGATCAGCGTGGTTTTGAGGTGTGCCAGAGACAGGATGGCCTCACCTTGGATACACTCCTGCTCCAGTATATCGAGTAATGCGTCGTCCAGGTTGTCTTCAGGTATCTTCAGGATGGTATCACCCTGGATAAAGTACCCCTCAGCAAGGGGGACCATGTTGGGAGGTAGTTTTCGATGAAAGGAAGCAGAGGGGGCATCGTATACATAGTCAAGGAAGGGTTCCTTCATCGCCTTAAAGGTGATCCGGGCGGCATCTGGGGAAAAGGTACATTCCAGGACTTCAGGAGAGGCAGTCATGAGCCGTTCCGCGTCCTGTATGGCCAGGGTAACCAGCCCAGGGACGCTATCCTGATACTTTTTGGTAATAGAGCGTTTGAGCACGGGATGTTCTGCGATTTCCCGATACGTGGCGAGTTTTCCATCTCTGGTAATCAGGGCGGTAAAGGCCGTACCGGTAAAATCCAAGGCTACAGCAAAAGAACTTAAGCCCAGTCCGTCGAGGAGGGGACCTTTATGTGTCATAATATAGCAAATACTCCGATTGGTATGAAATACCGGTAGTATATCCTAAGTGGGTATATAAAGAAAACCACTCAAAATGGAAAAACAGATTGAACACGTAGTTTTGACAAGGCCCTCCGCAGGGCTTATGCTGTAAAAGAGCGTAACCTGTGTTTGCTCAAGGAGGTGCCTGATGGCAATTATTACTATTTCTCGTGAATTGGCGGCTCTGGGGGATGAGACTGCCCATGAATTGGCAAAACTGCTGACCTACCGTTTCGTGGACAAACAGATACTGGAAGAACGGATTAAATCCTACGGGATTGTGGGCCGGAAACTGGAAAAGTACGATGAACGGAAGCCCTCATTCTGGGCCTCCCTGTCCCAGGATAGGGATGATTATCTCCATTATCTCAAAACCGCTATTCTAACCGAAGCTGGCCAGGGGAATTCTGTGTTTATCGGACGGGGAGCCAGCGTGATTTTCAGAAACATACCGGGGGTCTTGTCAATTTTCCTGGTCGCTCCCCAGGAAATTCGCGTTGAGCGGGTTAAGAGTTATTTTCATTGCGATACGAGACGGGCGCGGCAAATTATTGAACAAAGTGATCGGGACCGGGCAGGATTCTACCATTATTTTTTTGATGTATCCTGGCTGCATCCGGGAAACTACCATCTTACCGTGAATACCGGTCATCTGCACCCTGCGGTATGTGCGGAAATCATCAGGGACCTGCAGCACCGGCTCATCACCGAGGAAGCGGAAGCCCAGAACAGGGTCCGCCTGCAGGAGCTGATGCTGGGTCAACAGGTAAAACATCACATCATCTATGAAAAGGAAGTACCGATTCATTTTCTGGAAGCGACGGTCACCGAAGGGTACATCACCCTCTATGGGGTGGCTAGTACCCAGGCATTGATTGAAGCCGCTGTTTCAGCCGCACGGGAAGTGGTTTCCTCTGGTTCGGTGCAGTCGGAGATTCAGATGGTTCGGGAATACAGTGTGATGCCCTAATAACCCAGGCTAACCACCCCTGGCGCTGTTGCACGGCCCTGGAGGGGCCTACCAAAAAGCCCGGTATATTTCCGCACAAACCCCGATGGCCGATAGGTCATTTTTGCCTGCCGCAGCCCCTCATCCCCCAGGTCCTGCTCCCGGTTGATGGAGATGATACTTTCCGGTAGAGACGCTGCAAAGGCTTGGTTCATGTATTGATAGATGCCCTTGTATTCGTCGATGCCCTTTTCAAAATGAAGGGCAAACATGGTCCCCTGGGCAACCGGTTCCCCCAAACACCAGCCTGCAGGTCGCCGGTTCACGTAATAGAGAACACCCTGCAAGCCCAGGGAACTGAACCGTTCCAGAGCTTCCCGGGCAGCGATATAATCCCCCTCGCTGCCCTTGTCCTGCCGCCACCGGTCAAGGACCTTAAGGGCCTGGGGAATGAGTTCCTCGGTTAAGGGCCGGTTTTCCAAGTCCCCTTCTGCCCTGATATAGGCATTCATGAAGGCGTTGATCAGGTTCCGTTTCTTGTGATACTTCTTGCCCGGCAGCTCCGCCAGATCAGTTCGGAGATAGAGATAATCAAAATTATCCCGATCCTCGGTAATCTCGATTCCCCATTGTGCAAGCAGCTTCCGGTTAGGGGCCAGGATTGCATTGGGGATACCTTTCCAGTAATCGTGGGTGTGGAAAAGTCCGGTGAGCAGCTCTTGTCCAGGCATGCCCAGAGGGGTTATGAAGAATTTTTTGCCCTCCCGTTCCCCGGAAAGGATCAACAGGTTATCCGAACTGCGGGAAACCTTATACTGGTACCGCTCCCTGAATAAATAGAAGTTAGCAAAGGTGTATTCTGAAACTCCGTCAGGGGTATTAAAAAGCTGGGGCTGCATGAGGTCCTTAAACGCGAAGGTCATGGGGGCGAATTCAGGGTAACAAGGTATTTCCATGAGATAATAATAACAAACCCCTTCCCCCTGGGGCAAGGACTTCAGATAACCATTTTCACAGCAAGGCCAACTATCACTGGTATGGCCAGATTGTCATAGTCTTCCAAGGGAAGGGCTTCTATCACCATTGCGGTCAAAGCGGCAATGAGGGCTATTTTGTAACTAAAAGATACCTGATAGGAGATTACCAATAC
The DNA here is from genome assembly GCA_031288975.1 of Treponema sp. Lineage (GTDB taxonomy): Bacteria > Spirochaetota > Spirochaetia > Treponematales > Breznakiellaceae > JAITNP01. The sequence goes on along the minus strand of JAITQK010000153.1, from coordinate 16,174 downwards.
CATCATAAAACAGGTGATAGAACCTTCTATGCTTTTACCCTTCAAAAAAGCGGGGCGGATACGACCGAAGAATTTTCCAATGAGGCTGGCAAAGCCATCACCAAAGGCAAGGGCATATATGGCGATAGACGCTGCTGGTGAAGGGTATAAAAGCAGGGCAAGCAGGGCACCCAGGCCGAGGGTAACCGGACCAAGTACAAAGCGCCCTTTATCCCTGGACCGGGAAGCCATATTCGTCAGCGAAGAGATCAGGGGAACCGGTATCCCTGAGAGGCGTAAGGTTTCCAAAGATGCATACACCAGGGTACCAATGCTCAGGATCACCACCGTAAGGGGGAGGTTCACCGCAGCCATACTGGGGCTTAAGGCAATAAGGAAATGTATGGATTTTCTGATGAGTTCCGTTTTCAGTTCCCGTAAGGCCGGAATTCCCATCACCATACCATAAAACCGGGGTATGGCCAATTCGTTTTTTTGCATATCCGTCTGATTCATACTAACATATAGCACGTTCTATGCCAAGAGTCAATGTGTTATTCTGGACCCTTCATAAGCACCTGTTTGTTTATTGTATACAAAAATATACAAGATATATTCAGAAATTACTAACTATAACCATATCTGATGGGGTTATACTTTTAGTGTACCTCATGGATATGCATTCCGATATAAACAGTATGGCTCAATTCTTTTTGTTCGGCGCCCTCATGCTTGCCCTATCCTTCCCCCTGAATGCCCAGGAGGTGCTCCGGGGTGAGGTGCGGATTGAACTGGAACCGGTGTACAGTGATGGGGATGTGCCCTATCCCCACCCGCCGAGCCTACAATCGGTGCAGTGGCTGGCCCTGGAAGAGGCTGCCCTGTTTTTTTCGGCTATGATCTATGGCTGGTCCTTTGAGTACGATATAGGCGAGCGGGCCAGGGGTATTGCCGAAGCCTTTGAGCTATCACCCCTGGGAACCATCCCCTTCGGGGATCCGAGGCTCTTCGCCACAGATGCACAGGTCGTGGATATGCGCCTGTACCTCTGGGCAGATTATCACTTGAATCAGCAGCAGCAGCGCCGCATGGGTATGTGGAAATCCGGTACGGTGCGGACCGCCCAGGCCCTGGGACACGGACCCTTGGGAGGGCCGGATAACAAGGCGAACTGGATCACCATTAAAAAGGCGATCCTGGAAGACGCGGCACGGGCGGCGGTCAGGGCCATGCTCCGGGGGAGTGAACGAAACCGGCCAAAAACGGTCCAGGGCTATATCTGTTTGGCCGGGTTTCCAACCTATTGGATGGAAGCGGGACACTGGACCACCTCAGCCCGGTTCAGGGTGGAAATTACGGAAATCCTTCCCTTTGCGGCGTATTAGGCTGGGACCTGTTAAAATGTATTGAACAAGTTAGCCTTGATCCGGTTTATGGCGGACGTCTGATCCTTGGTCGGTGGACGGGTAGGCGTCAAGTTGCTGAGGATCTGCTGAAGCTGGGATTGTAGTCTGCTTTTATCAACACTAACCAATATCAGAAAATCATAGGTTTCCCGATCAACCGTAACCCCATCTTCTTCTTTATAGTACTCTTTGAGCAGCCAGAAATCGGTTTCTTTAACCGCTCCATAGTATACGGCATCAAAGGCAGCCTTGATTGCAAGCTCAAAGAACCCGCCATATTCATCATCCGGGTATAAGGCCGCGGCACTGGTCAGGCGGGCCTGGAGCCGGGAAGCAACCAACCGGGCAAAATCATGGGTAACTCTGAATCCTGCGGTCCATTGATTCAGGGCATTAAAATTGGTTCCTGTATTCTTGGCAACGAAGACGTATTTATGCTGATATTCGCTCAAACGTTCTATTCCGGGGATCCCTTCGCCTTCATAACGGTATACCCATTCGGGGATATCTTCTTCCAGGGCTTTTGTTTTGTAATCCATGGTTCGATATAATACCTTCCCTTCGGTCGACTGAGGGCCTACTTCGGGGAGAATGGGCGATTCTATTGTTTTGCTCACACAGGCGGTGAAGAGCAACATACCGATCAGCGCCAGTACTACCTGTTTTTTATACATAATGGGTACTGGTTTCATAAGGCCGCGATGTTTTCAATAGTAACAGGCACTTCGAGCAGGGAAGCGGTCTCATTACCGGTAGTTTTAATTCCTTCCTCATCACCAACAGCTTCGAGGAGCGATTCGATTTTTTCCTCTAAAGGGGCTTTAAATGGAATTTCGATTGGTTCTCTGGTAAAAGCAATGGCCAATTCATCAAATATTGCCACCGCTTTCTTGTTATTACCGGTAGTTTCCTCCCCAAACTGGACGGTTCCTGCCCCGCTCAGGGACTTGGAAAGGATGAAGGTCTTTACCTGCGTCGCCTTCCCACTCTCTTCAACATATATATTAGCGGAAAAACTATTTTCATGGATGCTGAAATTGACCAGCAGGGTAATAAAATTCTGGGTTTTAAACATTTCTGAACTGATGGAATCTTCGTATACTTCATTTTCTGCGATTACGGTTACGATCAGTTTCCCCTTGGTGATGGATACTTTCATATCTACTCCACCAGTGGTAAGGTCACCAGGATTAAGGCGGGCATTGAAGATCATTTTTACAATAGTTCCCTCTGCAAGGGGTTTGCAATGCATGTTCAATTGTCCTAAACCTTGTTCTGTTTTATCCAGAATAAAAGGAACACCGGGAAGCACATACACATCATCAGGTCCGATGGAAAGCCCGTATATACCCGCATAGGGCAGCCATCGAGGGGACTTATTATTTTTAGAACGCAGTGTACTTCCTGTATTGCCGGGGTTTTTTGTATCTTGGAGCGTACCCTGGAACTGATACCACTGGATATACTTATCTACTTTTTTAAAAAAATATCCAATAGATGCACTCTTTGCTGATACCGGGAGGGATAGTTCCTTAGTCGTGCCTTTAAAACCCTGACCCGGCTGAAAGGGGAATAACTCCGCTTTTATGGCATGGAAGCCGGTATGTTCAGGAACTTTCCAGATAAAACGGTTGGCCCCTTCAGACAGCTTCCCTTCACTGATACGTTTCCGCCCACTGTACCAGATCAGATAAGGATCAAGCCGCTTATCTGAAAGTACCTCGGCTTCGAGCATGACATTACTTCCCGGGGGTATCAGGTGAGAAGTGGCAGAAACCCCAGGAAGATACCTTTGAATATCATCAAAGACAAATTGAGCATTCCCCAGAAAGTAAAGGGGCTTTTCAATCTTATACAGGACCCCCTGGTCTCCCTGAATCTGAAAAACCATGGAGTATTGACCAATTTCAAGACTACGTGACAGGGTGAAAGAAGGAAGCTCCTTATCCAGCCGGGCAACATGGATTACTCGATCTTCACCAAATTTTTCCACTGGTTTCTCTGGAATTGGTTTCTCTTCCATTACTGCTGGTGGTTCTGCCACAGTAGTTTCGGTGATTTGCTCCGGGCTTGCTTCTTCTGTTTCACCGCTTACTATTTCACCGGGGTTTTCTTCGATTATTTCTTCAGGGGTTTCATCAATTCCCGGTTCGCTTTCTGCTTCATATACCGGTTCTTGGTAAGCTGGTTCTTCGTAAACCGGTTCTTCGTAAACTGGTTCTTGATAAACCGGTTCTTCGTAGATTGGTTCTTGATAAACCGGTTCTTCGTAGATTGGTTCTTGGTAAGCTGGTTCTTCGTAGACTGGTTCTTGATAAACCGGTTCTTCATAGACTGGTTCTTGGTAAACTGGTTCTTCGTAGATTGGTTCTTGATAAACCGGTTCTGGATTGTTTATCGCTTCATCGGCCACGATTTCAATGACCGGTTCTTGATCGTTTACCGTTTCAGCGGGCACTGCATCCAGCACCTCCTCCACGGTTTGTTCCGGTTTCGGTTCTATTGGTGGAGCGACTACTGGCTCCTGTACATCGGTATTATTCGTTTCAGGCTTTACCGTTTTCACCGTATCAAGGATATAGCGTATTTTCCCTCCAGCCAATACTCCTCCAGGCGTTTGCAAAAAAACGGTTAGCCCCCGTACATCAGGATCATCGGCAATGGAATCGGAAGTGGCAAAATAAGGACGAATCGCATCATTTCCTTTAATGATGGAATATTCATCCAGAGAATATTCATTGTTAATATATGCACTTACATGATAGCTGCCGACAGTTGGAAAAACCATATCCATTTGTCCACAACTAACTAGGATATAGAAACAACATAGCCCCAATAATGCCGCGCTTAACTTTTGTAAAAACATACCTATAGATATATTATATCATACTATTTATATTATACCATTATTAGAGGTACAATTTTTATGTTTTTTATGTATTATATAAGCAGGAAATTATATGCGGGCAACTAAAGCGATAATCCATTTAGATCGGTTCTGCCGGAATCTCAGGATGATACAGAATAAAGTAGGCGCCGAGACCTTAATCTGCGCCCCGGTTAAGGCTGATGCCTATGGCCACGGGGCCTTGCAGGTGGCACGGGCGGCCATAGCCGCCGGCGCCCGGTATTTGGCAGTGGCCACTATTCAGGAAGGGACAGAGCTGCGGGAAGCGGGGATCAAGGCGCCTATCCTGGTCCTCTCCCTCCCGCTGCCAGAGGAACTCCCCGATCTGGTTACCCAGCGCCTCATCCCCCTGGTTGGGGACCGGGAATTTGCCGAAGCCGCTGCCCAGGTGGCCACACAGATGGGGGCACGCCTTGGGGTGCATCTCAAGATTGACACCGGTATGGGGCGGGTGGGCTGCAGGCCCGAAGAAGCGGCGGACCTGGCGGCTTTTATCACGTCCCGGAACGCTCTGGAATACCAGGGAACTGCGACCCATTTGGCAGTTGCCGATTCAGTGGCCGCGGAAGAGCAGGACTATACGAAAAAGCAGCTTACCCGGTTTCGAGAGGCGGTACAGGCTATTAAAGACGCGGGGATCGATCCCGGCATTGTCCATGCCGCCAATTCTGGGGCAGTGCTCTTCCACGAGGATTCCTATTTTAATATGATCAGGCCCGGTATTCTGCTCTACGGGTATGCACCCACCCTTGAACCGGTCTTGACTCTGCCGGTGGAACCGGTCATGGAGCTGACTACCCGTATCGTATTCATCAAGGAGGTACAAAAAGGGGAAACCGTCTCCTATGGACGAACCTGGATCGCCCCGCAGGACACGATTATCGCCACCATCCCCGTGGGCTATGGTGACGGGCTTCCCCGCGGGTTAAGCGGAAACTATTCGGTGCTCATCAACGACCAATGGTACCCCCTGGTGGGTAGAATCTGTATGGACCAGTGCATGATCGATTTAGGGGCTGCTCCCGTGGTGAGGCGCTGGGAACAGGTAACGGTTTTTGGCGCTAAGGCCCAAAGCGCCGCGGTCATAGCCCAAAAACTCCATACCATCCCTTACGAGATTACCTGCAATATCAACAAACGGGTTCCACGGGTGTATACTGGAAATGAAGCATTTTACCACTCCTAACCCGGCTTCAGAGGCATCCGCACACGGCAAAGCCCTTATTGGCGACGGCGTATCTCCTCAAACCCGCAGTAGGGAACCAGTGCCCTGGGGAGCCGCACCGAGCCGTCAGATTGCTGAAAATTCTCCAGGATCGTGATGATACCACGGGAAATGGCAATGGCCGTCCCGTTGAGCATGTGGACGAAGCGGTTCTTGCCTTCCTCGTCCTTGTATTTGATGTTGAGCCTGCGGGCCTGGTAATCGGTGCAGTTGGAGGTGGAGGTTACTTCCCCCCATTCTCCGCCGTTTCTGCCGGGCATCCAGGCTTCCAGATCCCACTTGCGATAGGCCGGCGCACCGAGGTCCCCGGTACAGGTATCCACCACCCGGAAAGGAATCTCAAGACCGGAAAAAATTTCCTCTTCAATGGCCCGCAGTTCTTCGTGGAACCGGTCTGAATCTTCTGGGAGGCAGTACATAAACATCTCCAGTTTGGTGAATTGATGCACCCGGTACAGCCCCTTGGAGAACTGCCCCGCTGCCCCTGCTTCCCGGCGAAAACAGTGGGACAGCCCGGCCATGCGGAGGGGAAGCTGTTCTCTGGAGAGTATCACGTTGGAGTAATAGCCCCCCAAGGTGATCTCCGCGGTTCCCACGAGACAGGTACCTTCTTCCTCCAGGGTATACACATTGGACTCAGCCCCGCGGGGATTAAAGCCAATGCCCTCAAGGATCTCCTCTTTGGCAATATCTGGGGTGATAAAGGGGGTAAAACCCTTTTTTTGTAATATATCCAGGGCATACCGGATGAGTCCCAATTCCAGAAAGACCCCTTCGTTTTTAAGGTAATAGAACTTGGTCCCTGAAACTTTCGTGGCCGCATCAAAATCAATGATATCCAGGTTCTGCCCCAGGGTGACATGATCCAGCGGCTCAAAGTCAAACCGGGTAGGTTCGCCAACTCGCTTCACCTCCAGGTTATCCTTATCTTCTTTACCCACCGGAGCATCAGGATGGGCCATATTCGGAATCCGCCGGGCCTCGGTTTCCAGCTCCACCTCAACCTTCCCCAATTCCCCTTCGGCAGTGGCAATGTCCTCTTTGAGCTTTTTCCCCTCTGCAATAAGCCCCGTGCGTTCTGTAGGCTCAAGCTTACCCTTCATAGCCGCTGCATTGGCATTGCGCTGCTGTTGGAGGGACTGGAGCGCCGTGGCCAACTCAGTACGGCGGTTAAAAAGCCGGACCACTGCGTCCGCATCGGCCTTCATATACCGGTCGGCGATGTTCTGCTTGATCGCCGGGAGTTTATCTACAATGAAACGATAATCTAACATAATGGGAGAGTATAATCCTGATGGCGTTTCTTAACAAGAACTGGTTCTCAACCTGGGATCGTGAATAGTTTATACAGATACAGGTCCATCAATATGGTTTCGAGGCTGGGACCGTTTGAGCGGATGAGGATGTCATATTGTGCGGTCAGGGAAAGGCAGACATTCACTGTTGCGGAATTGTACCGCCGGCTTGCGGCCTCATAATCCTTCCGGGCCTTGACCGAAGTGAGTCCTATCTTCTTAAAATCCGTGTCCCCAGGATTTCCCGATTCAACCAGGAAAAGATAGTCCCGGAGTTTTCTGAAACACCAGGTAAGCCCTGCCATGATGGTCACCGGAGACTCTTTGGCCATGAGGAGGGTGTGGAGGGATTCAAGGCTTTTTGCAAGGTCCCCAGCGGCAATCCGGGAAAAGAGGGTAAAGGCGGATTCTTCCCTGGTGTGGGAAAGCCACTGCTCCACATCAGCGCCGGTAAGTACCGCGCCTTTGCCCAGGAACAGCATGAGCCGGGAACAGGCCTGTCTGAGGGCATCGGTGTTATTTTCTACCAGTTCAAGGAGCGTCTCAATAGCGTCTTCGCCGATCCTGCAGCCGGCTCGCCTGAAAAAAGAGGCCACCCATTCCTGTTTCCGGTTCTCAAAGAGTTCCCAGAACACCCGCTTGGCACCGGCGGGGACCGGCGTTTCCAGCCCCTTTGCCAGGCTGGTCGCCTCGGATATGAGGATGAGGGTGGTGTCCGCCTGGGGATCAGCCATGTAGGAGGCCAGGAGTTCAACCTCTTCCTTTTTCTTCAGGAGCTCGGCGTTTTTAATGAAAATAAGCCGGGTATCTGAAAAGAGGGAACCGTTCCGCAATACCGAAACAAGCTCCTGAACCGGTGTTTCCCCTGCATAAAAAGAGGTTTCTTCCAAGGATACCTCAGCTTCCACAGCCCCGGCTTTTGCGCGCCCCTTGGTCTTTGCCGGCGCAGCGCCCTCCCGTCGCAAACGCTGGCGGATTTCATTAATCGCGTCCTGCTTCTCCCCGATTTCCGGGCCGAGAAAGAGAAAGCAGCTTCCCTTAGTCACGATCAATACCCCCGATACAGGTCAATAGCTCCTGTTGCCGGATCAGTGTGTTCATCGGTCTGTCCTTATACCGTATCTGCGTAACTTGCCGTGGAGATTACTGGGATAGATGCCAATCGCCTCTGCAGTCCGGGATATAATACCATCATGCTTGGAGAGTTGGACTTCCAAATAGTGCTTTTCAAAAGATTCTTTTGCCTCATTATAGCCCAAGTCCAACATTGCTGAAAAAGCCCCTTCCAAAGCGCTGTCTTTTTGATTCCCCTGGGCCCCGGGATTCTGCTGTAAAAGCCCCATAATCGCCGATTCCCCCACCTGGTCCCCCTGGTGCATCACGAGAATACGTTCTGCTAGGTTTTTGAGTTCCCTGACATTCCCTGGCCAGGTATATGTGTTCAGTGCCTGCAAAGCTCCGTCGTCAAAGGCGATCTTTTCAGTACGCAGGGTTTCCGCACCGATCTCTTTCAAGAAATGAAACAAGAGGAGGGGCACATCCCCTGGCCGTTCCCGGAGGGGCGGTATATGAATCGGAATGACATTGAGGCGGAAAAAGAGGTCCTGCCTGAAATGGCCTGCTTCACATTCCTCCCCCAAGTTCTTGTTGGTAGCCGCCACAATCCGCACATCCACCGCTATGGTCTTTTCTCCCCCCACCCGCTCGATCTTTTGTTCCTGAATCGCCCGGAGCACCTTGGCCTGGGCGGTGAGGGACATATCCCCAATCTCATCCAGGAAAAGAGTTCCCCCACTGGCCATTTCAAAGCGCCCCTTACGGCTTGAAACCGCGTCGGTAAAGGCCCCCTTTTCATGGCCGAAGAGTTCGCTTTCAATCAGGGACTCGGGGATCGCGGCGCAGTTGACCTCCACAAAGGCCCTTCCGGTCCGGGAAGACCCTTCGTGGATGGCACGGGCGACCAGTTCCTTGCCCGTACCGTTCTCCCCGGTGATGAGGATCCGGGCGTCACTAACAGCAGCCTGTTTGATCAGGGTCCGCACCTGCTCAATTTCAGCGCTGACGCCAATGAGCGCGTCCCGCTGGAAACCGGCATGCTGCTTCAGGTCCCGGTTTTCCTCCCGCAGCTTCCGCAGGGTGAGGGCGTTACGGCATACGGTCAGTACCTTATCCAGGGAAAGGGGCTTTTCCAGAAAATCAAAGGCCCCGCGCTTCACCGCCCGTACCGCCATGTCCACATTGGCATGACCGGAAATAACCACCACCTCAATCTGAGGCCAGCCGCTTCGGATCCGCTCCAATGCCTCAATACCCCCCATTTTGGGGAGCAATACGTCGAGAAAAACCAGGCCAACCGCTTCTCGATTGAGCAGCTCAAGGCCCACCACCGCGTCTTCCGCAGTAAGGACCTTGTAGTGTTCATCCTCCAGGATCAGCCCAAGGGTTTTGCGTATCCCTGGTTCATCATCAATAATCAGGATACTGCTCATGGGTCCTGCTCCTCGATACTCATACAACGAAGTATCCCTAACCGTTCCACCGTATCAATACTATACGTTAATACCATTCTGTTCAAGCAATCCATCAGACGGGCCTTCTTCCTCAAGGGGCAGATCAACAAAAAAAGTCGAACCTAGCCCTTTTGCCGAATTGAACCAGATGGAACCGCCGTGATCATTCACTATCCGTTCCACAATAGGAAGTCCCAAACCAGTCCCGGATTCCTTGGTCGTAAAATAGGGGGTGAAGATCTGGGAAACGTCTTCCGGGATAATACCCTTACCTGTATCCCTGATACTCAGTCTACAATAGCGGTTTTCCCGCTTTTTGACCAGATCGCTCCATATATCAAGGGAACCGGTGCCGTTCATGGCGTCGATCCCGTTGATGATGAGGTTGGTCACGATCTGGGAAAGGCGGCGCCGGTCAACCTTGACTGAAACATCGGCGCTGATGGAGTCCATGGTGAAGCGTACCCTCGGATAGGAGCTACGGTAGGGGACGATGATTTCCTCCACAAGCTCCCGCACTTTGGTCCCTGACTGGGAAGGCTCAGTGGGCCGGGAAAGGGTTCTGAATTCGGTCAGCATGTCCGCAAGCCCCTCGGTTTCCTGGATAATGGCCAGCATGGAACTTTCAAGGATCTCACCGATCCGTTCCGGTTCGTTTCGCCAGCGCCTGAGCACCCGTTCCGCAGAAAGTTTGATAGGGGTGAGGGGGTTCTTTATCTCATGGGCAAGCTGCTGGGCCATGCTCTGCCAGATGGATATTTTTTCCGCCTTGACCAGGGACGCTTGGGATTGCTTCAGATCCTGGATCATCCTATTGAAGGAAGCGATTAAAAGCCCTAATTCATCCTGCTGGCGGGTCATAATATGAAAGGAAAAATCCCCTTCCGCCACCCGCTGAGTCGCGTCGGTGAGTTCCACAATGGGTTGGGTTACCCTGCCCGTAAAGGAGACGGCAATAACAAGGGTCATAAGGATGGTGGGCAAGAAAAAGACGCCATAATAAAAGATCAGGAAGGGCCATAGGTTGCGCTTGAGGAAATTGATAGAGGTAAAACGGTCCCGGGTCGTTTCTATGATTTCCCGGGTATGGTCAAACCCCGTTCCCAGGCTGTAACTAATCAGGCGGAGCACGTTTTCTTCAGGGTACAGGACATACCGGATGGTGTCGATATCCCGGGGCATTTCCCGTGCTACAAAGCCCGGCTGCAGGTTCGGTGGAGTGGGGAGCTGATCCGTTGTTCCCGTAAACTCCCGGCTTACCCAGGTCTCCTCGGATAGGACAAAATCCTGGATCCCGATGATCCCTTCAGGCAGGTCCACCTCCCCGGCCATAAAAACATTAAAATCAGTGTTCAGTATCAGGACTTGAAGGGTTTCCAAGCGCCGTTCATAGGTATCCAGGACGAATTGCTCGGCGTGGTCTGTGACCGTATCCACGTCGATGGTTTGCCAGAAACCGATTAATTCGGCAGGAACCTGGAGGGTGATGCTGGTAATCGGTATGGAGGCGAAAACCACAATCAGGATAAAGTAGGCCAGGAGCTTGACCTGGAATTTGCTCCCAGCCCGGTGGGTGAAGATGTCCTGGAAGAAGTTCAGCACGGAAATGATAAAAATCACCAGGATGACCCCAGGAATGGTACAAAAAATAACCAGGTCAAGCAGCTTAGGAAGCTGCCCTTCCCAGAGGATTTCGGAAAAAAAAGACCTGGAAAACAGTATCATCAGGACACAGAGGAAACAATATATGAGTACCAAACCCCCAACATTAATAATGGAATGTTGGGGATGTGTCCCGAGGGTCTTCATTCCTCTTCAAACTTAGCCGCAAAGATCCGCGCAATGGTTTCCACTGCTTCCTGTTCATCTTCCCCATCGGCAATGATCCTGAGCTTGGTCTCATAAGCGGCTCCCAGGGTAATAATACCCATGATGGATTTGCCGTTGATCCGGTCCCTGCCTTTTTCATAATGAATCGTACATTTAAAATCTTTGACCGCCTGCACGAGCATTGCTGCGGGACGGGCGTGAATTCCAGCCCTGTTGGATACGGTAATAATCTTTTCTATCATTTATCATTCCTATTGATTGTAATATTATATAATATCTTCCATACCGAAATAAACCGAACGCTCACTGCCGCTTTCGATCCACCTCATGATGTTTCGATTGAATTCTCTGGCCGAGTTATACCCCATCTTTTTGAGCCGTTCATTCATGGCCGCAGTTTCTATGATGATCGGTATGTTACGGCCCGGTTTAACCGGTATTTCCAGCTTAGGAATACTCACCCCCAGAAACTCCATATAGGTTTCTTCGATCCCTAAGCGATCATAGAGTTTTCTCGCATCCCATTCTTCCAGGATCACCACCAACTGAACCTGCTTCTGATCCCTTATGGCCCCGACCCCGAACAGATGGGTCACATTGATGATCCCAAGCCCCCGGATCTCCACATGATGGCCGATGATCTTATTCGCCCCAGTGCCCATGAGAATATTCCCATTGACGCAGTGCATATCCACCACATCATCGGCCACCAGCCGGTGCCCGTGTTTGATGAGTTCCAGGGCGGTTTCACTCTTTCCCACCCCCGAATCCCCCATGAGGAGAATCCCCAGGCCATAGACCTCAACCAGTACCCCATGAACGCTCTGCCGGGGGGCAAAGATTTCCGAGAGAATACGGATAAGGCGGATGTGAAAATCGGTCGTACTCAGGGTGGTCTGGAGTATGGGACACCGGACCTTCTCAGCTTCCTCAAAAAAGCCCCGGTCCGGGGTGAGGCCATGACTAAAGATACAGCAGGGGATGGGATAGGTAAACATCTGCTGAATGGTGCTAATTTCCCCTTCCTCCTCAAGCTTCCGAAGATACGAAACCTCCCCTCGGCCAAACAACTGTATCCGCTGGTAGGCAAAGGAATCGTAGAACCCCGACAAGGCAAGCCCCGGACGGTTGAGGTCCGGGATGGTGATTTCCCGGGTAAGCCCCTTGCGCCCCCCAATACAGTGGAGATTCAAAGAATTGTGTTCTTTTAAATCGATATCGATCATATCCAACACGGTAAAGCATTTTTCAGGCATATCCCTATCATAAACAAAAGCATATTTTCATGCAATATATAGTTCTCGTACTATGCAATGCTCCCTCCCTGTTTTATAGTAATGCTATGGCATTTCAAAACAGAATTCCCCGGTCTGCCTCGTACAAAGGCCAGATGGCGATCTTCTTCTGCGCTATCCTCTGGAGTACCTCCGGGCTTTTCATCAAACTGATGAGCTGGCATCCGGTCATTATTGCCGCTTCCCGCAGCGGTATCGCGGTTCTCTTTTTGCTGGGGGTCCGGCTCCTGTTTCCCCGGAAAGGGGCCAACAAAAATACGCTTTTCGGGAAAAACCACCCCTTCAATAGGCGTACCCTGTTCCCGATACTAGCCGGTGGCCTTGCCTACGCCGCCACCATGCTCTCCTTTGTGATCGCCAATAAACTCACCGCTTCGGCGAATGCCGTTTTATTGCAGTACAGCGCCCCGATATGGGCGGCCCTCATCGGCTGGGCCTTTATCAAGGAAAAGCCCTATTGGGAACATTGGGGAGCCTTGGTCATGGTCATGGGGGGACTCTTCCTCTTTTTCAAAGACGGCTTGACCGGCGGTTCAGCTCTGGGGAATGGCATTGCCCTGCTTTCGGGGATCTTCTTCGGCGCCAATTCAGTCTTCATGCGGATGCAGAAAGAGGGGAACCCTGCGGATTCTATGCTCCTTGCCCACATCCTCTGTACGGCAGCGGGCATCCCCTTTCTCTTTTTCTTTCCCCCTGTTTTGAGTGTACCCAGCGTATCCGCCATTCTTTTCATGGGCATCATCCAGATCGGCTGCGCTTCCCTGCTTTTTGCCTATGGAATCAGACGGATTACCGCCATACAGGCCATGCTGACCGCCATGATCGAACCGATACTCAATCCTGTATGGGTATTCGCCGTAACCGGAGAAAAACCCTCCGCTTCTGCCGTGCTGGGCGGGAGCATCATCGTAGCAGCGGTGATGGTTTCCTCGATTATCGGGAAGCGGCGGGAACGATAGGCAGATAGAACACTCCTGCTCATTACTAAATGATAGTAACTACGAATCTATTGAGAGCAGTATTAGTTCCGGGTGGTATTCAAAATGCATGGTGTCGTACCAGGGCCATTTACCGCCCCAGATGAAGCCTTCTTCCTCAAAGGCCCGTATCACTGAACGGGGAGGGTTCAACTTGTCTTCCTCTGGAACAGTTCGCCAATCAATGCCTTTTCCCCGTGTCCAGAGCCAGTACGTTTCTTTACCCTGCTGAAGTTTCATCAGTAAATCAATAGCAATGCCGTAGGCATGAAAACTGCGGTTACTGCTACTTGCAATGTTCCGCCAGTTCCAAGCGGTGATACTGTCCAGTGATTTTTTCCAGGCCGTGATTTCCGCATCAGTTTTTTCAAGTTCATTGATGCGCTGTTCTACCCGTGCAAGAGGCGCGACAATCCGCTCGTGCACAGTTACAGTGCTTCTCAAAAAAGTGATGATCTTTTGATGTGCAAAGGCTTCTTCACGGGTTTCGCATTGGAGCAGTTTTTCATAAAAGCTTGAACGAATGGATCCGGAGCTGTAAGTATATCCTCTGGCAACTGTGCCTGAAAAGACCGTTCTTCGCCAAAAGAGTTCCGCAGCAGCGGCTTTCCATGCATTATTTTCTGATGTATCACCGGCAAACTCCGTGGTGTAACGGTATATCCTCTGTGGACGGAAGTCTGCTGCCTGTTTCACCTCGTTTTCGCTTAAAAACTTGCCCTGGGCATAGTAATACTGCTCGCCGTCCATCTGCACTGCCCAATCGCCGTTACACAATACGGCCTGACCCAGGCGGTCGGGGTAGGCGGCGGCAAAGGCTTTCATCACCGCTTCGGCCCATTCACCAGCGCTGCGCAACACATCAATCTGCACAGTGACCGTTGCAAGCCAAGTATCTACCTGCTCGCCTACAGTCTTCATGTTGAAAAATGAAACGTCTGTAAAGCCACTGCCGGAAATCATGCGGGGCCGGTATATCAGTTTTTCGACAAGGCTGCTATAGTCAGCGTTATTGTCGGCGCCGGTCCAGAAAGGAAGGATAATGCCGTCGAAAAAATCAGTGCCAGACAAAAAAGTTTGCATCTGTGGGGCTATTTCGGTGTTAATAACCGGGAAGCCAATATAATAAAACCGATACTTCATCAAATCTGGCAGCGTTTGTTTACCTGCAATGTCAAACAAAGTGGAACCTGATTTTTCTGCAACGAGTTTTGCCGCTTGCCTTGTTTCGGCGTTTTGCGAATAGTAGAGCACAATGCTGTCTGTTTCTAATGACGATTTTTCGGCGCAGGATGCCAGCACCAGTATACATAATATGATAAAATGGTTGCGGCGTATCATCGGCTGCTCCTTGTGTGTTATAATTTGAGTACAAAATCAATTACAAACCCGCTCATCAACGCCGACACCATGACAAACAACAGATACAAAATAAATTTCTTTACTCCCAGAACAATTTTAATCGCTCCGAGATTGGTAATCTTTGTAGCCGGTCCGGTTATCATAAATGCAGCGGTGGAACCCATGCTCATACCGTTTTGCATCCAGCCCATGAGCAAAGGGATAGTTCCGCCACCACACATATAGAGGGGGACGCCGATAGTGGCGGCCATGAGGAGGCCAAAGCCTCTACCGAACAGTGCGACAAACACCTCTTCAGGAACATAGCGTTGGAAGGCTGCGGAGAGTGCTATGCCAATTAGAAAATACAGAGCTGTTGCCTTGATGTTACGCCCGATGTTTTTAATCAGCCGCAAAACAGGATTGGGGTCAGTGTCGTGATTCTCCGGCTCTCTAAATCCAGCAAAATTAAAAAACCGTTTGCCTTTGCATAAATACCGCACACAAAGCCCGGCGGAAACTCCGCATACAAAACAAGAAACAAAACGGACCACAAGTGCCGTTGTTCCCAGCGCAGCGCTGTAAAACAAAAGCTGTGGATTAAGTAAAATCGAACTCATCATAAACGCCGCAAGCCAATCATCTTCAACGCCTTTCTGGGAAAAGGACGCGGCAATCGGTATGGTGCCATACATACACAGCGGCGAGGCTATACCGATGAGCGATGCCGGAACAAGGCCCAGCACATCAAGTTTTTTTCCCTGAATCGCTGTAAGGAGCGCATGTATCTTCGCTTTGCCAAATACAGAAATCACCGAACCTAAGCAGATGCCGAGTATATAATACCCGGCAATCTGCTCTGCTTGGACCGTAAAATAGTACCAGAGGTAAACAGCTTCCCTCCCCAGAAGGCCGGGCATTACTGGACCTTGACTAATTCATATTTCACGCTGCCCAGACCGATTGCCGCAGCATGGTTCACGGTAAGAATGCCGTTTCGGGACTCAATGCGCCGCACTAAATCTGCCCTGTCCGGCGCGGCATACACAAGGTCAACACAGGCTTTATCCAACGCCACAGGGTCAAGAGATGCCAGGATACCGATGTCAGCCATCGTGGGAGCGGCAGGGTTGCCACTGCAATCGCAATCGACCGAAAGATGATTCATCACATTTATATAGATGAAGTTTTCTTTTCCTGCTGCATCTGTGATAGCTTTTGCAGCTTCGGCCATTGACTCAAGAAAACTGTTTTGGTCGCCGCCCCACATGCTTGTTTTGCTTTTTCCAGCGCTATGAATGAAGGCTTTGCCTGCTTTTGAACCATACCCAATGGACATATTCTTGAGGGCTCCGCCGAAGCCGCCCATAGCATGACCTTTGAAATGGGAAAGTACCACATGGAAATC
>JAITQK010000145.1 GCA_031288975.1 Treponema sp. | reverse complement strand
TTCCATAGCGCCATTGGTCTCGGAAATGCTGCTCGCCTGATTATTACTCTGCTCCTTGACGCTCCGAATGTTGGCGGTAATTTCATTAATCGCGGCGGTGGTCCCGGTCATGTTACTCGATAAATTACCGCCAATGTCAAAAAGAACCTTGGTTTGCTTTTTGATAATATCGATCATGTGCCTGATTTTTTCTATTGTGAGGTTAAAATAATGCGCCAGCTCGCCGATTTCATTGTTCGTCTTGATATCAAGCGTCCGCGTTAAATCGCCCTCGCCTTCGGAAATGTCTTTTAATAAAACAGAGACTATTTCAACAGGTTTAATGGAACGTCTCACGACTATAATAAGAATAACGGAGAGTATTACGATAGCGATAAACGCGCTGATAAGCGAGGTCAATATCACGCGATTGAGTTCGGTAAATAACAGTGACAACGGAATAGTCGAAACAAGCGTCCAATTCGCGGAGGGAATTTTAGCGGAATAAATGAGGTGGCTTCCGTTATTCTCAAAAAAATTGGCGCTATTCAACACACGGGCACGGTAAGACTCAAGTCCGTTATCCGTAAAAAAATCTTTTTTCATCACCGCGTCGTTATTCGTATTGGTGATATAGCGCCCGGAGCTGTGCAACAAATGGGTTTGCAGTCCGGGTATCCCCGAATCAGCGTTAACCATCGCGCTCAAGGTTGCTATAGAAAGATTTTCTGAAATAACGCCGACATCGCGGTTTTGGCGGTCGTACACAATTTTTGCCGTGGCGGTCACGAGCAAACCGGTTGCTGCGTCAATATAAGGGTCGGTAAAGATGGTTTTACCGCCTGCGGCTCTTGCGTCTGTATACCATGAGCGGGAAGTATTATCCCAGCCAGCCGGCGGACGAAAATCAGTGCCGAAAACCACATAATTACCTGGATCAAACCAGCGGCCATTACTGGAACAATACATTAGCATCACATCGGTAATCGTATTCTGCATAATCGCGAAAAAATCATGGATGGCGTTTTCGTCAACCAGGTTCCCGTTTAAGTGTTCCGCCATATAAGGCGCCGCGCCAATAGCCGCGTGATCGAGAAGCAGGACGCGTGCGTCGAGCTGGCCGCTGATGGTATCCCGCAAATGATCGATTTTTTCGCTGATAGTCACCATCACCTCATTCTGCACGATAGTATGGAAGCGGACGATAAAAATTATCGACAAAAGCAAGGCCACACTTATTACGCCCGCCAGAAAAATACTTACCAGCATAACGATAAGTGAATATTTTTTCTGCATTACTAAAAACTCCTCTAATTGTATTACCTGTTTATCAAACATAACGCTCTATATTCATTTTTTATCATAGACCGCAAAGAATTCATACTGTTCATGGATCCATATTATAGTGTATACATGCTAGGAATCCATGAACAGTTACAAATAATATGCCTCATAAAATATCTAAAGAATATATCCAATTAAAAAATTTGTCAACAGAAAAATGTAAAAAACGAAATTTTTTGTAATTTAAGGTTATGCCTTGATAATCATCTAAAAAGTAGTATAATAAAAACTTCGATTTTGGTATCTGCCTCTCTACTTACGGAACGTGTCCTTTTTAACAAGAACGGCAATGTTTCCGATACAAGGCCCTATGGTGAAACAGGGTGAATTATACTGGGTTTATCACGCTATACTTTTAGAGCGTCAACCATCTTTTCAATGTCCACCGATTTGAGGTAAGGGGTCAGCTCCACCGCATTTCCACTGCGGAGATAGAAGATCCAGGAACGAACCGGTTTACCGAATATATCCGATACTGCCCGTTCATAGACCGCGAGCTGTCCAGCGTGACGGAGGGGTTCCTCAATGTGGTCGGTCTTAAAGTCCACTACATAGATTGCCGGTTCATGGGGGGCCGCTTCAAAGAGCAGATCGATCTGGCCGCTTAGGGTAATCCTCCGCCCCTTGGATTGAACGAAGCTCAGGAGGGGGAATTCTGTCTCCCGGTATGAAGCGGTCATACCCAGTTTGCCCAGTTCGGAATTGAGAAACCTTTCGGCCATGGTGTGGGCTGCTTCCCGGACCAGGGAAACATGGGTTTCATGTAAGCGTGCGAGGAGTTTCGGAGGGATGCGGGGCTTTTTTCCGTTGAACCGGGCATCCAGAAAGCCGTGGACCAGGGTGCCGAAATCGGCGGGCTTAAGCCCGGCGTGCTCAAGGATACGGTCAATCTGGTCGGTCTCCACGGCGTCGGTTTCATCATCAAAAAGGGTCCCATGATACAGTCTGCTCTGCAGGCTGCTGGCGGGGATGCTGTCCGGGACCCCATGGGGGGTGCTTATCAGCTTGGCACTGGCGTAGAAGGGGGCGGCAGCTTCCACCGCCTGCCTCATGGGGAGCGGCTGGGACTGTTTGTGCGCCTGGAGTTCCCGAGGTACGAGTTCCTGTTGAGACACGGGGATTTTCTGGATTGAGAAAGGCGGCTGCTCATCATTCTGGGGCGCCAGCACCGGAAGCAGGAGATCAAGGAAACTGGAAACGCTGTGCTCCTCCCTTTTTTCCCGTAATTGAACCAGCCGTTCCCGGATAGAAGCCTCTGTATATTCCTTATGTTCCAAGCGTTCCTGTTCGTTCTTGGTGGGAGGCGGCAGGGTTGCGCTGATAAAGAGGGCGCTTTCCGCACGGGTCATGGCAACGTAGAGCAGCCGGCGCAGTTCGGCAACCTGTTTCTGTTTTTCTTCTTCTTGCTGGAGCTTGAAAAAATAGTTGCCGCTGTTGGTGGGGAGTTCTTCTGCCTGGGGCAGATTGAGGGTGATTCCCCAGGTTTCGCTAAAGTAGACCGATTTGGTGTTGGTGTCAGATTTCACGATACTGCCGCAACTGTACACAAAGACCACGGGGAATTCGAGGCCCTTACTCTTGTGGATGGACATGAGCCGCACCCCCTGTTCCCGTTCCGCAGGGATCGTCAGGTCATCGGGGCGTTCCTCTTGGCTGATGAGCGCCGCCAGGTAATCGAGAAAGTCCGCCAGGGTTTTCCCCCGGCGGTCAATATCCCGGGCAAGCTCAAAAAAGAGGTCGAAGAGTTCGGTGTAAACCTGGGAATCCGAGGACCAGAGCGTTTCGTACCGGTACCCCTCATCATACCAGAGCTTGGTTAAGAGGCTCGTAACCGGCAGGGTGCAGGCGGCCTTTGCCAAAGCCTGGTACCGCGTCCGGCCCATCCGGTACAGTTCCCGTTCTGCTTCAGGGATTCGGTCTTCCAGGGCCTCATCAAAGGGGATGGCATTTTCACTGGTTTCCTGAAGCATACACACCGACAGGCTCAGGTCGCTGAGGCGCATAAAAGGGGAGCGGATGAGGGCGGAGTATGCGACGCGATCATCAGGATATACCAGGAGCCGCAGGAAGTTGTAGAGATCGTTGATAGGGGCATCGTTGAAAAGGCCCACGGGCCGGTCCGCGTTGTAGGGGATGCCGGCTCGCTTAAACTGTTTTTCTAAAGCTTGTTGATGGGAATAGGAACGCTGTAGCACCGCGAAATCGCTATACGTACAGGCCCGCTGGATGAAGCCCCTGTTGTCCCGATCCTGCACAAGGTATTTCCCATTGACCATTTCCCGGATCTTCCCGGCGATGAAAGCCGCCTCAATATCATCAGAAGAACGCCACTGGGGATCATCTTGGGGCACGTGGCCTTTATCAAGAAAACAAAAATGAACCGGCGGTTTTGCCAGGTCTTGGGGATCGATTGAGCGGGAGGAATGAACCGGAGCATAGCGGGCCTCAAAATCTGCGGTATTTTCTTCCACCAGCGGGAATACTCCGGGACCGGCCAGGGGAATACCGCCGAAGATCCGGTTAAAGGCCGCGATGAGGATGGGCTTGGACCGGTAATTGTGGATCAAGCTTAAGGTAGCTCCGCCGGAATGGGCTGGCAGGGTCTCAGCGAGGCTGCGGAACACCGATACATCGGCACCCCGGAACCGGTAGATGGACTGTTTCTCGTCCCCTACAAAGAAGAGCTTGTCCGGGCAGAGTTCCGCTGGGCTTGGGACCCCCAGGGCCTTCCGGTCCGGCTCCTCGGCAAGGAGAAAAATCAGATCCCGTTGAAGGCCGTTATTGTCCTGGAATTCATCGATCATGATGGCCCTAATTTCATCTTTATAAACCTGCCGAATATCAGGGTGTTGGGCCAATGCATCCACTGCCAGATGGCTTATATCATTGAAGGTTAAAATCCCGGTCTCCCGCTTCTGCTGGTTGCATTGGCGCTGAAACTCATGGACCAGGGGAAACACCGCCGCGATAATATCAGCCTGGAGGACGATATTGGCGATGGATTCCAGTGCTCCGTAACGGGTGTTTCTGAGTTCTTTTATACATTCCTTGATAATGGCAAACTCACTGGA
>JAITQK010000119.1 GCA_031288975.1 Treponema sp. | reverse complement strand
GGGGGGATGCGTATCCTGGCCATTACCAATGTGGTCGGCTCAACCTTGTCACGAGAGGCGGACCTGGTGCTTTACACGTGGGCAGGACCTGAAATTGCCGTGGCTTCTACCAAGGCCTTTACCACCCAGCTTATGTGCATCTATCTCCTGGCCCTCAAACTGGGCAGGCTTCGCTCGCACCTCGCCGACGAGGAGTACCACCGCTACCTTGTCGCCTTGACCTGCATCCCCATTCAGGTGGAAGGAGTGCTCGGCAAAAAGGACCTGATTCAGCGTTTCGCCTCCCGGCAGTTTAACAAGAACAAGGTCTTTTTCATGGGGAGGCAGTTTGATTACGCAGTGAGTCTGGAAAGCGCCCTCAAGCTTAAGGAGATAAGCTACACCCATTCGGAAGCCTTTGCCGCCGGGGAATTAAAACACGGGCCGATTGCCCTGGTGGATGAGAACACCCTGGTAGTTGCCATTGCCACCCAGGAGACGTTGTTTGATAAGATCGCCTCCAACATCCGGGAAGTGACTGCCCGGGGCGCGGCGTCTCTGGTCATCACCTGGGAAGGGGAGGGGGCCTTTGCCTCGATAGCAGATGAGGTCTTCACGATTCCCAAGACCGAGGATAGTCTGTCGCCCCTGTTGTCGATCATCCCAGCCCAGCTTTTCGCCTACTATTGCGCGGTGCAGCGGGGAAATGATCCTGATAAGCCCCGGAATCTCGCCAAAAGCGTTACGGTTGAGTGAAGAAGGGTATTTATTTGTGCTATTCATGGTTTCGGTCGTATCCGAGAACCTTGTATAAGATGGAGCGACTTGTTATACTGATGCATATTACAATTTGGAGGAATCCATGGAGCAGGTTATCGCCCAGGCGAAGGATTATATAAGTAAAGAAAAGGATGTATATTTCAGGGCTGAGATTGAAAAGCTCTTGGCTGCAGAGGACTGGAAGGAGCTGGAGGACCGGTTCTACCGGAACCTCGAATTTGGGACCGGCGGATTGCGAGGGGTTATCGGCGGCGGGTACAACCGCATGAACACCCTGGTGGTGAAGCGCGCCACCCAGGGTTTGGCCACCTATCTCATCAAGGCGTTCCCTGATAAAGCCGCAGCAAAGAGCCTCCAGGGGGTGATAGCCTACGACAGCCGCCATTATTCCGCTGAATTTGCGGAAGCCGCTGCCCTGATACTGGCTGCCAACGGCATCAAGACCTATCTCTTCTCCGGGCTGCGGCCTACTCCAGAGCTTTCCTTTGCCATCCGCCGCCTGGGTTGCGATACAGGGATTGTGGTTACTGCCAGCCATAATCCCGCCCAGTATAACGGATACAAGGCGTACTGGAACGACGGTTCCCAGGTTATTCCCCCCCATGACACGGGCATCATCGACGAGGTCAACGCGGTTACGACTATCAGGGAAATGGACCGGGAAGCTGCCCTTGCCCAGGGACTCCTCAAGATCATTGATAAGGAAATTGATGAACCCTATCAGGCCATGGTGCGGAGCCGGTTGTTCCGGCCGGATTTGATCAAAGCCAAGGCCGGAGAAGTTAAGATCGTGTATACCCCTCTGCACGGTACCGGAGCCATGCATGTGGAAGCGGTCCTGGGAAGCCTGGGCCTTGAGGTCATCACCGTGCCGGAGCAACGGGAGGGTAATGGGGATTTCCCCACGGTGTCCTTCCCCAACCCCGAGGAAGCTGCCGCCCTGGAATTGGCCCTTGCCCTGGGGAAACAGGTAGGTGCCGATGTGGTTATGGCCACTGACCCCGACGCGGACCGGCTAGGTATTGCTGTACCTGCGGGCAAGGGGGGCGAATTCACCTTGCTGACCGGTAACCAGCTTGGCACCCTCCTGGCGGATTATATCTTCCGCTCCCTCAAGGAAACGGGCACCATGCCTGCGACGGCGGCGATGGTGAATTCCATCGTTACCACCGGTATGCAGCAGCGGGTGGCTGCGTCCTATGGAGCCGAATGTATTGAATGTCTGACCGGTTTCAAATGGATAGCCGATATATGGCGGAAGAGCGAAGCCGCCGGGAAGCCCACCGTGGTCTACGGTACCGAAGAGAGCTACGGGTACCTGGTGGAGCCGGAGGTTCGGGATAAGGACGGGGTTTCCGCAGCGGCCATGACTGCGGAGATGACCCTGTACTGGCGGAGTCAGGGGAAGAGCCTCCTCGACCGGCTTGATGAACTCTACAAGGCCAACGGGTATTGGCAGGAGCTGGGGATATCCAAGTACTTCCAAGGCCCGGAAGGTCCGGCCATCATGCAGTCTATCATGGATGCCTACCGGCAAAAGCCCCCGGCGGTCTTAGGGGGCATTGAGGTTGAAAAGGTCCGGGACCTCCTCGAATCGGTGTGGAAGGAGCCGAAAAATCCCGCCCGCCGGGATCCGGTGGACCTCCCCAAAAGTGATGTGCTCCAGTTCTACCTCAAGGATGGAACCGTGGTAAGCGCTCGGCCCAGCGGTACCGAACCTAAGATCAAGTTTTACGCCAGTTGCTGCTGCGAAGTTGGACCCGGAGGGCTTGCTGCGGCCAAGGCTGAGGCAGCGCAGAAACTTGAGGGTATTAAAAAGGACATCCGTCAGGTCATCGGCGCCTGAGCGGGATACTTTGATGGGTACGTATGATGAAATCGTCCTTGATTCTGGGGTTTTTGTGGCTTTTGACCTGGAAACCACAGGCTTGGATGCAAAAAAAGACCGTATCGTTGAGATTGGAGCGGTGAAATTCGATAAACAGGGACTTGTGGCCCGTTTTTCGACCCTTATCAATCCTGGTATCCCCATGCCAGAGGAGGCCGGCAGGGTGAATAACATTACCGACGAGATGCTTCGGGACCAACCCTCCCTGGATGAGGTGTTTCCTGATTTCATTCGATTTATCAAAGATACGGTGCTGGTTGCCCATAACGCCCCTTTTGACTGCGGTTTTATCAATGAACAGCTCAAAGACCGTTTTGTGGCCTCCCAAAAACAGGAAGAGCAGCGGGGGCTTTTGGAGGATATTGACGATGAGGCGGGGAAAACCGGAAACCGGTGGGCTGCCCCCTTTCCGGTCTTACCGAATCCGGTGGTTAATACCCTTATCTATGCCAAAGAGGTTTTTCCTGGCCGCAGCAAGTACAAGCTCCAGGAATTGGCCGCGTTTTTCAACATCGTGACTTTCGACGCCCACCGTGCTGAAGATGACGCCCGGGTCTGTATGGAGCTATTTATACGGTGTGTCCAAAACAGGAAATTGAAAAAGATATAGCTATTCACTGCGGAACGAGTGGCGGGGCATAGGAGAGACCACTTCCTATTCAAGTCTTGTTGAAGAGGTATGGATCAGGTATATTGGAGAAAAAGGAGTGATACAAACCATGAAAGTGCAGAGTGTTTTATTGTTACTGAGTATGATACTCATCAGTTCTTGTTCAATTAATCAGATGGCTACTAAAGCGGTGGCTGATGCCCTCACCGGATCGGGGAGCAGTGAGGTTTTCACCGGAGATGCGGACCCTGAACTGGTGGGGGATGCCATGCCCTTTGCCATCAAGATGTACGAGGCCCTGTTATCCCAACAGCCCCGTCATCAGGGACTCATCATCACCACCGGTTCCCTCTTTATTATGTACGCCAATGCCTTTATCCAGGGACCGGCCCAGCGGCTGCCCCCAAGCCGCTTTGCCGAACGGGAACCGGCCCTTGAACGGGCAAAAAAGCTCTACCTCCGAGGAGCGGACATCCTCACTGCGGGGCTGGACCGGAAATACCCTGGTTTCAGTACTGCCTACCAGGAGGGAAACCAGAATGCTTACCTGGCCAAAATGAAAAAAGAGGATGTGCCCTCCCTCTATTGGATCACCGCAGGGGTGCTTTCCGCCTATTCCCTCAACCCCTTTGATATGGATCAGGGGGTGCGGCTCCCGGAAGTTACCGCCTTCATACACCGGGCCTACGAGCTGGACCCGGACTTCAACAACGGCGCCATTGATGAATTTTACCTGTTATTCTATGCTGCCCTGCCGCCGAGCTTAGGGGGGGATAAATCCAAGGTAGATACCCACTTTAACCTGGCACTAAAAAAATCACAGGGTCGTCTGGCCAGTCCCTATGTATCCTATGCCGAGGCGGTCTGTATTCCCGCCCAGGATTATGATACCTTTAAAACATATCTGGAAACTGCGGTGGCCCTGGATGTGGAGGCGGATCCCGCAAACCGGCTGGTCAATATCCTGGCCCAGCGTAAAGCCCGATACCTGCTGGATATGGCTTCAAATTATTTTTTTGATTTGGATCCTGGTGATTGGGGTGATGAGGAAGGAGAGGAGGAGTAACCTATGTATACCGTAAGGAGCAATAATATGAAACAAAACTTCAGGCTGGTCGTATGTATAAGTCTGTTGGTCGTGCTGGCTGGTCCGGTCTTTGCCCAAAAAAAGGTAGTTACTATTAAACTGGCGTCCGTGGTTCCAGAAAACACCCCCTGGGGCATGGCGTTAAACAAGCTGGCCCGTGACTGGACCACGGTGACCAATGGTGAGGTGGAACTCAAGATATACCATAATGGGGTCGCAGGAAGCGAACAGGATGTGCTGAGAAAATTAAAACAAAATCAGATACAGGCTGCTGTTTTCAGTTCCATTGGCATGAGCACCATTTCCCCTAAAATCATGACGGTAAGCTCTCCCTTCCTTATCAGGACTGATGCCGAATTGAATCTGGTCCTGAAGGAACTGAAAACGGAACTAGAACAGGAGCTTATCGACCAGAAGTTTCAACCTCTGGCCTGGGCGGTAGCCGGCTGGGTCAAATTCTTTTCCCGAGACCGGGTTTTTGTTCCTGCAGACTTAAAAAAGCAAAAAGTGGGGACCGCTTCTGATCAGCCTGAATTGATGCAGACCTTCAAAACCATGGGATACCAAATGGTTCCGGTAGAACTCAACGATGTGCTCATCAGCCTGACCAGCGGTATGATCGATGCGGTGTACCAAAGCCCATTGGCGGCCGGCGGCTTTCAGTTCTTTGGGGTAGCCAAGAATATGACCACTATCAATCTTGCCCCTATGATGGGAAGTATCCTTATAAACCAGCGGGGCTGGCGGGCCATCCCGGATCAATATAAAGCCAAGCTGCTTGAACTTGGGGAGCAGCTTTCTAAAGATATGAATACTTCTATTCTGAAACTCGAAGCCGATGCCATAGCAACTATGTTAAACTACGGACTTATTATCAATTCGATAAGCCCTGAACAGACCCAGTTATGGTACGCTGATGTGGAACAGGCCATGCCACGCCTTTTAGGAAAAATCTTTGACAAGGAATTATACGAAAAGATTCAAACCCTCCTGGGGAACTATCGGAACGGGCGGTAATGTTGATGGGGGGGAATAAAAAACAATCGATCCTTTGGACCATTGAAGATGGGATGTGTTATCTCTGTTTAGGGTGTCTTGCCCTGCTCCCCTTTGCGGAAACAGTGGCCCGGATCTGTTTCAAAACCGGGGTACCTGCTTCTGCAGTGCTTATGGTTCATTGTCTGCTGGCCCTCGGCCTCTTATCCGGCATGATCACCACGAGGAATGGGGAGCATCTTTCCATAGCCCTGGCCCAGTATTATCTCAAAGATCGATTCAAAACCCCGCTGTTGATTGCTACCAACCTGTTATCCGCCTTTGTGGTTACCATCATCGCCTGGTGCGGGGCCGCCTTTGTGTCCATCGCGCTCTCACCCTGGCAGATGATCGGGTTTATCCCGGATCAGGTCTTCGCCCTGGTCATCCCCATTGGCTACGGCATCATCGCCTTTCGTTTCGCCCGTATGACCCCCGTACGGGGAGCGGCCCGGTGTCTGCCGGTTCTGGCCCTGGTGCTGGGTACGGCCTGTTCCCTGCCGGCGGTCGCAAAATTGATCTGGGGGTTCGATGTTCCCGATGTGGTGTATGCCCTCACCGATGCCCTTGTTACCCTGGCCAATTATGTAAAAGTACCAGCAGTCGTCCTCCTCCTCCTTGCGGCTCTGGCAGGGACCCCCCTCTTTGTCATCATGGGCGGCATGGCCCTCCTTCTACTCCTGGCTTCAGGGGGGGAAATCGACGTGGTGGCGAATCAGATCTACACCGGGCTGACCCAGAACAGCTTCATCGCTATTCCCCTCTTTACCCTGGCGGGGTTTTTCCTCTCTGAAAGCAAGGCCGGGGAACGGCTGGTCCATACCTTCAGGAGCTTCTTCAGTTGGCTTCCCGGGGGTATGATCATTGCCACCGTGGTGATCTGTGCGTTTTTTACCTCCTTTACCGGGGCGTCGGGGGTTACTATCCTCGCCCTGGGGGGTATCCTCTACACCATTCTGACTGAGCATGTCCACTACCCGGAACGCTTTTCCATCGGGCTTTTAACCTCTGTAGGGAGCATCGGGTTGCTCTTCCCCCCAAGTCTCCCCCTCATCCTGGTAGGGGCAAAGACCCAGACCAATATCATCCACATGTTCATGGGGGGCATTTTCCCCGGGTTACTCCTGATATTGGCGGTGATTATTTTCGGCATCATCATATCAATCAAAATAAAGATACCGGTTAAGCCCTTTGACCCCAAAACAGCCCTTTCTGCATTAAAACAGTCGGTATTTGAAATCCTGCTGCCGGTTTTCCTCATTGCAGGTTATTTTTCCGGGCTGCTTTCCCTCATCGAAATTGGCGCCGTGGCAGTGATATACCTATTTATTGTGGAGGTCTTTATCCACCGGGATATCAAGCTGGTTGCTGTGCCCCAGGTGTTCCGCAAGGCTATTCCTATCATCGGAGGGGTCCTTTCCATCCTGGCCCTGTCCCAAGCCCTCTCCTACTACATCGTAGACACCCAGGTGCCGGAGAACCTGGTCCGGTGGATGCAAAGCGCCATTCACTCAAAATACCTCTTCCTGTTGATCCTCAATCTGGCGCTCCTGGTGGTGGGCTGCCTCATGGACATTTTTTCCGCCATCCTTATCGTGCTGCCCCTGGTGGCGCCACTGGGTGTGGCCTATGGGATCGATCCGGTCCATCTGGGGATTATCTTCATCACCAACCTAGAAGTAGGCTTCATGACCCCCCCAGTGGGGATGAACCTCTTCCTCGCGGCCTACCGTTTCGAGAAACCCTTTGTGGATATTTGCCGCTATGTGTTCCCTTTTCTCTTCATCCAGATTGTGGTGGTTATCCTGGTAACGTATGTGCCCTGGCTTTCGACGTACTTGACGCGCTTCTTCTGAGACCGGCAGTAGCCCGGTCCTGGGGAGGTTTGTGTAAAGATAGAGAGGAGCGTTTAGCAATGGAAGGGATCATTGGTATTATCGGCGGAGTTGGGCCTTATGCGGGGCTTGATTTCCTGCGGAATATATGTAATAATACACGTGCGGTTAAAGACCAGGATCATATTAACAGCCTCTTAGTCTCCTGCCCTTCGTTGATCCCTGACCGTACCGCGTTTTTGCTGGGAGATGAAAAAGACAATCCGGCTTATGGGATGGTGACCTGTGCGAAGATGCTCTATGATGCAGGGGCACGGTATGTCAGTGTGGCCTGTAATACCGCCCATGCGGGACGTATTTTTACGCCCTTCCGCACTATGGTTGAGCAGTTTGAGGGTCTTACTATCGTTAATATGCTTGAAACCTGCGCCGTTTATGTTAAAACGCGCTTGCAGGTCCACCGTATTGGGCTTTTGGCGAGCAAGGGGACCTATACAAGTGGCGTGTACCACGAGTATTTTAGGAAGGAGGAGGGGTTTACGCTGATGGAACCTACTGCGGCAGGGCAGGAAGCCATTCATGCGGCTATCTATAACGAAACCTTCGGGATCAAAGCCCATTCCGCGCCGGTAAGGGTCCAGGCAAAAACCATCCTGCAAGAGGCCATCACCGCCCTGGCTGGACGAGGGGCTGAGGCGCTTATCCTGGGGTGTACTGAACTGCCCCTGGCAGTAACCCCCTCAAAGGGCGGCCTGCCGCTGCTTGATCCGGGTTTGCTGACCGCACGGCGTTTAATTGAGCTGACCGCTCCTGAAAAACTGACCCCCTACGGGGTATTAGGCTGCGCTGCAGAATAGAACCGGCTTTTCGCTCCTGATATTCAGGAGGAAGCATATATTTTGATGGTATAGGAGTGTTTTAAATGGAAAAAAAAGGTAAACAGAACAAAGAAGCGGCTCGGAAGCACTGGTATAGCTGGTACTTTGAGTTCAATTTGCTGTACCGGATCCTTATTGGTCTCGTACTTGGTATAATCCTGGGACTCCTGTTCAAGGAGAAGATACTCTGGATAGCACCCTTGGGAGACCTCTTTGTCAGGCTCCTCAAGATGATCATGATGCCGATCATCCTCTCGACCCTTATCGTAGGGGCCTCTTCGGTCAGCCCTGCCAATCTCGGCAGAGTCGGTATCAGGGTTATCCTGTTTTACCTCCTCACCTCTGCGGTTGCCGTGCTTATCGGCCTCCTGATGGGCGCTGTTTTTCAGCCTTCTGCGGAACTGGCCGGCTTGGCCGAAGCTGCGGGAAAGGAAGCCGCTGCCCCCTCATTGACCCAGACGCTGCTCAATATTATTCCCACCAGCATCGCCCAAGTCGTGGTCAACGAGACGATTCTCGCCGTGATTTTCGTGTCCCTGATCTTCGGTATCGGGATTTCCTATTTGCGGGTTTCTTCTGACAAACGGCTCAAGAACGCTGGCGAAACCTTGTTTACGATCTTTGACGGGACCGCAGAAGTGATGATGTTGATCATCAAGGGGATCATGCAGTACGCGCCCATTGGGGTGCTGGCCCTGGTGTCGGTGGTCTTTGCCACCAATGGCCCCAAGGTGGTCGGTTCCCTGGGTATCGTAACGGCAGCTTGTTTTATCGGGTACGCGATCCATATTATCGTGGTCTATGGGGGCTTGATTAAAGTGTATGGCGGATTGAACATCAAACGGTATTTTAAAGATGCCAAGGATCCCTTTATTACCGCCTTTGTAACGAGAAGTTCCAATGGAACCCTGCCGGTGAGCATGGAAGCAGCGGAAAATCTCGGGGTTCCCAAGGATATTTACGCCTTCTCCCTGCCCCTGGGTGCAACTATCAACATGGACGGAACAGCCATCTATCAGGGGGTATGCGCCACCTTTATCGCCCTTTCGGTATGGGGACATGGCTTTAGCTTTGTGCAGATGGGGATTATTGTGGTTACCGCAACCCTGGCTTCAATTGGTACTGCTGGTGTTCCCGGGGCAGGCGCCATCATGCTCCTGCTGGTACTCGATTCGGTTGGCCTGCCGGTTACTGCAGGAAGTGCAGTTGCAGGTGCTTACGCCATGATCCTGGGCATTGACGCACTCCTGGACATGGGACGGACGGCGCTGAATGTTACCGGCGATCTTGCCTGTACCACCATTGTGGCCAAAAAGATGAAGGAACTCAACTTAGCGAAGTGGAAAGCATAGACTTCCCTTCGTTTTTCTATTTTTTCTATTTTTTTTCTATTAAGGAACAGATTCATGATTGATTTAACCATTAACAAAGCGGTTCTTGCAAAGAACATCAAAAAAGCAAAGGAAAAAGGGCTTATCATTCCCACCTTTGCCCAGATGCGGGATCCCGGGCTGGTCCCGGAACAGATAAAGGCCCGGCTGAAACATACCGGTCTGTGGGATGTGGATCCACTGAATCTGTTCAGAATAACCTGGAAAAACGAAGGGAAAGATTCCGGCGGCCTCTACGGAGCGCCCAACTACATCGAGCTTCCTTCAGAGCTTACCGGTGTGGAAGCCCGGATCATCTGTATGGTGGGAAAGTTCTTTCCCACTGGTTGTCACAAGGTGGGGGCCGCCTTCGGCTGCCTCGTGCCCCGGCTCGTTACCGGGCAGTTCGACGCAACCACGCAGAAGGCGGTCTGGCCCTCCACGGGGAATTACTGCCGAGGGGGAGCCTTCAACTCCAAGCTCTTGGCAGTCGATTCGGTGGCCATTCTCCCTGAGGGCATGAGCCGGGAGCGCTTCCAGTGGCTCTCCACCATTGCCGGTGAAATTATCGCCACCCCGGGGACCGAATCCAATGTGAAAGAGATATTTGACAAGACCCACGAACTGCGGGCCACCCGGAAGGATGTCCTCATTTTCAATCAGTTTGAGGAAATGGGGAATTACCTCTGGCACTATACGGTTACCGGTAGCGCTATTGTCGAAGCCTTTGAAAGCATCAAAGGCAAGGAGGGTAACTTCGCAGGGGTCTGCTTGACCTCCGGCTCTGCAGGAACCCTGGCAAGCGGCGATTACCTCAAACAGCGCTACCCCTACAGCAGGATCGCCGTGGGAGAGGCCCTGCAATGCCCTACGATCCTCAACAACGGCTTTGGCAGCCATCGAATTGAAGGTATCGGGGACAAACACATCCCCTGGGTACACAACGTCAAGAACACCGATATGGCCATTGCCATTGACGACCATGACTCCATGGCGCTGTTACGGCTCTTCAACGAAGAAGCAGGGAAGGAATATTTGGTAAAGGAAGCGGGACTTGCCCCGGAACAGGTTGCGGTGCTTGCCTACATGGGTATCTCTGGTATATCGAACGTGCTCTGCGCCATCAAATTTGCCAAATACTACGATCTTACCGGAAAGGACGTGGTTGCCACGGTACTCACCGACTCGGTGGAGATGTACCGTTCCCGGCTCACCGAACTCAGCGCCGAACTGGGGGAATACCGGTTCATCGACGCGGCGGCGGACTTTGCGGCAAGCCTCAAGGGTGAAAGCACGGACAACATGCTGGAACTCACCTATCCCGAACGCAAACGGGTGCACAACCTCAAGTATTACACCTGGGTTGAACAGCAGGGACGCAGCATGGAAGAACTGGATGACCAGTGGTACCATCAGGAAAAATCTTTCCTGGGAGTACAAAAACAGGCTGATGCCATCGACGCGTTAATAACCGAGTTTAATGTATAGAAGAGAGCGAGAAGCTGTGTGCATGCTTCTGCTGCTATTTACTATCCGAGAGGTGGTAGGATGAGAAATGTTATTGGAGCGGTGTGTATCAACTGTGGGGTACAATACGAAGCTGGTGATACTACTTACACGTGTAAGCAATGCGGTGGTGTGCTTGATATACAATATGACTATGGGTACATCAAGTCTCGGCTGAACCGGGAAACACTGGCAGCGCGGAAAGATTTTTCTATGTGGCGCTATCTGGAACTCCTCCCGATAGAGGAGGGCAGCCGGCTCACGCCCCTGCGGATCGGCGGGTCCCCTCTCTACAGAGCTGAAAAACTGGGGGAACATCTGGGGCTTAAAAAGCTCTATATAAAAGACGATGGCCTTAACCCAACGGGGAGCTTGAAGGACCGGGCCTCTGCAATCGCCGTGGTCAGAGCGGCCCACGCGGGGATGCACACCGTGGCCTGCTCCTCCACGGGGAACGCCGCATCTTCCCTCGCAGGGAATGCCGCGGCCATGGGGCTTGAGTCCTTCATCTTCGTGCCTGAGCGGGCGCCCAAGGGCAAGGTTGCCCAGCTCATGATCTTCGGTGCCCATGTTATCAGCGTCAAGGGTAATTATGAGGATACCTTTCGGCTCTCCGCCGAGGCCATTGAAAAATGGGGGTGGTATAACCGTAACGCCGCCATCAATCCCTACCTTTCGGAGGGGAAGAAGACCGTATCCCTGGAAATCGCCGAACAACTGGGCTTCAAGGCCCCGGATTATGTGGCGGTCTCTGTGGGAGATGGCTGTACCATTGCCGGAGTGTGGAAGGGTTTCAAGGACCTCTACGCCATCGGTCTTATTGACGCACTGCCCCGGCTCATCAGCGTCCAGGCCAAGGGTTGCTGTCCCATTAACCGGGCCATTGAGACGAACCGGCCTTTGGAACCTATGGAAGAAAACACTCTTGCCGACAGTATTGCTGTGGGGGTGCCTCGGAACGGGGAAAAGGCCCTCAGAGCCATCCGGGAATCCCAGGGGCTGACGATTACGGTTTCTGACGATGAAATCCTCACGGCCATGAGGCTCCTCGGGGCCACGAGCGGTGTCTTTGGGGAACCTGCTGGGGTAACCGGTACAGCGGGGATTAAGAAGGCGGTGGAACAGCACTTGATCCCGGCAGAGGCGGTGGTGGTATCCCTGGTAACCGGCAACGGCCTTAAAGATACGGCATCCGCCCAGTGCGCTGCTGGGGAGCCGTTGCATATTCCCCCGGATCTGGGGATATTGATTGCCGAGCTGGATCGCACGTAGCGGAAAGAGGAGATTTTTATGGACACCGTCAGTTATCTTGAATCATTACCCCTTAATAAAATCATCAAATATCCGGGGAGTTCCCCAAAAAATGGGGTGCCTTTTACCGGGTATCCCCGGCAACACCCTTCGGAAAAACACAAACTCATTCTAGTGTATGATCCCCTGGGAGAAAGTCCTACGGTGATGGAATTCAAAGTTGATGATGTGCTCTACGCAGAGGAAGTACATTCGGCGGTTACCGAAACAGGAGAAGCAGCGCCTTTGATACGCCTTTGGATCCGCAAAGGTGCCCATGGGGTAATTCTGGAACCCTTTGAGGTTAATGATCCGATCACGTTGATCAATAAATCACGGGATTTAGGCAGCCGTTTCTTAATAGAAACGTAACCATGCAGACCCCCAGCCAAAACCTTCCTGTGGGAAGGTATTTTGACTGTCTACCGAGAGGTTCCCCTTCGCAGCCCCAAGGGGTGATACAATGCCGGCTCTGTCCCCGATGTTGCCGGCTTCCCGATGGAGAGCTTGGCCGTTGCGGGGTCAGGGGAAACCGGGGCGGGATGGGGAACCTGCCCTATTACGCATTTATCACCGCCCTAGCCGTGGACCCCATTGAAAAAAAGCCCCTCTACCATTTTAACCCCGGTTCCTCTATTTTATCTCTGGGATTCGCAGGCTGTAATCTCCACTGTCCGTTCTGCCAGAACTGGCACATTTCCCAGCGTACCGATGTTCCAGGCCAGTATTGTGCTCCTGCAGACCTTATTGCCACGGCTCAAGCAGAGGCGTCCCCTCAGATCGCCTATACCTACTCGGAGCCGCTGGTCCACACCGAATACCTCCTGGACTGCATGGCCCGTGCCCATGAGTCAGGACTCACGAATGTACTGGTCAGCAACGGTTGCATACAGATAGAAGCAGCACAAGCGGTTCTGAGCCTCACCGACGCGGTCAATGTTGATTTAAAATGTTTCTCCGAGGATACCTATCGCCGCGTCCTCGGCGGGGACCTTTCCACCGTACTTACCTTCATTAAAACAGCTTGGGAAATGGGAGTACACCTGGAACTTACCACCCTCGTGGTACCGGAACTTAACGACAGTGACGGGGAAATTGATAGGTGCATAGCGTTTCTTGTGGGACTTTCAAAGGATATACCCTGGCATCTTTCGGCGTATCATCCTGCCTATCAATGGAACGCACCTCCCACAGACGCATCCCGGCTCAGGTCAATTGCCCGGCGGGCACGGAACACCTTATCCTATGTGTATACCGGCAATCTTCAAGGTGAGGCAAACGACACCCCTTGTCCCCAATGCGGCCGGCCCCTGGTACAACGCCACGGATACCACGTCAATACCAAAGGCTTAATCTTCAAAAAAGCGGAAAACACCTCCAGCGTGTATTGCAGCTATTGTGGAAGTCCTGCGCCCATCGTGATGAAGCGGAACCTACTCTAAAGAGGATTGGAATTGGTGTGGTTGTGGCGGGAGTAACTTGTGTGCTAGACTATAAACAGAGGTACCTAATTTAAACGGCAACCTCAAATGCAGACATACCAATGGGTTCCCGTGCCCATTTCAGGATTTCGTGGTTTACCGGTATCATTTCCTTCGTGCTATAGTTCCCATCCGAATACTAGCCCTTTACCCCGATTATGTCTATTGACAAAAAGGATCTCAAAGAAGGATTAGT
>JAITQK010000187.1 GCA_031288975.1 Treponema sp. | reverse complement strand
ATAGCACATTTATTTTTGTTTGTCTATAGAAATACGAAAAAAAATAAAAAAATAAAAATTCATCGGCATACCGTGTAGATCATGATCAGAAAGGGGATGGTGATCCAAAAAGTATGTTTAAGAAATTATAACCACGAACCACACCAACGTTCTTATCAAAAGTTCGTGACGCAATGTGGTTGAATTCTTCTGCATCGCAGCATACTTTGTAGATCACCTCCGATACCCCTATCCCACCAAGGCCGCCAGCTTCTCCCGGATAAACTCGCTCTTCTCCTTCAGCCCGATGCTTCCTGTTGCCAGGATGAGTACTTGGGGCGCCTTGGGGTCCAGCTTCACCATGCCGCTTGATTCCTGCATGAGCCTGACCAGGCGGTCGATCTTCACCTTGGAGACCTTCCCAAACTCGACCCGTACCAGGCCATCCCGTTCTTTCAGGGAGAAAACCGCGAGTTCCCGGCAGATGATGCGGATCTCCGCCAGGGCCAGAAGGGAGGCGGCCTCGTCAGGGAGGGGACCGAAGCGGTCCAGCAGTTCCGCATAGACCCGTTCCAGCTCATCCTTGTCTCGCACAGCGGCGATCTTCTTGTAGACTTCCATCTTTTCCTGGGCCGAGTCAATGTAGGTGTCAGGGATGAACCCAGAATACTCCAGTTCCAGGAGGGTCTCGGTTTCAGCCTCGTAATGGGCGTTCTCCAGCCGTCGCACCGCCTCGTCCAAGAGCCGGAGGTAGAGATCAAAGCCCACTGAGTAGATGTCCCCGGACTGCTCCCGGCCCAGGAGGTTCCCGGCACCCCGGATTTCCATGTCCTTCATGGCGATCTTAAAGCCTGAGCCTAATTCGGTAAAGTCGGAAATTACCTGGAGCCGCTTCATGGCCACTTCCGAAAGCACTTTGTCCTGGGGGTAGAAAAGATAGGCGTAGGCCACCCGGTCGGAGCGGCCCACCCGGCCCCGGAGCTGGTAGAGCTGAGAGACGCCGTACATATCTGCCCGATCAATGATGATGGTATTCACGTTGGGAATGTCGATGCCGTTTTCGATGATAGTGGTAGACACGAGGATATGAAAGCCTCCGTGGATGAAACGGTGCATCACATCCTCAAGGTCCTGAGCGTCCATCTGGCCGTGGGCGGTTTCTACCAACATCTCCGGTACCAGGTGTTCGATTTTCAGCCTGGTCTCGATGAGGCTCTCCACCCGGTTATGGAGGAAGAAGACCTGGCCACCTCGTTCCACTTCTCGGCGTATGGCTGTGGCAAGCCGGTCCTCGTTAAACTCCTCGATGCTGGTTTCAATGGGATGCCGGTTCTGGGGCGGGGTGGTGAGGAGGCTCATGTCCCGGATTTTGAGGAGACTCATGTGGAGGGTCCGGGGAATGGGAGTGGCGGAGAGGATGAGGCAGTCCACGTTGGTCTTCAGTTCCTTGAGCCGTTCCTTGTCTTTTACCCCGAAACGCTGTTCCTCGTCGATGACCATGAGGCCCAGGTTTTTAAAACTCACATCTTTCTGGATGATCCGGTGGGTTCCCACGAGGAGGTCGATTGCACCCTTCTTGACCCCTTCCAGCGTCTTCCGCTGGGCGGCTTTTTCCACAAAACGGGAGAGCATGGCGATCCGCACGGGAAACTGGGAGAACCGTTCCAGGAAGTTCTCGAAGTGCTGTTCTGCCAGGATGGTGGTGGGAGCGAGGAAAGCCACCTGTTTCCCCCCCATGATGGCCTTAAAGCAGGCCCGAACCGCCACTTCGGTCTTGCCGTACCCCACATCCCCACAGATCAGGCGGTCCATGGGATGGGGACTTTCCATATCCATCTTGATCTCCTCAACGCAGCGGAGCTGATCCTCGGTTTCTTCAAAGGGAAAACTCGCCTCGAACATAGGCTGCCATTCACTGTCCGGCGGAAAGGCAAAGCCCGGGGCGGCTTTGCGTTTGGAATAGAGGGCGATGAGCTTTTCCGCGATATCCTCCACCGACTTCTTGACCCTGCCTTTCCGGTTTTCCCAGCTCTTGGATCCCAGCTTATCAAGCCGCGGGGGAGCGCCCTGGTTCCCGATGTAGCGCTGCACCAGGTTGACCTGTTCGATGGGGACAAAGACCACTTCCCCGCCGACGTATTCCAGTTTAATGTAATCCCGCTCGTGTCCCACCGCCCGGATCCGCTCAATTCCCTTGAACAGGCCGATGCCGTAATTCACGTGGACCACATAGTCTCCGGGATTGAGTTCCACGAAGGTGTCGATAGTGGCACTCCGTACCGTTTTCAACGACTTGGGCGGGCGCTTCCGTCTGCCGAAGATCTCGTTTTCCTGGACCACCATGAATTTGAGGTCTGGGAGGGCAAAACCCGAGGCAAGGGGAGCGGTGATTACGGAGAGTGAGGATTTGCCCGTGTGGGGTACCACGGTATCTTCCATACTCAGGGTTTCATCTTCTTTAAAGACCTCCCGGATCCGGGCGGCCTGCACATCCGATTGGGCCGCAATGACGATCTCCCAGCCCTGTTTGAGTAGGGAGGTGAATTCTTCTTTTAAATAGTGGATATTACCGAAGAAACTCCGGGGGGGATCACTGACAAGGGAGAGGCGTGTTGCCCTGTCTTCACCGCCGCCTTTCATGGTCATGAAGGAAATCCGCCGGGGCACCTGCTTTGAAAGGGTGCTGAAATTGAGGAGGAGCCGTTCTGGTTTTGGCACCTCCCGTTCCCGGCGGGCCTTGAGGTACAGGTTTTGATATTCCCGTTCCAAGGTGGATTCGGCGCTTTCCAGGCGTTCCCGGTCAATATAACAGACCGTCCCCTCTGTACCGAGGTAATCGGTCAGCGACGCAGGGGCATCAAAGGCCAGGGGAAAGAAGAGTTCTTCCCCAGGGCTCATGTGCCGAGCTATGAGGTCTTCCAGCACCCTGCGGCCGGTAGGGTGATCCGGGCCTGAGTTGCCGGCTTCACCGAGGGTAAATTCCTCAAACCCCCCGAGGTTCCGGCTTAAGGCTTCAATCCGGTCGTCGAACCAGACCACTTCCTTGATGGGCCGGATAACCAGTTCTGTTACCTGGTCCTGGCCACTTTGATCCAGGGGATCAAAGCGTTTGATCGATGCCACCCGGTCAAAGTCAAAGAGGATACGGTAGGCCGCATCATCTCCTCCCATGAGGATGTCCAATACTTCCCCTCGGAGGACAAATTCGCCCTGCATCTGGACCTTGGGAACTCTGGTATAGCCATAATGTACCAGCGTTTCCGAGAGAGGGGCGGTATCTATCGTTTCTCCGGGCCTGACCCTAATGAGGAGTTTCTGTATATAGTCCGGCGGCGGGAGGGGGGTGAGGAAGGCCCGTTCCGGGGCGATCACGATGCCTTTACCGGGGGGGGCTGCAACAAGGTCGCTTAATACCTTGGTTCGTTCACCGAACACCGCCGAAAGAGAGGCCATCTCGCGGTAGGGCATGGCCCCCCACCAGGGAAACAAACAAACCCCCACGCCAAGGGTTTCCAGGTCTGCAGCAAGGTCTGCGGCCTCGGTTTCAGTCGGAACCACCGCCAGGAACGGGCCGGAAACGGTATTACGGAAAAGCCCTAACAGGATTGCTCCGAGGGAGCCTTCCAGGGCTTCAATTTCCAGGGGAAAGGCCCCGTGGGTAAAAGCCGACACCGCGGCGGACACCGCCTTGGAAGCGGTGATGGCCGATAAAAACGACGGGGAAATGTGAGTAAAAGATAAGGTATTCATAACAGTTTACCGATTACTATACTATAATATCAGCTTTTTTTTAAGTGGAGTTTCACGATGAAACATATATATAGTAGCATCTTGACGGTTGTATTGCTGGGAGGGGTTCTGGCCCCGGCTGTTTCTGCTGAAATAGCTTTCAGTATACGGTACTTTGATAAACGGATCTATTATGTCCAGGGAGCAGCTCATGATCCCATTTATGTCCAGGTAACCATCGCCAACAATAGCCCTTCCACCTTCCGTTTCAAACTGGCGGATGAACGGGCCTTTTCCGTTGATTTTGATGTCAGGACCATGACAAACCGGACGGTGGAGCTTGCAGAGAACCTGGTACGGAAGAGAAGCCGGCAGCAACAGGTCTATTTCCGGGAAATTGCCGTTGAACCGGGGGAGTCCTTTTCATTTGTGGAAGATATCAGGAATTATGCGGATTTGAGTCAAAGCGGTTCCTTCATCGTCCAGGCCAGGATGTACCCTGAATTGTACCGCGCTTCAGGGATTACTCCCCTGGAATCTAATCGCCTTGCCCTGAATCTCAGGCCCCCGGTGATTCCCGGTCCTGACGGGCTTCCCCTGGCCATGGATGTGGAAACCAACGCGGTCCTGGTCCGGGAAAAGTTGCCCCCTGATGATGTGGTAGCCTATCTCTTAACTGCCCGGCAAAAGGGGCAATGGGAAAAATTCTTCCTCTACCTTGACCTGGAGGCGATGATCTCCCGGGATGGGGTGCGGCAGCGGCAATGGCTGGCCGAATCAGAAGAGGGCCGCCAGCGGATGATAGCCCGTTATCGCACAGACCTGCAAAGTTCGGTGGTGGAGGGTGAACTTATCGAGATTGTCACCATACCCAAAGAATTCCTGATTGAACGTACCTCATATAGTGCGGAAGAGGGGACGGTGGTGGCCCTGGAAAAGTTCCAAATTGGAAATTACGTGGAAAAGAAACGGTATACCTATTATTTGCGCCGTCGGGATGATATATGGACCATTGTGGATTACTCGGTATTGAATCTGGGAACCGAATAAACCTGGGGATTACATGAATCTATTGCTGGTACTTGGTTCTGATAATGCCTATAATCCGCTCGCTTTTTATGTCAAAGCCTTGGGATTCGATCTCATCCGGTATCGGTATGTACTCAAGGCCATGGATAACCTCGAGGAGGTGAATCCAGCACTTATCATCATCAGCGCCCAGGATTTTCCCCGGCATTGGAAGGTCCTGTTACAATTCATACGGAGCGAACGGTCCAAAGCGGTCTGCCCGGTCATCCTGCTCAAGGGGGATAATTTTCCCCTGGAAGAGGCGTCAAAGGCCTTTTACCTGGGGGTGAACGGTCTGATTGCAAAATCCCTGGATACGCCGGCAGAAGTTGACCGGTTCCATGAGCTGTTGCGAGGCGTCGTTCCGGTGAAACCGCGGTGTGGCTTTGGTTTTCTCTTTTCCAGGCCCCAGGATAAGCTTATCATTACCGGGGAGGTTAAAGCGATCTCGCCTTCAGGTCTTGCTTTCTATCCTTATCAGTGCGCTTTGATGCGGGATATACCGATACATACCGAATTGCCAGCATGTTCACTCCGGGCCGGGGATGCCATACTTTCTCCGGTCTGTAAACTCGTCCATCCGGGGCGTATCGTTTTGCTGGAATTCCTCTCGTTCCCTGGTAATGAACAGGCAATTTTTAACGCATATCTTGAAGGGGCATCATCGGAGGAGGTTATACAACGAGTATGAAGGAGAACAAGACGATAAAAAAGCCGACCGTATCTTCTATAGTAATTTTAAGCATCGCTTCGGTCTGTATTGTGGTGTATATAGGGGCCATTGCCTTTGCCGCTATCCGGCTCTATACTGGGATGACTGAGCGTCGCAACCATGCGGAACAGGAATTTTTTGAACTTGTGGATCTTTCTTCCTCAGCAGGGGTGTTGGGGTTTATGAATGAATCATTTCAGGACACCATCAAGGATGCGCTAATAACATCAAAAACCCTGCAAGGGGTTATTATTTCAGGACCGAATGAGGAATACGCCTTTGAACGGGAGCGGGGAATCGCCATTATCTGGACCGGTGATGCTCCCCAGTTCAGATCGAGTTTCGGTCTCTCAAAAGAGCAGTTTTTTCAACCTATCCGCATTGAAGGGCAACGAAATGTATCGATCAGGGCGGTCTTTAGTTATATTGACCCTAACTTGTTCATCCTCGTATTAAAACGTACCCTCCTGGTGATTTTAATCACCCTCAGTGTAGCCTTCTGTACCCTGATACTGCAATTTCTATTGTCCGATAAACGGGCCCCAGAGCGATCCCTAGTGGAAACTTCAGAAGAAGCCCAGGAAGGACTCCCTATGGAACTACGGTCTGAGGATCTTTTCCGGGAGGCTGAGGCTGAAGTCAACGCCGAAACTGAAACCAGGGATGACCTGCCCCAGGAGCTTCATGAAGACTTCTTCCTTCCCCCCATTACCCACACCGATTTTGACTTATCAGATGTCTTGGAGCCGCTGGACGAAAACGAAGCTGCGGAAGAACCCCGGGGCCTCTATGCTCCCCGCAGTAATATAGGCTGGGAAGCCTATACCAAGGAGCGCCTTGCATCGGAACTGCACCAGTGTGCTTCCTTTGACCAGGATATGGTGTTCATTATCATGGAATTCAAGGATACAGGTGCACTTGAGGAATCCTCATACAAGCTCCTCGCCGATGAAGCGGTTGCGTTTTTCACCCACCGGGATCTCATCTTTGAAAAAGGAAGCTGGGGAATCTCGGTTATTATTCCCAACATTGATCTGGATCAGGCATTGACCGTATCCCAGGAATTCCATAAGCGCGTGGCAGGTAAATGTTCTGCCTTCCCAGAGATCCCGCAACTCTGTATCGGCCTGAGTTCCCGCTCAGGAAGACTGGTTGATACGGAACGGCTTATGCTTGAAGCATCCCAGGCATTGAAACGGGCCTGGGATGACGAAGGCTTACCTATCGTGGCCTTTAGAAGCGATCCCGAAAAATACCGGGCCTTTATTGCTGCTCAAAATAAGTCCGGTCTCTGAAGATACGCTCTACGGTCCACTCTGCCAGGGCATAGACAAAGGCCCCCTCGGAGACGGTGGCGCTCCGCTGGTTTGATTCCAGGGACGGGCCGAGACTGATGGTACGGGTGGTCCCATTCCCGAATTCCAGCACGATCCGCCCTTCATTAAAAACCGGGTCTACAGGCTTCAGGGTGGGGATAAAATCTTCCCCTTCCGCATCCAGGATGGAGCGGATATATGATTCTATCCGCTGGGTATTGATCGCCGCGTTGCCATCAATGGTCCATGCCCCTGCTTGCCGCGCCAGGATGAGGGGGCTGCCCGGAGCTTCCTCAAGCGCCTTTGCCGGGGCAAGCACGGTAAGCCGTTGGACTTCTTCGACCAGGTCTGCTGCTGGGAACAGTCTCAGGTTGAGCCATGCGGTTACAGGACCTGAAATATAGGGGGAAAAGGTGTTCTGCCCGGAACGTACCTCATTCTGGTTGTTTTTGCGGAGGTAGATTTCGCTTCCTGTCAGGTCCTCATTGCCGATGAGGAGGTCCAGGAGGGGATAGGTGGAAGTGCCGCCCCGGATTATGACCCGGGAAGCGGTGTTTTCGGTAAGTCCCAGCCGTTCATGGGAAGCAGCTTCTGCTCCGCGAACCGGGTAGCTTCCCCTGGTGGTCAGAATCCGCAGAAAATCATCGATCCGGGCCTGCTTTGCCGGGTATTCAACGCCGTCCCGGGACACAAACCAGGTGTTGTTCTGCCGTGTCAGGCTTAGAGTATTCTCCTGTGATGCCTGGGAGATTTCGATACGGTCCGCCTGGTCTTGCCACTTGGCATCGAGCCATACAAAAGAAGCGTTCCGCGTATTGACCCGTTCAGGCTCAAAGATCAGCGTGCCCGTGTATACCAAGGCCAGTACTACGACAAGTCCTGCCAAGAACCGTATCTTTTTTGTGATTTGTGCGTTAAAGGTTTCCACTTTAGTCCTGCTATTAACCATTTTTACTCTACCTCTTTGTCGTGTTATGCTTCTGGAGTCTGTTTCCTGGCGTTGCCAGCCCGTACCCGCCGTTTCCAGGTGAGGAACACGCCTATGACGATTACCCCCAAGGGAACGAACACCACATTGATGATCCGGGAGAACACCATGGCCCCGGCCCGTTTTCCCGGATCGATAATCTTATCAAGCCGTCCAACCTGGCTTTGGTGGTTCCTGATACCGATGATATCATCATCATTACCGAGCCAGCCTGCGGCCTGGAGCAAAAAATCGAGGTTCCGCTGTCCACGGGTATACTGCATGAATTGAGAAGCCACATCCGTATCCCCGATAACAATGATACGGGACGGCTTGGTCTCTGCAGGAAGGTCGGGCAGTTCTTCAGTAACCCCTTCTCTGGTCGGCTTAGGCACCTCTGCAAACCAACTGGGGAATTGGCCGGAAAGGGCGGCCCCGAGGAGCTTCACCCCCTTGGTATCCGGCGCTTCCCGTTCGAAAAGGTAGCTCATATCGGGGTTGGTAGTAAAATCCTTGGTCATAAGCCAGGCTTCTGGAGAACTGGTAAAAAGGGGTTCTGCTTCCACCCCTTCCGGGGGATTAAGCTCCAGAGGACTGGGCCAGAAAAGATCAAGTCCACCAAACCGTGCGCTTACCGGATGGTTTTGATTGCCCTGCTCTTCGAGGATCCCTATCCAATGGGGGTATCGGGCCATCCGGATCTGGATGCCCCCGGAAGGCCCTGCGGTCTGGTATTGAATCGTCAGAGCGGCCTTGTCCAGCACCAGCTCAGGCTTTACCGTGGCGCCGTAAAACGAAACCATGGCGAGCAGCCCCTTATCGGTCATGACCCGTGCATCAAGATTGCCCTGGGTATTGACAAACACCCCCTCAAGGGCAAAGAGCACCTTTCCTCCACCCTGAATGTACCGGTCGATACGGTACAAAGCCCATTCATCCAGGTCCTCGGTCCCACCGATGACGAACAGGAACGGGAGGGTATCAGGGATTTCATCCCCCCCATTGATAAGGCGAATAGCGTAACCTGATTGGCTCAGGGCCTGGTTTAAATACTGGTAATCCGTGGTCCATTGCTTATAGGAATCCCCCACTATGACCCCTGCTTCCCGTTCGGTTCCCCGCACCAGGGAGCGGATCCGGGAGCTGAGATCGTATTCCAGGGTATCCAGGGAAAACACCACAGGCAGCACCTCAAGTTGATCCAGGTATTCGATAACAATGCCGCTATACACCGTGGCGACACTGGCCTGATCCTGTTCCACCGTTTGTATCTGCTGGGGCTGGATGCCGAGCTGCTCCACCACCTGGACGAGGCCCGCCT
Organism: Treponema sp.; assembly: GCA_031288975.1. Classification (GTDB taxonomy): domain Bacteria; phylum Spirochaetota; class Spirochaetia; order Treponematales; family Breznakiellaceae; genus JAITNP01. The sequence continues at coordinate 6,061 of JAITQK010000187.1, read as the reverse complement.
TGGCAGGGTCCCGTGTCGTAAACCGTATCTTACCACGGGAATAGGCAGCATACTCACGGAGGAGATCTTCAATTTCCCCGGGCAGGGGATGGATCGTGGATAGTTTTTCTGAAATATAGTAGGTTATCCGTACCTGGTCGGGGATTTCGGTGTAAAGGTTCCGGGAAACCGCTGAAATGGTATAGGCCTTGTTTTTCGTCAGGTCCAGACGGAACCAGATGCGCCGGCTGATGAGCAGTCCGAGGATCAGGGCGGTAACGGACAAAACCGTAATGATAGTTACCTGTTTTTTGGTCATTCCTCAACTCCATTTCCTGAAAAGCAGCACACGGGTATTCAGAAAGAGGAACAGCACCGTGGTAAGGATGAAGAAGGCCAGGTCCCGGGTGTCGATGATGCCTTTGGAAAAGGTTTCAAAATGAAAGGACAAGGACAGAAAGTTAATCCCCTCTGCAAGCCACAGGGGAAGGTTGCTGGTCTGGGTCAGTTGGTTTATGAGCATGACGATGAGGAGCACCACCGCACTACCCAGGAAGGCCCCGGCCTGGTTCTTTGCCAAACTTGAGAGGAACACCCCAAGGCTCGTGGCAGAGGCCCCCAGAAGCAGGACGCCTGCATATTCCCCGATGATAACCCCGGCCTCGAAGTCCCCCAAGGGGAGGAGGCTCAAAGGCATCGGGATGGTGAGGACGATAATAATAGCCAGAATAATAAAAGAAGAAAAAAACTTCCCCATAACCAGGTCCCATTCGGAAAAAGGCATGGTGAGGAGGAGTTCAACACTCCCTAGCTTCCGTTCTTCAGCCCAGCTTTTCATGGTGATAACCGGTATCACGATGATGAAGACCAGGGGAAAGGCGGCAAAGAAGGGTCTGAGGGTGGCGGAATCCAGGGCAAAAAAACGCTGAAAATAGAAGAGCCATATTGAAACAAAGAGAAGAAAGAATATCGCTATGCCATAAAAGACCGGAGAATTGATGTATGCATAGAGTTCTTTTCGGGCAAGGGCTAAAGCCCGTTCCAGGGGGCGCGCTACGGTGTTCATGATGAAGCCTCCTCTTCACCGGTGAGTTTTACAAAGATATCTTCCAGGCTGATTTTCTTCCGGTTCATGCTGAGTATTTTAAGTCCTTCGGAAACCGCCCAGTCAAAGATCCGCTCACCATCTATGGTTCCGGTCCCATTATCACCGCCCATGACCGCAAAACTCAGGGTTAGCGTTCCATCAGGTTCAGCCTCCGCCGTACCCGGGAGGAGGCTTACCCCAAGCCGGCTGAGGCGTTCCATGATCCCCTGAACACCGTCGCCTTTCAGGGTCAGCTCCCAGGTATCGGTCCCCTTCATGGTACCGGCGATTTCCTCGGGCCGGCCTTGAGCGGCGATGCGGCCTTCGTTGATGATGAGCACCTGGGAACAGACCGCCTCAACCTCCTGGAGGATGTGGGTTGAAAGGATCACGGTTTTCCGCTTCCCCAGATCCTTGATAAGGCTCCGTATTTCGATGATCTGATTCGGGTCCAGTCCGGTGGTAGGTTCATCCAGGATGAGGATAGGGGGATCATGGATGATGGCTTGGGCAAGGCCCACCCGCTGTTTATACCCCTTGGAGAGGGTTTCGATCCGCTTGCCCGCCATATATTCAAGCCCGCAGGCGGCCAGGGTAGCTTCTATGGCCTGGTTCCGTCCACCGTGGGGGATGAGCCGGGCGTCGGCTATAAAAGAAAGGTACTCATCTACTGTTAAATCCCCGTAGAGAGGCACACTTTCCGGCAGATACCCGATGCGCCGCTTCACTTCCACCGGATTTTCCTGCACCGAGATGCCTTCCACCAGCGCGGTTCCCTCAGAGGGGAAATGATACCCGGTGAGGATCTTCATGACCGTGGTTTTCCCGGCCCCATTGGGACCAAGAAAGCCTAAGACCTGGTCTTTACCCACCTCAAAGGACACATCCTTCACCGCTTCGATGGAGCCGTAACGTTTTGTAAGTCCTTGTACTGCTATCATGAAACAAATGCTCCTTTTAAAAATATGAACAGAGAAAAAATCAAGAGATCGACCATCCTACTCCCGGATATCCTCTACATCCGTATCAGGGAGGGTATTCACGATGGCTGCCACATCGGCACGGCTTAAACCGGTAATTTTCAAGGTTCCCCGGCGGCGGGAAAGGTCATCTCCTTCAGAGGAGACAAAAGAAACGATATTGCCCCCTTGATCCGCGATGGCCTGGGTCAGCCTGGCAAGCTGTCCAGGACGCTCGGTCATGGAGAAGGTGAGCCTGACCCCCGGATGCCGGGCACCGAAGGCGTTGATGAACACCCGGAAGAGGTCTGTATCGGTGATGATCCCTACCAGGAGGGAGCTTTTCATCACCGGGAGACAGCTTATATCCTCATCCGCCATGATCCGGGCAGCTTCCTCCACCACCTCGTGTTCCTCCACAGTGATGACCTTCCGCTCCATGATGCTTTCCACCTTGAGCTTTGAAAGGAGATAGCTGATTTCATACATATCAAGACTGGTCGCCGGGGAAGGCCCGGCCTTGAGCAAATCCCGTTTGGTAACAATCCCGATGAGCTGCTGGTGCTTATCCAGCACCGGCAGGCGGCCTATTTTCTCCTTATTCATGATTGCCCGCACATCGGTTACTGAAATATCAGGATGCACAAAGAGAGGATTCTTAGTCATAAAACGGCTTACTATCATAGATTCACTCCTGTGAATTACTTATTGGGTATACCATATAAAAGGAGATAGCACGGTGTCAAGCGGTCTTTTATATACTGGCCTCATTTATCCTCCCAGATACGCCGCCTTTACCGCGTTATCCCGTATCAGGTCCTGGGCAGGACCGCTCTTAATCACCTCGCCGGTCTCAAGGATATAGCCCCGTACCGCAAGGCCCAGGGCCTTGAAGGCGTTTTGCTCCACTAGGAGTATGGTGGTTCCCGCCTCGTTGATGCGCCGGATGATGGCAAAGATTTCGTCCACCAGAATAGGGGCAAGCCCCATGGATGGTTCGTCCAAGAGCAGGAGCCGAGGCGCGGCCATGAGCGCCCTGCCCATAGCCAGCATCTGCTGTTCTCCACCGGAAAGGGTCCCCGCCACCTGGTGGAGCCGCTCTTTCAGACGGGGGAACAGGCCGTAGACCATGTCCATATCCCGGTGTATACCCCCTCGATCATGGCGGGTATAGGCCCCCATCTCAAGGTTATCCCGGACCGAAAGGTTGGCGAAAATCCGCCTGCCTTCGGGGACCTGGACGAGTCCCGCAGTAACAATGCGGTCCGGGGAAAGGGCCGAAATATCCACGGCGTCAAAGAAAACCTGACCGCTGGTTTTCCTGATGATGTTGGAAATGGCGTGGAGCGTGGTAGTCTTTCCCGCGCCGTTTGACCCGATGAGGGTGATGATCTCCCCCTGACGCACCTCAAAGGAAATGCCCCGGAGGGCCTGAATCGCCCCGTAATGCACGGTGAGGTCTGTTACCTGCAATACCGGGGTCCCGGTGGTATCAGCAGCGCCATTTGGTGTACCCCCAGCTTCAATCATTGAGTGCCTCCTCTCCCAGATACGCTTTGATCACCGCCGGATTTTTCCGAATCTCTGCAGGAAGCCCTGCCGCGATGATACGTCCGTAATCCAGGACCAGAATCCGTTCGCAAATCCCCATCACCAGGCGCATATCATGTTCAATTAGGAGTATGGTGAGGTGAAATTCCTCCCGGATAAAGGAAATCAGCTTCATCAGTTCCCCGGTTTCCTGGGGGTTCATGCCCGCAGCAGGTTCGTCCAGGAGAAGCAGACTGGGATTGGCCGCCAGGGCACGGGCGATTTCCAGCTTCCGCTGTTCCCCATAGGGGAGGTTCCGGGCCAGTTCGTGCTTCTTATGGTCGATCTTGAAGAGGGCGAGGAGTTCACTGGCCCGTTCGATCATCCGCGTTTCATCAGCGTAAAACCGGGGCAGCCGGAACAGTACATCCAGGGGATTTTCAGCCCGCTGGGAATGGAGGGCGATCCGCACATTATCCTCTACTGTCAGGCTGCTGAAAAGCCGGATATTCTGGAAAGTCCGGGCCACCCCGATCCGGTTAAGCCGGGCAGGACTCATCTTTCCCACCTCATGGGCCTTTCCTTTGCGGTCCCAAAAGGAGATCTCCCCGCATGAAGGGGTATAGATCCCGGAGAGCATGTTGAACACCGTGGTTTTCCCCGCCCCATTCGGCCCGATAAGCCCCACCAGTTCCCCCTGGTACAGGTCGCAGGAAAAATCACTCACCGCCCGCAATCCCCCAAATACAATGGAAATATCCATCGCGTTAAGCAGCACATTCCTTTCGTTATGCATCACCCTTCCTCGAATTATACACTCAATCAATGCGCCAATAAAGGATCGCGCATTTTCTACTCGATACTGATTGACACCCCATCCACCGCTCACGACACCGTCAGGCGTTTTGCGTATACAGCCGTTATGCGAATTTGCGCCGTACGCCATTGTTTTTTTTCAATTATTCCCAAGAGCATCTGTTGCCGTTTATCCTGTTCGCTTGGTCTTGTGAGATTGTACTCGTAAAGTTTTTCCTGATATTCAAGTTGGTTTCCCATAATTGACGGATCGTCATAATGGTTTATACAATATTTTCCAATGTCAACAAGATAAGACCCTTTCACTATCTTCTGGAACGTATACTTGGAAATAAATCTCCTTTGATTTAATATATCCATCATTTTTCCTATTACCTATATTTCCCTAGGGCTTGATTTGCCGGAATTCAGGTTCCGCATAGTTATATCTTCAAATTTTTGTCCCTGAGCCTCATACATTTTAAGCTTGAAAATACTCTGGCTAATGTTCTCTCGTCTCTGGTTAACATTTTCTCTCCAATCTCTTCATACTCGCCTTACCCAACCGGGAATTCTGACGCTATTACCTTGACTTCATACTCCGTCAAACTATAGACCCCATACACCATCTTGTCAAGCGTCTTCCGATAATTTTGTCAACACGCAATAGAAATGTCCCCTCCAACGGGTAGGTGGAGGGGTTCCGGCGCCTCTTTTTTTATGTTTTAAGCTCTCGAATTGAGAGTGGTTTTGCTCAAAACAGAAGCTGGAAATCAGGCGATGGATCGAGGAAACCATCAGCGGGACAAAATCGCCTGAAAAGCGGCTATTGGGATCGCTACTGGCGGAAGCAAAGAGAGATCGCTGGCTATGCTCTAAGCTCATAGGCAACTCCGAATTTGAAAGTAGTATTGAAGTTGGGAATATAGGTAGCCGGGTATTGTTTTCCATTCTGACATGAGCCAATAGGCTTCTACCATTGCATAATTGACAACGTTATATGCTTTTGCCCATGCTTCTTTGAGGATTTGCTTGATTTCAGTTATATGACTTGGTAAGTGTGGACATTAGAGACTCCTATCTATTTCCTATATCAACCTTAATGCCTAATAACTTTGCAGCATCTGATTCATCGGTCAATGTTAAAATTGTATTGTTTGTAATTATTGCATCGTATTCTTCAGGAGAAAGCACTTTTTGAAGGTTATTCAATTGATTCTGGTTTACCGTTGCAATATATTGTTTCTCTATAGTAAACGCTAATTGATTTCCCCCTTTTTTGACATTTATCGTTATTCCCGATGGACTTTGCGGATATAGTTTTTTGGCCAAGTCACGAAAAAAATCGCGTACTTTTTTCGTGTCTTCATCTATATCATTAAGATAGTTTTCTGTTATCTTTTCAATTTCTATAAAATCAATCTTTGTTTGACGTTTCTTCGCGTTATATTCGGCTTGCATGGTATGAAATTGTAATAATTTATTTCTTTCACCGATAAGATCGCTTTGTTTTTCCTTAAGGGCTATAAATGTGTCCAAAGCCTGATGGTCACCCAAATAACTTATTATACTCCTTTAGGCATAAAAATATCAGTAACCGTTCACGGGGTATTCACATATATAGTGCCGATAATCTATTTATACGCCATATATAGCGTATCCGAGCAAATTGAAATCACGTGGTACACTATATATGGTATTCATTAAAGAT
>JAITQK010000186.1 GCA_031288975.1 Treponema sp. | reverse complement strand
GCTACGGGAACGGGCATTCAGCAAAGGGTTACGACGGGACATCAGCACTGACGAAGTGTTGTATGCGCTGGAACGCGACCGGGCTGGCTATGATGGATTGGGAGAATTATGGAAAAGCAAATCATCTATCCTGACTCAAGCCTAATTCTCAACGTTTTTTGGGATGACAGGCGCGGGGAACGGGCGCGTGCTATTCTGGAAGATCCGTTACATTGCTTTATGATGAGTGATTATGTCTGGCTGGAAACCCTGCCCAAAATGCTCTACAACAAACAATTTGATCAGGTGTCCTACATGGAACGTATATTCAGCCATGCTGAGTTTATCCCCGCGAGTGGCGCCATTATTGCCAAAGCCAAGGAACTTGCCGCACGCTACGGTCTCGCCGGAATGGACGCGCTTCATATTGCAAGCGCTCTTGAAGGCGGCGCTGACGAGTTCATTACCTTCGAGAAACCGGCAAAGCCGTTCTTCCGCATCCCGCCGGAGGTCTTGCGGATAACGTCGCTCTACGAAACGCCGTAGTGGGAGTTGCCGGGGGGCAGCACACCGTAGTACACGTGGAAACCGTAGTCGCTCTGGTGCGGGTCAGACGGCGCCACCTAACGCGCTAAACTTGACCCGTAAAATATTTAACCACTAAGTTACACGAAGTTGCACAACGTATCTATTCTGCTTCTTACTTTGTGAAACTTAGTGATACTTTGTGGTTTTTTCTTCTGTGATTACATTCTTAGATGGTAAAAGTAACTGTCTTCTGGTGCGTACGGTGCGGTATCAATGGTTATATGATAATGTTCCAGCCGATTCTAAAGCCCAGGGATTTTACGCCGATCTATACAGGTATGACTGTTCGTAATGTTGCCCCTTGTTTGTGGCTATTGATGATGGTCTCCTGCGCTACCAAGGCTCCTCCCCCGGTCGTCGTCCCGCCTCCGGTGGTGGAGAAACCCGTGGAAGCAAACCCCGCCGCGCTTTTAAGCTTTGAGGGGATTGAAGCGCGGCGTATAGATCGTCTCACTTTGCATTTTCTCCTGAAAGCCGAGAATCCCCGCTCCACTGCAGCCCATGTTGCCCTGCAAGGGTGGCACTATACGGTGAACGGCCTTGAATCCGCAGGAGAAGCCGCCCTCATCATGGACCAGGATGCCTTTGAGGTGCCCGCCTTTTCCACTGCCACCGTGCCCCTGCGCCTGGAATGGGAGCTGCCTGTGGAACCGGGAAGCGCCACGGATACCGATACATACCAGGTACAGCTCAGGGTGAACCCCCTCTTTACCTTTGAAACCGGAGCTACCGGTGATGTATGGGCCGAGGTCCAAGGGGGGTTCCCGTGCATCAGGGAGCCGGAGTTGATCCTGACCGCCATTACGGTGAGCAAGGCAGAACTCATCAACACCCGTTTAAAGGTGAGCCTTCGTATCAATAACCCCAATGCCTTTCCCGTGGCCCTTTCATCCCTGAAATACAAGCTCTACGGGGCAGGCCGTTTCTGGGCTGAAGGGGAGAACCGGCATGATCTAGCGGTTCCTGCCAGGGGATTTGCCGAGAGCCAGGTGCTTCTCACCATGAACTTCATTGATATGAGCCGCCAGATTCTGGATGAGGTCATTGCCATGAAGCAGGTACGCTACCGCTTCACCGGGGAGGCCAAGGTGGATACTGGTATTGAATACCTCCCCCAATTCCGCATGAGCTTCGACCGTTCGGGGAATTCCACGGTCGTTGAGTGAGACTAGGGGAGGGCATCCACAAAAGCCGCCAAAGCCGTTCCAGAGGGAAAGGTCCCCTGAAAGAAGGATGCGCCGCCACCGCCATGACCGCCCTGGGCTTCCATGTTCCCCTTGAGCAGCGGCCGAATATCAACCCCTTTAACCGAACAGAAGGCTGCAAATTTGACATCCTTGGGACACACGAGGACGATAAGTGCGTCACTTAATTTCTGGGCAGCCCGGCCTATACGGATCACCGCATCAATACCCGCATCAGGGATGGCTTCCACCAAGAGCGCCAGTTCCCCGCCACTTGGCACGCGGTGAGGCGCTGCCTGCCGGAGGAGCGCTTCAGCCTTGAACCGGGCGTTTTCTTCTTCCAGGACCTTGATGGTCCGTTCAAGCTGATTCGTCTTTTCCAGCAGGGCCAGCACCCCCTTGCCCGTCTCTGCCACCGGGACCTTAAGCCCACGGGAACTAAGCTCCCCGTTATACCGCAAAAGACGGCTGTCCCGCAGCACCCGGCGGCCTGCGATAAAGGTGATCCTGGTCATGCCCTTGTATTTTTCCGCCCCCAAGATTCGGAGCATACCGATCTGCCCGGTTGAGGCAAGGTGGGTCCCGCAGCAAGGAGAAAAATCATGGCCCTGGATTTCCACCACACGGATCACCGCTTCACCCTGGGGCGGAACCTTCCGCAGGGGAAAGTCACTCACCTGTTCCGGCGGACAGTGGTGTATGATAACAGGCTGATCCCCCTCAATGGCATCAGCCACCGCTTCTTCAACCATGATGCACGTCTCCTCTGAGAACACTTTGGTATCCACGTCGATAGTACAAAGCTCATCCCCCAGGTGCATGGAAACCGTGGGCGTGCCGGTGAGCCGGAGTATGGTCCCGGATAAAAGGTGCTGGGCCGTATGGAGTACCGTAAAATCCCGGCGACGGCGCATATCCAGCACCAGTTCCGCAGGTCCCAGCTCCAGCCTGGCCCCATCCAGGGCAGATACCAGATGCAGGATTTCACCCTCTTTTTCCTGCACATCCACCAGGGCAACCCCATTTATGGTTCCCCGATCACCACTCTGGCCGCCACCCTCAGGGTAGAAGATGGTTTTGTCCAACATGACCGCAACCGCATCTTGCAAGACCCGAATTTCCCGGATTTCAGCACAGTACGATTCCCCTCTGGTGATGACTACATCATAATAAGCTCTTTGAGTTTGCATTACGAAGAAGCCCCAGGCAGTAAAGGGTGCCCTGCTATGCCGGTCCGTAATTCCGCCCGGAAAACCGCCTGGTCCCCGTCCTGCCAGCGCCCCTCATAAGCAATAGCCACAGCCGCGTTGGAACCAGGTATCGGGGCGCTCCACAATCCAATAGTGTCGCCGATCCTCGTCTCATGGAGGTAATTAATATCCAGCCGCATCTCATCGGCCTTTTCCAGAATCTCCGGCTCAGTGATATCCTGAATCCACTGGATATACCGGGCGTTGTTGACATGGCCGTTATAATCAATATCCGAATAAACAGCCCGGCGTTCCCCTTTCTTGTTGAGCCAATCACAGGTCTCCAGAGCAGTGGCCCCATCAGGCAGGGCATCCAGGCCCGCGTTCAAAGGCAACGTATCCATCACCGGCTGAGGACGCAGGGGCCGGCGTTTTTCCAGGTCCAGGATGAGCCAGCCACTTCTCCCCCGGACAATAGGAACATCCCTTTCATCCCGGATATCGTAATCCCTGACCGCAAAAAGCCGCTCCCACCCTCGAGGCCAGGTCCTCACCGTAATAGGTTCCCGGTATCGAGGCCGGCGCTCAAAAAAAACCGATATCCTGGAAAGAATCCACCCCTGCCCATTTTTGAATACCTGCTCCCGGCCAACCCCCAAGTCCTCTGCATGGTTTATGGCCGCTTCCTGAAAATAATCAAAGGCCGCCGCCAAAGTCAGGCGATCCGAGGGGTCTACGGCGCCAAAATGAACGGAAGACCGTTCTTGCCATATATTTATCATAATTATTTCATAATAATATGCAAGTTTTTTCAAATAAGCAATATACCTTATGGGAGTATATTCGGAATTAAATTTTTTTGATTTTTTTTGCTATTTCTCTGGACAAAGAAAAACGAATGTGCTATATATTAATACAAGGTTATTTTAAATATATGGAGGGCAAGGCCACTGATTCCCAGGTAGGGAAGGGCAGTACTAAGCAAG
>JAITQK010000034.1 GCA_031288975.1 Treponema sp. | reverse complement strand
GCCATTAACGTGGTGAACACTGGGGCCAGTATATTGCCGATGATATCGCCGAGTGTTTCCAGGATAATGACAAAGGGTGCGAATAGTTCATTAAGCAGTGGTTCAAGAATGTCTTTTATGCGTTCTATTATCGTGGTAAACGGATTTAACACTTTTCCCAAATTTTCTATGGTTGAAAATAGTTCCACGATTTTTCCGATGATAACGGCTATTGCTCCAAAAATGCCGCCCTGGGCGAATCCTTGAACCACATCGGCTACTTCACTGGCACCGGTAGCCTTATTTTTTATAGTTTGCTTTGCTGCTTCGACATTGGCCTGTGCTATCTTTGATTTTAACTTGCCTGCTAAATCATTCATATTTTTTAATTCTTGATTGATTCTATTGTAGTAATGCAGTGCGTCTTTTGGGTTCGTTGCGGCTTGCATTAACGAGAGGTAATCACTTATATGTTTTTTTGATTGAGCGGCTAGACTATCGATAAAACTAATTTGTTCTTTTAATGCATTACCAGTTTTGGTGGTGACTCCTGATAGAATGCTGCTGATATTTTTGCTTACGGTGTCAAATTCGCTGGAAACCTTAGCGAAAACATCGTTTAAATCAGTGGGGATTTTAACGGCAATACCTCTATTACCTGAAGCAACACCGCTATGTGCTTTTATTATATCCTCGATATCTTGAGTAAAAGCACTAATGAGAGGATCAAAGGCTTCCGCTAATGACGCACCGTTTTCTTTAGCCGATTCAACGAGTGCATCTATACTCTCGCTGAATGTGGAGGTAACGTTTTTCCATGCGTCAAAAATAGCGTCTCCATTTATAGACCGTGATGCTCTTCCCTCGGCAGGGTTCTGTCCCGGCGTCCTGACCAGTACCGTGATCTCTTCTAGTTTTGCACCGCTTGTAGCTTCTTGACCAAAAATTGCCTGGGTTAGGGGATTGTCAATCAAGGCATTTATTAACCCTATGGCCTTATTTATCCCACTAATAAAAAAGTTGACTATGCTGGTCAATAACTCGCCAACAAACTCAGTTATCTTGTACCAGGTGTCCTGAATACCATCACCAACAATAAGAAATCCTGTTTTAAGTGGTTCCCATATAGTAGTTCCGATTGCTTTTATGATTGACCATAATGTTTCAAATACGCCTTTAAAAGCAGTTACTAAAATATTACCAACATTTTTACCATACTTACCCCAAAAATCCATTGAGAAAACAAATGAAAGCATATCTTGTATTAACTGGAACGTTCTCTTTGCTATTTCGGGAAGACCAAAAAAGAAACCAACTATGGTATCTTTGTTATCATCAAGCCATGTTTTTATTTTATCAAATGGCTCTTGGAGTCTTGATAGTGCTTCTACTTTTATATTACCAAAAATTTCACCGATAGATGATTTTATGCTATCTGTTGTTTTTTTAAAATCAGCCATCTTTTGTTGATATACCGTAAACTCACCGGTCTGTTTTGAGATTTCCGTTAAATTATCTTCGTATGCTTTAGTACAATCTTTTATTATCGCGATTAATTCTTTAAATACTGCTAATCCCAAAAATCCCTTGACGATACCATTAATCTTATTAACCGTATCGCCAATATTATTGAGGGATTTCTGCGCGTCTTTTACGCCGCTGTCATCATGTTTTGAATTTATTTTTAAGGTTATATTTGCCATGTCAGCGCTTTCTTATGCCTCTTCTGGCAGATGAGGGTTTCGGTGCTTTTTTTATCCCCTGTACACTTCTTCTGTTTTCATAATCCAGTTTTTCCAGGTAGATACTTTGGATATAGGTTAGTATCGACATAGTTTTAGCGGGCTGTTCAAACGCCCCGCCGCTAAAAGGCAAGTGCAGCAGGTTACCATACCGGGCATCCCGGCACCACAGGAATACATCAAAAAATATAGTCCATTTTTTGAATATTTCTTTTGTTTCATCTTGATACGCCGGGTTCGAGCCCCAAAAAAGCAGCTTGGCACACTGCCTTAGCTCTCGTCTTTCTTGAGGCGTGCTCGAAAAGGGATGCTTTTCAACCATGCATCAATGATTTCAGTATACAACGAGCTTGACTCTTTCAGTACTGCATAGACGTCTTCCTGTCTGGTTTTGGTCCCGTCTTCATTGACGAAAGAATGATCGACCAGGCACTTGGGGAAAATCTTCTTGAGCACCTCCATGTGCTTCTTTTCATCATCCCCAAATAGCTGCATTTCTTCCACGGATGGTTCCCGTAAAACAATGTAATCAACTTCTTCAGACGTATCATCATTGGGAAGTTCGATTTTAGCAGTAAAGATGTACCGCTCCCGCGCTTTGCTCACATTCATTTTTTGCTCCTTGTTTAATATGCCGTGGTAACGGCGTTTAGTAATGTTGCCGTGATAAGGGTATTGACTGAATTATCAACCCCTACAAGTGTCGCGCTTTGCCGGATTCCGTTGGCGTCGCTGACTGCCATAGAACACTCGGTACACTGGGCCGCAGGTACCTCGATAGTTAAGCGGTACGGATTCCCCACGGTGATGAGTTCCCGACTGGTGAAGTCCAGTTTAACAGCCAACATATCGTCGGTCTTAAACCAGTTTGCCCTCCAGGTCTCCGCCTCAGTACCGTACAGCATCTCGATATCGAGGTTGATTTCCCGGGTATTCGGCTGGGGTTCTTTGTAGTAGAGGCCCGTCGAGGTGGTTTGGATGATGTTCTCCAAATTGTTATTGTAGGAGAAATTGATTGAGGTAATATCTGCCATTTCAGTACCGGCCAGGAAAACTTTACCGCCACTGAAGGTAAAGGCTTTAAAGGTTGAGGGTACGATGGTTTCCAGGGGGGTATCTTCTTTGATTTCGTCTTTACCAAACAGTTCAAGGTCAACATTTAAGAAATCTTCCTGGGCTGTGGAAAAGGAGATGGAATTGATTTTACATCCCGCGTATACGAAGACCCCGACCCGCTTGTCAAACTTAAAGGTCAGAGAGGGGAGGTAATCGGTGAGGGCATTACCCAGGGGGGTAAATACATGGGTGCTGATACCCCCAGCGGTACTGACGGTTTCTTGGCCAAAGAGAGCCGTAAGGAAGATTCCCAGGTCATCAGGCCGGGCAAGCAGAGACAGGCTGTTTTCTGTTCGGATGCCCATTGATTGAAAAACCCCGGCCCCGATGTTGCCGGTCAATACCCCTTCCTGTTTTTTGCTGGGGGTGTACTTGAAATCCTCACTGACTATTTTTATCTGTCGCTGCATGGTCGCGGCGGTCCCATAGGTTCCTGCCCCTTCTTTTCCCACTTGGCACCGTACTGTGTTACCGCTTATCATTCCGCGCATCGTCTACTCCTTTATACTATAGTCTTTTTTATATCTCGCTGCGGAGGATGATAGTTATCTCCGCAATTTTTATCCCGTTGCTACCCTCAACGCAGTCATAAAAGGTAATACCGGAAATCTTACCGTAATCAGCCGCGCCGTCGAAACACTGGACGCTTGCGTCAAACATCTGATAAAAGGCGGTTGCATAGTGCAACATTTTCTCCCGGAGTTTTTCCGGGGTATCGTTACGAACCAACAGGTACACGGTTAATTCAATTTCCTGTAATTCGCTTTCGTTGGTTTTCCAGTTAAAGGTATAGCCACCAAAATCGAAAAACACGATAAAGCTATTTTTGAACTTATCCGAGTCTAAAAATTCACTGGTGTAATTATTGGGCGGAGGGTACTCTTGGGGGATATGTTCCTGATAGTGCTCTTTTATGTAATTGATTATGCGGTCCTGCTGTTCTAAAAAATTGATGCTTATCATGTTTTTCCTTCAAGTATGCGGTCCATTTCTTTTTGGAGCCGTTTGTCCATGATTACCATAGCCTTTGACCCGCCGCTTTTGACAAAAAAATCATCAAAAGCGGGGCGCATAAACGGGCGCGGTCGTATGGTAACGGATGGTACCTTCCGTAATTGTCCGTTTATTCTAAAAAATAGGTACTTCCCTTTTTTGGGCAGGATGGTTGTACCATCTTCGAGTATCGAAGCATAAAAACAGTTATTTGTTTTTGCGCTCTTCCTCGTAGTAAGTGCCCCGACCCAATCATCAAAGGCCCAGTAGTTTATAGCCCGCAGCAGTTGTCCTGGTGGTTTATTTCTGCCGGTATAGTCAGCTTTATGGAATCGGTTTTGCGCGATTTTTTTGGCATAGCTGCGCGCCCGTACCAAGGCGGCGGTCATCATTTTTTTGGCTATTTTTGGCATCTCATATTCAAATTGTTCAATCCGTTGTTTGAATTCTTTGAACTCAAGGTCTATGGTCATCTTAGATACTCATCAGTTTGTACTTAGACAAGGGGATGAGGTACTTATCAAAGTTAATGGTATTGATGAAGGTTCTCCCTCCACTTTCTCCGAAGTTTTTCCCGGTGACCCCAATATTACCGTCCGCCTCGGCGTGTATGAGCGCCGCAATCCGCAGTACCGTCATGGTAATAAGCCGGGGCATGGGCGGTATGATAAGGGCACCGGGACTTTCACTTTCATCATCTGCATAGGTTGAAAAAGCGTCTCCCCCATCGATGATGCCGTCATCGTCGTCTCCTCCAGGGCTGCTCGGTGCGGTCTCCGGGTCATAGCCTGCGTAATAGCTTACCGCCACATTCCGGTCCCCCCAGGGGAAGGGGATGTGGCTATAGATACTATCCCCTGCAGGGGTGAACTCCGGGGCCGGCACTGAACGGCCGTCGATAATCACCTCAAGTATGGCGTGGATGGGCTTTGCTTTGAGGTGCAGCGTGGTTGATCCCTTGCCGCTGAGTATACTGGTGTACGGTCTGTAGACCGGGGAATATCCCAGGTAGTTCTCAACAATGGTCTCCGCTGCATCAAGATAGGTATGATTCAGGGCATCGTCGTCGTTATGATCGTTGATATACTGCTTAAACGCGGCCAGGGATGTATACATCAGGCGTCCTCCGCGTGCTCAATGTCGTCTTTCAGCATATCCGCCAGCGTACGGCTGATGGTGTACCGGTTCTTCCGGTAGAAGATTCCATGCGTGCCGATGTAGGTGTTCTTAAAAAACACCGTTACGGTTCCGGCTTTATCGGGTCCTACCTGGACCGGGTAGTCGGCTTCTGGTTTCTCCGGTTTTTCTTTTCCCATGATTCCTCTCCGTTCTTTATTTCGTAGCCAGGCCGTACCAGTTTTTGTCGATAATCGGCGTGCCGTTGGCGAACATCGTCGCCTGAAAATAGGTGTTGCTGTCTCCCGCTTTTTTTATAGGGTCAATGGTGATTTCGCTTGCCAGGCCGATACCGTAATCAGTAAGTCGTCCCGCTACCGCCACGACAGACCCAGCGGTTACCGAACCCGGAGCGCCGGAGGTAAGAATTACTCCAACCCCCTCAATCTCCTTATCCCGAATAAGCGCCTCTTTGTACAGGTCTGCAACGCCTTCCGTGGGGTCGGCCATGATCTGGGCGTATACCCCAGGATTCATAATAATGACCGCCTCATCGGTCATGTCCTGAATGGTCATGGCCAGTCGTACCAGGTCGGCCATCTTGGGAGTCCCTGCAGCCGCACACTCAACTTTATTCGCCGTTATAATAGACGGAAAAATCCCTTTGAAATTTCGGCCTGTCCCATTACCGGTCAAGATGCCGTTATGGTAGCCCTGGGCAAAGGCATCAGAGAAAATAACCGGAAGCTCGCTCTCGATGTTGATACTCCCCAGGAGGAGGGCCTCTGCACTGATGGGCAGGAGGGAGATATACGCATAGGGGGTTATGGTTTTGTTTACCATCTGGGCCTGAGTGTCTGCGGGGATAGCCGTCTCGCCTTCGGCGTAGTTGCCGGGTGTGGCAATGCTTGGGGAGAGGATTGGTATGTTCGTACTGGCGTTGGGGCCGTAGAAATACTTAACCAACTTCAATACCGGTGTTTTTGCCTGCAGTTGTTTCGCCAGTTCTTGGACTTGATTGATGGCGCCGGTGCCGTTCAGGGTAATGGCACGCTTCTCTCTCAAGGCTTTGGACAGTTCTGATGTGCCCGGGCTCCGGATTTCTTTTGGGTTACTCGGTTTATTGGCCAGGGCAATCTGTCGTTCTAACTCCAGCTTTCGCGTCCGCAGTTCCGCCAGTTTCTTTTTGGCGTCTGCGGCTTTGATGGTTCCGGCTTTTACCTGTTCGGACAAAGACCGGAGTTCGAGCGCTAATTTCATGTGCGCTTCTTTGAACTTCTTCACTTATTTTTCCTCCTCTGTTTCTTCCTCTTCTTCCGCTTCCTCTTCTTCCGCTTCCTCTGCTTCCTCTGCTTTAAGCGCTTCCTCCACTTCAGGCGTGAGTTCCGTTGCGTCGAAAATTTCGAGTTCAATGGCGGTTTCTAAGAGTTCCAATTCCTCGGCTTCTTGGACGGCGTCTTCTTCCGCTCGTTCGGATGGAGGAGATTCCCCGGCTGCGGGGTCGGCGGTTTTGCCGATAAGCTCCTTGAGGGTATCAATCAAGGCAGTAATCTTCTCTTTATCTTCATCAGTGAGGGTCTCTTTTTCAAGCAGCGCGTTTATTCCATCAACGTCGATAGACCGCTTGACCAGTCCTTTCTGAGAACGGATTTGGGCTTCACTGGTGGTTCCAGGATACGCGGGAAAGGTTACGCCAAAGCTCACTTCATCCAGTAACACTTCTTTCAGAATACGTTTACGCCCGTTTCCCTGTTCTTCCCAATCAATGGGGATAAATCCAAAGGACATCGTAGTAACATCTCCCCTGGACACAATCTCAAAGAGATCATCCGCATAGCTGGTCTTGGGCAGTTCACAGCGGCACAGGAGTCCTTCCTGGGTGTCCTCCAGTACCAGGGTTCCGGTTCTGGTATTCCCCAAAACCTGTGAATCGTTATGATTCCACATGGCCCTGACTTCTGTTTTATCTTCCAGCACCTTTTTGAACGCCGTACTGGATATGGTCTCGATAACTCCCCATATAGGCACGGACTCAGAATCGTAGGGTATTAACCCTTCGATGGTTCTTTTGCCTTCCCGTTCGGTGGAACGCAAATTGATACGATTCTTAAATGCGATACTCCGCTTTTCTCGTTTCATACATGACCTCGTTATATAGTCTTTTTTTTCAGCGCGGTTATAAGCGCCGTTCCAGGGACATGAGCACCACTGATTTTCCGTTGGCCGGCCAGAGGTTTATCTCCCACCAATGCCCTGCCACAAATATCTGATAGATAGAATAATCATTGCTGTCCACGTATATCGTGCTGTCAATCACATAGGGGGTATCGTTTAATTCCCGGTTCTGTATGGTCTGACCCTCCACGCCGCTATTGTAAAATGAATTGCGCCGGATGGTGGCAATTACGGTTTCTCCGGAGACCTCGGACAACACTTCGGTACGGAGGTTGCTCGCGCTGGTGGCCCGTGCTCTGAATCTGATACCATCAAAACAAATTTCCATGAAGCTGTTGGTTACGGTGAGGTCAGACCGCAGCATATACCGGGTTACTAAAATATCCTCATAGCCGTCAGACTGATGAGTGATGGCGTCATGGAATACTTTTAAGTCCCCGGCAAGGGCCTGGATCATCTGGACATATTCATCGGTAAAATTATTGGCAGACAGTTCTTTACCCGGGACTTTATCCACTTTTCCATTCAAACGCTCATCGGTTTCGTCTTTTTGATAATATGCGCTCAGGTCAACGGAAAAATCTAAATGGTTCCATGTTCCGCCAAACCAATAGTAGCCGTCCCCGGTGTCCAAGATATGCCAGAGATCAAACAACTCATTTTCTTCAGGCAGTTCCGCATAGGTGGCAACGTCTCCCATATAGTGCAGGGTTCCCGCTACGGTTGCGGCTATCTGTTCATCGGTATACTCTTGTGCTTCACTCCGGGCGTTGTCTATGGCCGCGGCCTGGGCGGTGGATACCGGTTTATCCGCATCCGCAGTATTATCAACCTGGGCAAGTCCCACCTGTGCTTTGGTGACGTCGTGGGGATTATCCGTATCCGCCGCGTGCTCCTGCAAGGATGCCCGATTAACGGTAATCTGCACGTGCAGGGCTTCATCCGCTGCGGTCCTCGCTGCGGTTTCCGTTTCAAGGTCCGCAGCCTGTCCTTCGGTGATTTCGTTGACTTCGAGTATGGCTTGTTCTAAAGCGGTGTCTGCTGCGGTCCTATCGAGAGCTTCCTGTGCCAGGTTTTCCTGGAGTTCGGTTACGGCGGCGTTCCTGTTCAGGGTTTCCTGTTCCAGGGTTTCCTGGAGTTCGGTTACTACGGCGTCCAGGGTCTCGGTCAGGCTTGTATTAGCATCAATACGGGCTATCTGTTCTTGGAGTAACGCTGCCTCCAGGTTGCTGAGGTCAGCATCATGGTCCGCATCTTTGGCTTGCCGTTGACCGGCTTCCGCTTGTGCGGCTTCGGCCAAGGCTGTAATCTGATTCTGTAATGACCCCATTGCCGCAGGATTACCGGCAATACCCTGCTCCAATGCACCAATCCGGTTCCTCTGGGAGGAGTCGTTGTCTTGTAATTCCTGGAATTTGTTGGTGTACCCGCCTTGGGCGGCTTCCAGGGATACGAGACGGTCCCCGCATTGAGTTACCGCCGTTCCCAGGGATTGCAGGGTGTTATCTTGGGCGGCGGCTTTTTCGGTGACCCCGGCTATGGCCGCGTCTCGCTGCTGATTATTCGCATCTATCGAGTCAAGCCGGGCGTCCTGCTGTGCGTCTTTTGCCTGGAGTTCCACTACCGTTGCATCGGTTAGGCGGGGGTCTTCCAGGGTTTCAATCCGCCCGGTGAGACTTTCCAAGATGCGGTCTTGCTCGCCGTCCTTTGCTTCCAATTCCGCAAGCTGCCCGGTATGGAACTGGACTGCTTCCGCTAAGGCGGCCAGGGCCTCCCCCTGTTCCACGGTATCCTCTTGGAGCGCAGTTATGGCCTGGGTGTGGATGCCCACCGTTTGTTCCACTATCTCCAGGCGTTGGTCTTGTGCTTCGTCTTGTTCCTCGACGTGCTGCATGATGGCGTCGTACTTTGCTTCATCCAGCAGATAGGGGAGCTCCAGCCACGGGGTATACCCGTTGCCGCTCTTTATCTTCCGGCTGCTGTCCTCACCTATCTCTATGGCGGTCTCTCCATTGAGCAAGGTCGGGTTCGCTAACGCAAAATTGGCGGCGGTGTCGATGCGTAACTTGATCCGTTTCTGGGCCATAGCTTATACTTTGTCGTCTCCTTGGGGGGCATGGCCGGACTCTAGGGTCTGCTGTACCTCCTTGCTTTTAGCCATATATGCTTGGATGACATCCTCTTTCACCGGCATCATGTTTGCGGGGAAGAAGTGATAGTTACCGGCCTCAATTTCCGGGAGGTTCTCTTTCCGTCTGACTTCGTTGATGTTCAGCATCCCGTTGGTCAGTTGTTTGGTGTAGGTATCAACCCGAGTCATGAGGGAGGTCTTCATCAAAGCATTGTAGGAATATTCAAAATAGATGTACTCCCGTTCTCCGTAGGGGATGAGCCGGTTCAGGGCCTGCTCTATGCTGGTTGCCAAGGGCCGGATGGCGGTCTCAATAAAGATGGTGTAGAGGGATTCGAGGTCCGCGCCGGGAGCGGTTCCGGTCAATAACGGCAGGGGAACCCCAAACACCTTGCTCACTTCCTTCTCCTGGAAGGTCCGGTTTTCCACCAACTGATTGGCCCGGTTGTCTTTCATGTCGGTTTGGATGGTGGAGTATTCGACCTTGCCGCTTTTGATGAGGGGCTTGCCGGCGTTCTTGACACCGGCGTAATTTTCAATAAAAAGCCGCTTTATCTCATCTATTTGTTCCTGAGATAAGGCGCTGTCATATTCTTTTGATACGTCAATCTGTAAGCGGTTTCCAATAGCGTTATTAAACGCATTGGTAATAAACTGATCCAACTCCGAGGCATTGGTGAATATCTTCCGGCACTCATTGAAAATTGAATTACCTTTTAAGCCATCGTATCCCCATCGGCTGGGAATGTGGAGTATCTTATCACTGCCGTAAGAGGCACCGTTATAGAGGTACCGCTTTTGGTTTGTGTGTGGGTCACGCTGTACCAGCACCTGGGCAGGGCTGAGGCGGAACAACGATACTGGTTCCCCTTCGTCATTATCGTAGATATACAGGTAGACGTTGCCATCAAAATAGTCTTTGGCACAGTTATAAAAAAACTGGAATTTGGTTTCTTCAGCATTGGGGTTCTGGAGCAGCTCGTAGAGCGGATGATCTTTCAGGGCTTGCCGGGTATGCCGGTTGTAGAAATACCCAGAAAGGGAGGCAAAGGCGCTACATATTAAATCTATAGCCGCGAAAGAGGTTGCATCATTCCCGGTTACGCAATCGCCCCCACTTCTGAATCCTCTGAGCAGTTGGGCTAAGACTTGAGACCCACGGGCATTTTTTTTACGTTTAAATCGATCAAATATTCCCATGTACTTATAGTCCTTTTTAACTCCTGAACAACTTTAAGATGTCTTCAAAATCAACTTCCCGTGGTTCATGGACGTTGGCCAGGCACCGGTCCACCGCCATGATGGAGGTGATAACCGCATCGATACGCTTGGTGGAAGAGTTGTACTCTTTTACGGGTTTGTAGTTGTTGTTGCCGTCTGGTTTTATCACCGCATTGGTTATCATCCACCGCATCACCGGGTTATGGTCGATGATCCGCTGCTCTTTGATGAGCTTCTCAAAGATGCGGGTGGGTTGGGCCATGCGCTGTATTGACTGGTTATAGGGGATGACTGCGGTATGGGGCAGGGCTATCTGAATCTTCTCGATAAGCGGATCCGATTGCCAGCGGTCATAGGGGAGTTCCCGTATCTTGTATCGTGCCGCATCGGATTCAAGGTCATGGAGGACATACTCATAATCAATGGTAGGGCCGGGGATGGCCCGTACGATTCCCTGTTCTATCCAGTCGGTGATGTTGATATTTTCCGTCAGATACCGTTCCCGGACGGTATCTTGCGGGATGTAAAAACGATGTTTGAGATAACAGTACGGAGCCCGGTAAAAACACAGGGTGTAGGCGGTGAAATCATCAATGACCGACAGGTCGATGGCGCCGTAGGCATCCGCACCGGCAAAATCTGCAAAGTCCGGGGGTGCACCGTGCTGTCCCTGTTCCCAGAGCTGGAGGGGTATCCAGCCCACCGAGGCATTGGTCCATATCCCGCAGGTCTTGGCTTTAAAATCCGCCTGGTGGGAGGGCGTGATGCGGGCATCATGGAGGTCATTTTCCAGGATGTCAGGCCGTAGGATAACACCCAATGAAGGATTCGCCTTGATGAAGTTCTGAGGGTCCTGCCAATCATCCGCTTCATCATAGGCATAGATGATTGCGAAATAGGACTCATCGGTCATAATGCCATTGAGTATTTTCCGGGCTTTCTCGTTTTCGGCATAACAGGGGCCTTCGATGTTCAGTCCTGCGGAAGTGATGATCAAGACCAGGCAGTTGAGGCGATGTCGCCCTCCGGTACGGAACGCGGTTACCGCCCGGTCGTTGTCGTAGTCGTGAAACTCGTCGATGACCGAACAGGAATTTTTATAGGCATCAAACGCGGTTGATTCGGAACTAAAGAAGGCGATACGGCTATTTTGGCAGGTAATGGCGGTTACGGTGTGTTCTATGGCTTTGCTCAGTTCCGGGTCTTCTTTGATGATGAAGAGCAATTCCCGGTAGGATTTTGCGGACTGCTTTTCGTCCTTGGAAACGAAATAGCTTTCCGCCGCGTCGGTGGAAAGAAAATCGTACAGGATAATGGGAAATAAGAGGGAGGTGGTCTTGCTGTTTTTCCGGGCCACTTCTACATAACCGGCGCGGAAGCGGCAGCGATTGGGTTCGGCTTTGTAAACCCAGCCGTAGAGATTGTAATATATAAACTTCATCCAAGGGAGGAGGCGGAGCTTCTTATCCTCAGTCTGCATATCCGGGATGGTAAGGCTTTCGGCAAAGTCTATCACTTCTTCAGCGTTTTCTGGAATAAAGGTGAAGCAGCATCCGGGGGCCTCCTGCTGTTTTATATCCTGGAGGAAGCGTTGCACCGCCTTCTGGGTGTATATGCCGGAGCGGATGGTTCCCTTGCGTATATCCGCGCAATACTGCATGACCTCTTTCAGGTGGTGTGATTTTTTTGCAGTCATACTGTTATAGTCTTTAGGCTTTCTTTCTTTTGATGAGCTTCCCGGTAAGCGATTCTTCCGCCTGGGATTTCTGGAGGTTGAGCTGGTCAAGCTGCAATTTGATACGGGACGCCGGGGAGATGTAATACTTTTGGGCAATTTTGGAAAAATAATCCGAGAGATTTATCAAGAGCCGGGTAAGCCGGGTATACTCGTCAGGATTATTGAGCATGTCCAAGGTGGTGAGCGTTTCTCGAATTTGCCGGCACTGCTGGAGGGTAAGGTACAGCAGCTCCAGTTCCGGCAGGTCCGAGGCGGTGAGGATTTTCAGGTTGAGTAACAGATTGGTGTGGTACTGGTAATGCTCGATACAGTAGGAGTCCGTGATGGTATCCGGAGGAATAAGTTTTCCCGGAACTTCCAGGACGTCTTTGATTACAACATCGACATTTTTTTCGTGCCGGTCCGCCCGGTAGGTGCCAGATAATTTTAACTGTTCTGTCGGTTTGCGCGGTCTACCTGCCATAGTACCCAACCCCTATTTCAAAAAGTGTCCATTTTGACACGTGTCAGGCTGAACTCCCCCAGGAGTGGTATTCCCCCAGAGGGTCCGTTTTTGACCCCCCATACCGGTCAACGCCGGCGCCTATGAATCTCTTGAGCCGTGATAACCCGGTGGCACGCGGGGCATACAACCTCAAGGTTATCAGGGTCAAAGAAGCGGTCCTGGTCTCCCCGCGGCGGCCTGATGTGGTGGCACTCAAGCCTTACCCCAGGGCCCTTTGCGATGCCGCACCGGGAACAATAGGGCTGGTCCAGGAGCTTCTCCCGCTTGAGTCGCCGCCAGGCCGCCGTGTTATACAGGTGCGCGTTGGGTCGGCCGGCGTTCACGAAGGCGGGGCCGGGCCGGGATGGCGGCGGCTTATGCTTGGGGCAGTGCCCGGGCGCATCCAGGAGCGCTGAACAGCCGGGGAATCTACAAAGATATTTTTTCATGCTTGAGCCTCATGCTGCAATAATCTTCATACGATATTATTTCTACGTCTTTTTTGTAGTCAGCGTATAAGACCTTCATCACGCCAAAATAGATGTACGCCGATAAGCGCTTGACATAAAACGGTTTGGATTGCTTGGGGGAAACTGGTCTGAGGTACCGGTTGATGAGGTACATGGCCGCATCATGGGATAGTTCTTCTACATCGAGATAGAGCTTTTTAGTCCGGCAATATTTTTGTACATAGTTTCGGGCTACCTGTCTTGCTACCTCATACATCTTACCTAGCTGTGCAGTATCCCCATGTGCAAGATATGCGTCCTGGAGTTCATTATAGAGGTCATTATGCTCTTTATTACCTTTACCCATTATAAAGGTATAGTCTATAACCTTACTGAGCTAATCGTTCACAGAGCACCTCATCTGGTACCGCCCGCTTTTGCAGGATTCTTAACAGGGTTCCGTTTGGGATAGCGTTTTTTATCGTTTGGGTGAACACATAGCGGCCTTTGGCGGTATCAAATTCACGGGCCTTACCGCAGGCATGGCAATGGCCGTGTATGTCCAAAATTGCACCACATTCGCACTGTTTTGGG
>JAITQK010000175.1 GCA_031288975.1 Treponema sp. | reverse complement strand
GCGCCATCCTTTATATCAGCATAACCCAAGTCTTAAAAATACTTAAATCTTTTAAATATAAAATAAAACCAAAGAAAAACCACTATGATGTCCTTAAAATCGACGAATTTTGGACATATATTTGGACATATATCGAATAAAATATGGCTTATTTATGCCTATCATCGCGCTTCCGGGGAGATTGTGGCGTATGTTTGGGGGAAACGGGACTTAAAAACTGCACAAAAATTAAAAAAAAAGCTCAAACGTTTAGGCATTACTTATGATCGCATTGCGACGGATGATTGGCAGAGTTTTGTGAGTACTTTTACTGAAACGGAGCATGATATTGGTAAAAAGTACACCGTTGGGATTGAAGGCAGGCCGGCTGCGGCATCGGAATCGGCATGTTTTCAGGAAGACGTGCTGTTTTTCAAAAAAGCGGCTCATCCATCGGAACGTATTTGATGCGACATTCTTTTACATCAATGAAGGTCGGATGCCTCAGCATACTTTGTGGATCACCACCGGAACAGTTTATCCGGTTGATGTTGGAGGAAGAGGATGAACGGAAGAATAAGCTGTTCGAGTGGTTGAAGATGGACATGGAACGAAACATAGTACCAGTCCGTAAGTCCAAAAGCGCTCCTCGCAAATGGAACCATTTTAACAAATACAAATGCAACCTAAAATCCAGTTTTTGAGGCTTAAGTTCATGATGTTGGCCCTTGCCCCCCTATGTGCCGCTGGACAAGCTGCTTGCAGAATCGGATGTTATCGCCCTGAATTCCGGCAAGGTATACGCAGCGGCTCTGGATGTTGTTTCTACTGAGCCTGTTTTGGGAAACAACCCGCTCTTCAAGGCGAAGAACTGTATAATCACGCCGCACATTTCCTGGGCGCCCAAAGAAAGCCGCCAGTGCCTTATGGACATTGCCGTTGAGAACCTGAAAGCTTTTATCGCGGGAAAACCAATCGACGTTGTAAACCCGTAAATACCGGGGTGGTGATCCACAAAGCTTTCTGGATTATCTCCCACCACCAATATAAAAACTCTCTAGTGCTTTCAAGACGCACTTCTTTTGAAAAAGATGTAATAGTATAATAGATTGGATAAAATTTGTCAAGACAATATTTTTAATTTCTTCAATTCGGAATATACATTTCGGTAACTTTTTATTTGCAAGAATCTGGAATCTATAGTATAATTGACTCTATTATGCTTAAGGAAAAAAAGAAAAAGGGGAAAAAATGAAACTGAGAATCATTGCGTGTGTGTCGGTATTGATAGGAGTATCAATAGGGTTAAGCGGCTGCTCCAAGAAGGAGCAGGTCAAGACGGCTACCGGGGAAAATACCGGGAAGGAGCAGAGCGAGGTGGCTGCCGGGGGGAATACCAGGAAGGAGCAGATCAGGATGGCTACCGGGGGAAATACCGGAACCTACTATGCCTTTGGCTCCGCGGTGGGGCAGATATTGACTGCTAAGACGACGGTCCCTATCACTATCCAGTCTACTGGGGCGTCTAAGGCGAATATCCAGCTTGTGGGCGGGGGAGATGTGGAGCTTGCCATTGTGCAGAACGATGTAATGGATTATGCCTACCGGGGGGTGGACCTTTTCAACGGTGAACAGGTTACCAGCTTCTCTGCTATGGCGGCTCTGTACGCGGAGGTGTGTCAGGTCGTGGCTAATCCCGCTGCAGGGATCTCCACCATCGCGGACCTGAAGGGGAAGAACGTCTCTGTGGGAGACGCGGGGAGCGGGGTGGAATTCAATGCCCGGCAGATCCTGGAGGCTTATGGGATCACCTATAACGACATTGGTAAGCAGAACCTCAGCTTCGGGGCTTCTGCAGATGCCCTGCGGGATAATAAGATCGACGCCTTCTTCTGCGTCGCTGGAGCGCCGACCACCGCAGTGGTGGACCTGGCCATTGGGAAGAAGATCGTGGTTCTGGAGATTGATGATGAACACGCCGCCCAGATTATCGAGAAGTATCCCTTCTATACCCAGTTCCCCATTCCCGCAGGAAGCTACCAGGGGGTCGATCAGGCGGTGAACACCTTGGCGGTCAAGGCTACTTTTATCGTGAGCACCAAGGTCTCGGAAGACACGGTGTACCGGCTCACGAAGGCGCTTATGGACAGCAAGGCTGAGATTGCATCGGCTCATGCCAAGGGCGCGGAACTTTCCCCTGAGTATGCGGTGGGAGGTATCTCGGTGCCCTTCCATCCAGGAGCGGAAAAATACTGGCGGGAAATTGGGGCTATCAAGTAAATCCCTCTGTTTATGATGTTTGGGCACCAGCCCTTCGCGGTCCCGGGGTCGGCTCTCCGGAGCCGTACCCCACTACAGATTAAG
Organism: Treponema sp.; assembly: GCA_031288975.1. Taxonomy (GTDB): domain Bacteria; phylum Spirochaetota; class Spirochaetia; order Treponematales; family Breznakiellaceae; genus JAITNP01. The sequence goes on along the minus strand of JAITQK010000175.1, from coordinate 10,630 downwards.
GAGATATGTATGTCGAACACGGCTGATGATACGCCAGTTGAGGCGTTGAGCGCCCAAGAAACCGAGGAGCTGATTGCCCAATTTGACCGGGAATCGAATGTACGGCGGTTTTCGGGAATCCCTGATTACATCGTGAAGGGATTGCTCCTGCTTTTTACCGCATACGTGTTCTGGGTGACCATTATTGCCTCCCTCCCGGAACAGGTCCGCCGGAGCGCTTTTTTGGGGATCCTCATCTTCATTGGATACGTGGTGTATCCCCTCAAGCGGAGCATGACGAAACGGAAAAACCATGTGGCCTGGTATGATTTCGTGTTGGCTTTCTTGGGGAGCGCTTGTTTTTTCTATTATGCGCTGAATTTCCAGGTCATCGTAAACCGGGCGACCAATATCCGTCCCCAGGATATCATCATAGGGGTGGTGGGAATCCTCATCCTGGTTGAGCTGTGCCGTCGGGTGGTGGGGATTCCCATATTGGTGGTGGGGGCCATTTTCGTAACCTATGCCTTTTCCACCGGGTTCTCCCTCAAGCGGATAGTGCATCAGCTCTTCTATACCACCGACGGCATCATCGGAACCCCCATTGGGGTATGCTCTACCTTCATCGTGCTCTTCATATTCCTGGCTGCCTTTCTGGAGAAGTCGGGTATCGCCTCCTTCTTCATAGACCTGGCCAATTCGGTGGCAGGCTTTGCCTCTGGGGGGCCGGCGAAGGTGGCGGTCATTTCCAGCGCCCTGATGGGCATGTATTCCGGGAGTTCCGTGGCTAATACGGTAGGCTCCGGGAGCGTTACCATCCCGGTGATGAAGAAGACCGGATACAAGCCGGAATTCGCCGCTGCAGTGGAAGCCGCCGCCTCCACCGGAGGCCAGATCATGCCGCCTATCATGGGGGCCGCGGCCTTCCTGATGTCGGAGCTGACCAGCATCCCCTACGCGGTGATCGCGGTGGCCGCCATATTGCCGGCGGTCCTCTATTTTACCGGTATCTTCCTGATGATCCACTTTGAGGCAAAGCGTCTAGGCCTCAAGGGGCTGCCCAAGGAATCGATCCCCCATTTTGGGAAACTCCTTCTTGCCAAGGGTTACCTCTTCCTGCCGGTTCTGGTCCTGGTGGGCTTCATGAGTTTTGGGTTCACCCCGGCATATTCTGCCTGTTTTGCCATTCTCACGGTGCTCATCGTGAGTCTCTTCCGTAAAGAAACCAGGTTTACCCCGGTTACCTTTATTGACGCCCTGACCGCTGGGGCCCGGAATACCATTGGCGTGGCCATGGCCTGTGCCCTCGCCGGAGTGGTAGTGGGGATTGTATCCCTCACCGGCCTGGGGCAGATCCTCATCGCCCTGCTCCTGGGGGTGGCGGAGAACAACCTCTTGCTGGCCCTGTTCTTTACGATGATTGCCTGCCTCATCCTGGGCATGGGGGTTCCCACCACCGCGAACTACGTGATCATGGCGACCATCACCGCTCCCATCGTGATCCGCATGGGGATTCCTATTCTGGCGGCTCACATGTTCGTGTTCTATTTCGGCATCGTGGCAGATATTACCCCACCGGTGGCCTTAGCGGCCTACGCAGGCTCGGCAATTGCCAAGTCAAATCCCATCAAGACCGGAGTGATCGCTACCCGGCTTGCCATCACCGCCTTCATCATCCCCTACATCTTCGTCTTTAATCCGGCCATGCTCTTCATCGACACCACTCCCCTTGAGGTAGTTCAGATCGTGGTGAGTTCCTGTATCGGGATGTTCGGTCTTGCGGCGGGCTTTGCGGGGTATATGTTTCAGAAGGTACCGGTCATCCAACGGCTCATAGCCATTGGGGGCGGGCTTTGCCTCATTTATCCGGGCTTGCTCACCGATCTTATCGGATTCAGCCTCATTGCCCTGGTGTTTATCCTCCAAGTGATTGCGAAGAAAAAGCCCAGTTAGCAGAAGCAAGAACGGAGGGTCTGGGAGGACTGGTCCTCCCAGCGGGGGTCCGGGGGCAGCGCCCCTGGGATCGAAGCCGCTCATTCAACGATGCGGTACTCCGTATTGGTCAGGGTAAACATGGAGGCGGCTCCCTTGGTGAGGCGGATACGCTTATCGGTGAACACAAAGACAGCCTCCACCTTATCAAGGTCTGCAAGAAGAGCCGTGCCTTTTTCATACCCCAAGGTAAACACCGTGGTTGACAGGGCGTCAGCATCCATAGAAGATGCCGCCACAATGGTAACCGAGAGAATGCCATTATCCACAGGATACCCGTCTTTAGTGGACAAGATATGGTGGTATCGGACGCCGTTAATGTCTGCGTACCGTTCATACACCCCAGAGGTTACGATACTTTTATGCTGAACCGTGAGAACCCCGATGTAGGTTCCCCGTTCATCCAAGGGGTTCTGTACGCCGATACGCCAGGGTACTGTATCACGGTTATCCCCCTCTTTAGCTCCGAAGGCAAAGATATTCCCCCCCAGGTCGATAATGGCCCCGTCTATCCGGGCCTCTTTCAGTATCCGGGCGGCTTCGTCGGCAGCATACCCCTTGGCAATAGCCCCCAGGTCCAGGACCATACCGGGCTGCTTGAGCAGCACGGTTCCGGCTGCCCGGTCAATAAACACATCCCGCCAATTAATGCGGGACAAGGCCTCTCTGATAGCCACTTCCGAAGGAAGCTGTGGGGTTTCTGAGCCTATGTCCCAGAGTTTTACCAAAGGCCCCACGGTGGGATCAAAGGCCCCGCCACTCAATTCAGCATACTGCAGGGCTGTTTCTAATACTGCAAGAACCTCATCGTGGACCTTGACCGGCTCATGTCCGGCGTTTTGGTTGATCAGGTCCACATCGCTTCCCGTCAAAGTGACGCTCATGAGTGCCTCAATCGCCTGCAGGCGGGAGAATACCGCGCTGTAGAGCGCAGCAGAACCCTGCTTATAGAGATTCACGGTGCATAGGGTCCCCAGCACAAATGCACTCTGCGACGAGGGGCTTTCGGTGCATCCAGCCAGGGAAAAAAACACCGGTACAAGCAGCAGCGTGAAAAACCGTGATAATACCTTATACATAGAACATCCTATTGCTCCTCTTCAAAGCTGCGTACCGATTCTTTCTTTCAGCATCTGTATCCGGGTTTTCAGGGCAAAACACAACCTGCTCCTCCGGTCATCATCGATGTAGCTACTGTCCTTGAGGATTTCCCCATACTCCTCGTCAATACCCTGCAGGGCGTTGAAATCCAGCCAGTCAAACGATGTAACCAGCCCTATCTGGTCGTTGTGCTCTGAACGAAAGGGCTTGCTGGGTATCTTAAACGCCGGCCTAATCTGTGCTGTAAACTGATCGTGCCACATAGAAGTGCCACAATCGAAAATGGGCGCTGGTCCAAGCCAGGTGAGCGTTTCGGCGTTCCGCACCACTCCGAAGTTGTTAAAATGCCGGTCTGTGTTGGCAATGAGGTAATCCAGCACCAGTACGTGGTCTATATGTTCCCGTATACCGGGGATAGCCAGGGTGTCACAACAGGCAAGAAAATGTTGGTACGTGGAAACATGATTCGGCTTCTTATAGGTCTCGAAGATATGCCAGGCGCTGACAAGCTCGGTCTCCGTGGTGATGAAGTCCTCACAGACGCTGAGGGGCTGTTCCCCGTTCCAGGTGAGGGTATAGGGCGTATGGGGAACCTTCAAGCGGGATAGCATGGCGGTGGCAATGACTTCGTTAAAGGGTTCCTGATATGCGGGGAGACTGCCCCCCTTGAGAAGCATCCGTTTCCCCTCTGCGATGACCCACTTCTTCTTGAGCCACCCATCAGAGGTATTGTCCGGGGACATTAAGTTAAGTTCCTCAGCTCCCCCAGACCTGCCGAAGAGGGCGTTCCCCACATCTTCGGAGAACGGGTTCTCAAAAAAGTTGACATCCTCCCATTGGAGGGTACCATCTGCAGGGCATATCCAATACTGATCGGAAAGACTGAGGCCGAAACCTTTGAGCAGCAAGACCCTGGTGGAATGAACCCCCATGAGTGCCAGGGCCTCCCGCAGCCCGGAACGGCTGGCGGGAATGGTTCTTCCGAGCCACCATTCATTGAGGAACTGAGAATCTTTCAGAGGTCTGTTATCCCGCACTACCCCCACGGGCAGGTGTTCAGGCCGGTACAGTTCCCACACCTTGGAAATGACGTTGGTCACCAGGTCAATCTCAAGAGCCGCGACTGGGATAGTTTTGTGCATTAACGTATAACGCATGGGTACATGATACCACATTACACGATGGGGGATCATCTCCAAGCTGTTCTTACCATTCAAGCCGCCATGAGCAGGTATAGGTCCAGGTTTCAGGTAAGGCAGGGGCGGCTATTTTGAGGCTCCAGCGACCCCGTTTTCCCCGCAGAGAGGCATAAAACGACGTATCCCATACTGCATCTTTGTTCTTCTTGGTGGTATACCCAAGGGAGACCTTGAACTGAAGGATACTCACCTTATACGATAATTCCCCGGAAACATGAACGGAACTCAGCTCCCAAGGAAGCTCTGGAATGGGGAACGGTGAAGGCCGTTCTTCGGTAGCGGAGATTCCGGTTAAGGTGCCTGAAAAAGCCGAATGCAGGGACCACCAATTAAGGCCGATGCTCCCCTCAAAGCTATCCTGGATTGCAGCCAAGTCAGAGGCGTTCCGGGCCAGGGTCATGGAGAGCCGCGAGAGTTTCACTGGGAACGTCCCGGTACCTGCGGGGAAACGGTAAGAGATGAGGCTGGAACTCCGTTCAAAGGGATCACCCAGGCGGCTTGAACGGAGGCTGGTACGAAACCGGAACAGGCTGCTCCGTTTTCCCCGTCTTTCGATAGCCGCCGCCGTACGGAAACCTGACCCAATGGCAGAGCCGTCTCTCCCCACATAGCGGTTTCCTGCTCCATCGGCAGCCAGGGACAAGCGCCAGGGTTTATTCCCAATACGGAGACCGAGGTTTCCGTAAAGGTCCCGGCCATAGGCAAACGTATCGGAATAGGCCCAGTCCGAGGCAACGCATATAAAGGGACTGGTAAAGACCAGGCCTAGGGCATAGATATGAAAATCCCGTTGGGGCAAGGGAGGGGATGTGGAAAACCAAGTGGTAACCTGCTGGGGAGGGAGTTCTTTTCCTGTATAGAAACCGTCCAGTCGCAGATTGGTTTTTTTGTTGAATTGAGCTTCCAGGCCGCCCCCAAAGGCGGGGTTGAGGGTACTATCCAGCAGTACCGAAGCAAATCCCTTAAAAATACCCAGCCGGGGGCTTCTCAGGTAGAGATAGGTTTCCGGCTCTTTGGTTGAAGAAGGCTCGGTTTTCAGGTCGCTTACAGAAGGCTGGTGGTATTCCACGAAAGGAACCGCCCTGATCCAGGGGTTGCGGATCCGGGCTGGCAAGCCCCATTCATCCAGAATACCGTAGAGCAGCCGGGAACCGGTTGCTTCATGGTAGAACCCCCCTGAAACGGCGGTATTGCCCTTATCAAGGTGTTCCCCGGAGGGATTCGGACGTTTATCAATAAGCTGCGCCCGAAAGGAGAGCGTCTGCCACGGCATCTGAAACCGGATATCCCCCCGGTTGATAAGGTTTCCCTGATCTTCCCAGGAACCGGACCAGAGAAAATGCCAGGAGAACCCCGGGTTTTCAGCAGGAGCCGGCTTGGTAGTATCAGCAGGCAGGGTCGTGGTAAGTAACAAGAAACAGGCGAAAAAGATTCCCATATCTTTTATACGGGAAGGGTTATGGGTTATGCTTTACCTTTGGAGGCAAAAAATATGGATAATCCGGTTATTCTTATACACGGGTTTGAACACGAAACACTCATAGCTATCGTCCGGGCCGCAAAGAAGGCGGCAGCAGATGCGGGAGTTGATCCTGCATCTATTGTGTTTGCATCTTCCACGGCCACGAACATCGAATGGAAGGTGAAGGACCTTATCCGGGAAGTTCAACAGGAGCACCGCGCTATTCAGCAGAACCCACCGGGAACCGGGACGCCTGCGTAACCCCTATTCCCAGGGGAACGTTGACCCACCGGCGACCCAGTCCACGTACTGTACCGCGGTCCGGGGGGAGCGTCCATTAAACCAGCGCTCCCAGCGGAGGGCGTTTTCCCGGAAGCTTGTTCGTTCTTCTGGAGTGGGGCTTTGCAGCGTACCCCGCTTGAACGCGATATATTCGGCAATACCGAGGAATTCTTCCTGGCCCGGAGCGGTGAACACTACCGTAAGACCGAAACGATCCGCCAGGGAGAACTGTTCCTGCATGGTGTCAAAGGCCCGGACATCCCCGGTGGTAAGGGCCTCTGCAGCCATAGCCGAACTGGGCCGATCCGCAAGACGCTCCTTTACCAGGTGGCGGCGGTTGCTCGTGGCGTAAAGCACCACATTGGCTGGCCGCGCCTCAATGCCCCCTTCAAGGAGGGCCTTGAGGGTGGTGAAGGAATCGTCGGTGGTTTCAAAAGAAAGGTCATCGATAAAGATGATAAACCGCAGCCCCCTGGGGGCCAGGGTCTCCAGAATTCCGGGAAGCTGGAACAGGTCATGTTTCGGCACTTCCAGGAGCCGCAGCCCTTGATGGGCATACTCATTACTCACCGCTTTAACCGTTGCGGATTTACCTGTACCCCGATCTCCGTAGAGGAGGAGGTTATTGGCAGGTTTCCCTTCCAGGAAGCAGCGGGTATTCGCGGTTACCACTGAACGCTGCGCTTCATAGCCTGCAAGGTCAGAAAGCCGCACTGGATCAGGGTTCTGTACCGGCTTCAGAGCACCCAGGGTAGACGGACTTGCGGAGGAAACCCAGCGGAATGACCGGTGCAGACCCAATATGCCCGCGCCGCTCCTATGGATGGCGGTGCTCAGAGCAGAGAGCGCCGCACCCCAATCACAGGCTTCAGGAAAAAGCTCAAGAAGCCTTTTCCCCCGGTCCGATGACTTCCCCTCGGCAGCCCACAGCGCACGGGCCTCCTCCTCAATATTGCTGGCCAGGGTCTCAAGACCGTCCTTTCTTAATCGTGCCCCCAGGCAGAGTCCAAGGCCGGGAACATCAAAGGCCGCAATCCGGCCAAGCCGGGAAAGGTCGGTTTTGGCCAAAGCAACCAGGACCGGCGGCAGGGCTTCTCTGTTTTCCACCGCGTGGGTAAAGGGGTTATCATCGGTGATAGTTAAAAACGCCAGGCTTACATAAAAGGAGTCTCCTTGATTATACCGGATAAAGGTATCCATAAAAGCGGCCCAGCTTTGAACCAGACCCAGCACAGCGTCTTCCCGGTACAGGGCTTCCAGTAAAGTCCGAAAAGCGGCAAGCAGCGGATGATCCTTGAGACGGGAAAAAACAATAAGCCCTGCGATATCCGCCAGGGCCATAAGGGTATTGGTCATTTCCATACCTATGGGACTATAGTGAGGGGCTTGCATCTTGTCAAGGGGAGTGGTATGCTGAGGAATCTGCGGTCTTGAAGGTCGAGGATTGATACTATTCGTAGGCGCTTTTGTTGATGGCCCACGAGAAAGGTTGGAGGTACAATTATGGAAATTGTTAAGACACAAACAGATGATACCGTAACCCTCGCGGTTAGCGGCAAGTTAAGCGCCGCCACGGCCGGAGAATTGGACGCTGCGGTAGCAGCGTCCATCGCCGCATCTAACAAGTTGGTAATAGATTTTAAGGAAGTAAGCTATCTGGCATCTGCCGGGCTGCGGATACTTATTTCCACCCATAAAAAGCTCACTGCCAAGCACGGCTCTTTTACACTGCGTAATGTCTGTGAAAGCGTCCGTGAAGTTTTTGAAATCACCGGTTTAGATGATGTCTTTGATATTCAATAGCTTGGTACAGTCACTCAGGACCTCCGGGGAGTGGCAAATTTTTTTCTAATCGTGAGCATATTTTTACCTTCCCGATACTCATACTGAATTGTATCTACCATTTTTTTAACAAGGTAGATGCCTAAGCCGCCAATAGCGCGGGCTTCGGCTGGGAGGGTAATATCCGGATCGGGTTTTTCCAGGGGATTATAGGGCACCCCCCCATCGATAAACTGCAGGGTAATTCCCAGGGGATCTCCGTCAACTTCACCGGTGATAGTGGCGACCGCTTCGGTGCCTGCCTGGGTGTGGTATGGCGGGTAGGCATAATTGGCAATATTGACAAATAGCTCCTCCACCACAATGCTTATCTGTATCATGGTTTCAAGCGGGCAGTCCGCTTCTTCAAGATAAGCTGCTGTAAAGTTTAATACGGTATCAAGATTTGTAACAACAGCATCTACCGTGATCGATTGCATTGGTGCCCCCTATGTTGGAATTATGTACTACCGGCTATTTGAAAAACCTGCTGGACCGTCTTCGACAGGTTTTTTATCGTTAAGCTCCGATGTTGTTGAGCCATCGTTTTTTGCGTATTGAGGATGTAACTAACCTCATTATCGGATAGAGCGGCTAGCAGCTCACAATCCAATGTCACCATTTTCTTGTTGCCGAAACCCTGGAGTGCTTGTTTTAAGAGCGGCAAGGTATGTCCGTCAAGTTTCCCTACAAGGGATAACTCGATACTGGTCTCAGTTTCTGCTTTTTGCAGGATGACCAATTTCTCTTCCAGCACCAGGATATTAAGAAAACCACTTATGGCAAACACATCCCGAACGGCCTTGGATACATGCTGTATCTTCAAGGTTCCTTTTCTCGCGTTCATATTTTTGAGGGTCCGCAAGAGGAACCGAAGTCCGGCGCTGGATATAGAGGTCACCTCTGAAAAGTCCAGGATGAGATGCATTACATGGTCTCCTAAGAACTGGAACTCCCGTTCTAACAAGGGGACGGTGATGCTGTCAAGTTTCCCGCCAAGGAGTAACACCACGGTGCTTCCTAAATCTTTTTTTTGTACTTTCATAGTACCATCATGCTCCTTCTTATTTTTTTTAAATATAGTTCTTATAGCATCGTTGACCGCGTTTTTTTTTGCAAGCCCTCGGTTCAGATTTTTGGTGGTGATCCACAAAGTATGTTGAGGCATCCGACCTTCATTGATGTAAAAGAATATCGCATCAAATACCTTCCGATGAATGAGTCGCTTTTTTGAAAAATAACAAGTCTTTCTGAAAATCCTCCGATTCCAATGTCGCGTCGGCCTGCCTTTCAATCCCAACGGTGTATTTTTTACCAATATCATGCTCTGTTTCAGTAAAAGTGCTCACAAAACTCTGCCAATCATCAGTAGCAATGCGATCATAAGTAATGCCCAAACGTTTGAGCTTTTCTTTTAATTTTTGTGCTGTTTTTAAGTCCCGTTTCCCTCAAACATACGCCACAGGTGGTGATCCACAAAGTATGCTGATGCATCCGATCTTTATTGATGTAAAAGAATATCGCATCAAAGACTTTCCGATGGATGAGTCGCTTTTTTGAAAAATAGTACGTCTTGCTGAAAACCCGCTGATTCCGATGGTCGTGTCGGATTGCCTTCAATCCCAACGGTGTATTTTTTACCAATATCATGCTCCATTTTAGTAAAAGTGCTCACAAAGCTCTGCCAATCATCAGTAGCAATGCGATCATAGGCATAAATAAGCCACATTTTATTCGATCTTTATATGTCCAAAATTCATCGATTTCAAGGATATCATACTATTTTTTCTTCGGTCTTATTTTATATTTAAAAGATTTGAGTATTTTTAAGACTTTGGTTATGCTAATACAGAGGATGGTGCTTGGACGCCACAACTACGTACCACCATGCGTTTCACGAGGGTGAGTATATCAGACCGGCAGCCATTATACGTCAGTTCCCGCTCATCGATAAACTGATGTTCCAGGCACTTACTTCCTGTCGCATTTGTTCTATCGTCGGAATACGATCCGATAAGCCGTGATTATTCAGTACGCTTAATTCTATCTCGGCCATGTTAAGCTAGGAGCCGTGTTTGGGCGTATGGTGGATTTCCAGCCGGTCACGAATCCGCTTTGCTTCTTCAGGCGCAAAGGTCTCATATAATGAGGCGGGGGGTATGGGTCTTCAGATTATCTTTTCCGTGTCGGGAAAGTCTTCGTCAACCAATTGTTTTATCTGATGTGTCCAATCTTCCCTCTTTCGATGTTCTGTTACTTCCACACGCTGCCAGCCTTCCAGGGGTGCGGTAAACATAAACAATTCGCAGGTTCCGTTCCGCACATATTCGGTATCAAACCGCGCCGGGGTTCCCGGTTCAGCCGGAAGTTCCAATGGTCATAGCCATCAGGCTTGGGGGAACAGACTAATACCTCTTCTACCCCACGTCGATGCATCCCTACCCGTTCCGCTATCTTGTTGTCGATCATCCCTTCATCGGTGAGTAATAATGCCTGCGCCCGTTTTCGTTTTTGGGCACTGTGTTTCCCGGTGTTTATTATACCTCTTAAGCTTTTCCGTTCTTCATCCGTCAGTGTTACCCGATATTTCTCGGTCCTACTTTCCCTTCCTATTTGGATTCTATAACCATGAGCTTATCATACTTATTCACCTTTTCATAGATGACTGGGTACTAGTAGACTTCACCAAGCCGACCGGAAACAGTCACAAGGGGAACGGAAGCTTCACCTTTCTTGGGTTCAAACATTACTGGACGAAATCAAGGAAGGGGCGGTGGATGGTAGGACGAAAGAC
>JAITQK010000164.1 GCA_031288975.1 Treponema sp. | reverse complement strand
ATGCGCCACCGCTTGAGTGGGACTCCCTTGCGGCTGAACTATCCACATTCGAGCAGGCACTCTGCGTGGTCTCAGACCGGAAGAGTTGCCGGGAACTGTACGCCGCTGTGAAGAAGGTCGCTCAAGACGACGCAAGAACGTACCACCTTTCGGCGCTCATGTGCGCCCAGCACCGCAGTGAGGTGATTACCACGATTAAGGACAAGCTGGATCGCGGTGAGCGTGTTCGGGTTATCAGCACACAACTGGTTGAGGCGGGTGTTGACATCGACTTTCCGGTTGTGTACCGCGCTATGGCTGGGCTTGATTCCATTGTGCAAGCTGCCGGTCGTTGTAACCGCGAGGGCAAGCTGAACGCGCAAGGCAAGCGCGGCAAGGTGGTGGTGTTTAATGCGCCGCGTAAAGCGCCAGCGGGTTTTTTGCGGAAAGCCGTGGAGACCGCGCAGGTACTCTGCGAGCGCGGCGTGGGCAATCTGACTGACCAGCGTATCTTTGAGGACTACTTTCTGGAACTGTACTGGAAGGCTAATTCCTTAGATAGCAAGGAAATAATGAAGCTGCTTAAACTGGAAATGCCTGACTGCGGCATTCAGTTCAGGAGCGCCGCCGAAGCGTTCAAGCTCATCGGTGATGATACGCGGGCGATACTTGTTCCCCACGGCGATGGTGAGAAATACATCAGCTTGTTGGAAAAGAGCGAAGTCCCTGAGTGGGTGTTGTTGCGCAAACTGCAACGCTATGCGGTGAACGTCTACCCCAACCAGTTCGCCGATTTACAGCGGCGTGGGTCGCTCAAAGAGGTATCGCTGGGTGTCTATGCCTTGACCACCGAGATTGAGTATAGTAAGGAGCTTGGCTTACTGATCGATGAGATGCCGAACAATCCAGCGGATTTTATGGGATAATAGGCTTATCACACCCTCTAGAAACGCATGGGAGTATGTCGTATTATGGTTGATGAAGATATAGCGTGTCGCGCCTGCAAGCGCGTGGGTTGAAACATTGTTTGGATAAGACAGTTCAGGACTTTGTCATGCCCAACTTCGGTTGGGCATGTGGATTTTTATAGAGCAAAACGGGGATCATAGCTCTCCCGGCGGACTGCGGCGGACGGTGAATTCCTGCTTCGTTGACCAGGGATGTTCCGATGTTTTCCGGGCCTGAGAGAGCAGGACCGTCTGCGCCCGGAAGGGCGGTTCATCGGAAGCGGGCTGAAGCCGGGTCCAGCTCCCGTCCTGGCCCAGGAGCCGAGCCTGGCAGTTATCCTGAAAATAAGCTTCCAGAATGGTATACACCTGTGCCCGTATATCCTCCTGCAGTACCGGAAACATGAGTTCCACCCGCCGCTCCAGGTTCCGGGGCATCCAGTCCGCACTGGAAACGAAGAGTTCCTCTGCACCGCCGTTGGCAAAATAGAAAATACGGGAATGTTCCAGGTAATGATCAATCACACTGACCACCTGGATATGTTCTGATAGGCCCGCAATGCCCGGCACGAGCATACAGATACCCCGGATATTGAGCCGGACCTTAACCCCTGCCTGGGATGCTCGGTACAGGGCGTTGATCATGTCGATGTCTGCTAAGGCGTTCATCTTGGCCATAATCCGGCCAGGATACTCCTGGTTTGAACGTCTCGTTTCCCGGTCGATGAGTTCAAGTAAGCGGTGTTTCAGACTCGTAGGGGCAATCACCAGTTTCCGCATGAGTTGAATCACCGAATACCCGGTGATCATATTAAAGAGCAGCCCCGTGTCAAAGGCGATTTCATCACGGGCAGTAAAAATACCAATATCCTCATAGAACTTTGCAGTCTTATCGTTGTAATTGCCCGTGGAAAGATGCACATACCGTTTAATCCGGCCAGTTTCCCGGCGTATCACCATGGATACCTTGGCATGTACCTTGAGCCGTGCCAGACCGTAGATCACGATGACCCCGGCCTTTTCCAGCCGGTTCGCCCAGGAAATGTTCCGCTCCTCATCAAAACGGGCTTTCAGCTCCACCACCGCAGTTACCTGCTTCCCGTTCAGGGCTGCCTGTTCCAATGCCTTCACAATGGGCGAATTGCCGCTGGTCCGGTAGAGGGCGGTCTTGATGGCAATCACCTGGGGATCCGTGGCTGCAGACTGGAAGAAGCGTATCACCGGATCAAAGGATTGATAGGGAAGATGGAGCATCACATCCCCCTGGCTTATCCGGTCCCACAGGGATTCATCCTCGCTAAAGGCCGCGTTCCGGTAGATATCCCAGGGCTTCTCCCGCAGGTGATCAAACCCCGGTATGGTAACAAGGCCGGATAAGGACTCAAGGTCAAGGGGACCTGCTACCTCGTAGAGATCAGCTTCTTCCAGTTCCAGCCGGTGGGCCAGCTCATCTCGCAGGTGCGTACTTCCTGGGGAAAAAACCATCTGCACTGCCCGGGAAGTCTCCCGGTTCTCAAGGACCTCTTCCATAGCCTCAACAAAGTCCTCGTCCCGTTTTTCATCGACTGAAAAGTCCGCATCCCGGTTTACCGTAAAGATCATGGTTTCCTGCACCTGATAACCAGGAAAGATATAGGCCCCCCAGGTCGTTATCACATCATCCAGCAAGGCCCACCGGATTTTGCCGGCCTGTTCACCAGGAAGCCGGATGATACGATCCAGGCTGGCAGGAATCCTGATGATGGCAATAACAGGAGCGGCAGAATCCACACCAATAATACCGGCAGCATCCCCTTCACCGGCCAGCGCAGCATCCGCGCTGAGGAGAAAGGCCCCATGAAGGCGAACACTCTCGATGGAAGGCAGGGGGTGGTCGTTCTCAATTCTGAGGGGGGTGATGACTGGATAAATTTCCCGGATAAACAGGGATTCAAGGTAATCCATATCGGACAGGGTGTACCGATCAGGCCGTACCAGTTCAAGCCCTCCCTGGGCAAGGGCGGGGAACACTTCATTCCCCAGACATTCGTATTGACGGGAAAAAATAGCCCGTACTTTTTCAACCACCCCTTTAAGCTGCCCTTCAGGACTCAGTCCCGAGGGATCAGCGCTTGCCCCACTGCCCATCCGTTTGGCTCGTTTTATCGCCGCCACCCGGATCATGAAGAATTCATCGAAGTTAGAGGAGACGATGGATAAGAACCGGAACCGTTCCAGGGGGAGGATATCCGGCCGCAAACCCTCTTCCAGGACCCGCTCGTTAAAGTCTATCCAGGAGAGCTCTCGATTAAAATACACTGCTTCCATTTAGGTCAGGACCACCTTATACCCATAGACATCTTGAAACAAACCGGCCTTTTCTTCCAGCCCTATGTATTCCAGGCTGAGGTCATAGTTACCCTGGGTGTGGAGGACCACGGTTTTGCTCTTCCGTTCCACGGTGATGTGCCGTATCTGCTGGGAATGGCCCCGGTCCAGGGCATCTGCAACCCTGAGTATAGCCGCCATTTTAAGGACCAGGATCCGATCCTCCCGCTGGAGGGCAATATACTCAATATCCGTTTGCAAGGGCGGGGCGCCGCGATGATACCGGATCACGTTAGCAATGACCTCCAATTCATCCCGGTGCAACCCGAAGATCTCCGAATTGGCCACGATATACTGGCCGTGCTTTTGATGACTTGCACTCTGGATGAACATCCCGATATCGTGGAGGCTGGCCGCCACTTCCAGCATCATCCGCTCTCGCCGGTTCATGCCGTGTTCATGGACCAGGGCGTCAAAGAGCACCGTGCAGAGGCCGGCCACATGCCGGTTATGGGTCTCATCGTAATGATACTTCCGCCCCAGATTAACCGCTGAGGCGATGATCTGGGAGAAGAATTCCTCTTGTAATTCCGGGTCAACCCCCCGGGCCAGATCGATGAGGATACCTTCCCGGATTGACACATTGGGAACCACGACCCGTGCGGCGTGGGTCTGTTCCAGGAAGCGTTTATACACCAGGATACCTGGCACAAACCCCTCGGCCTCAGCATAGGAAATATGCAGTTTCTGTACGCATTCTTCAATGTTGTAGTTTTGTACTTTTTTAACCAAGTCGATAAAGGCATCCCGGTCAATGATGCGGCACTGTTCATTGAGTTCTGTTCCGATAAGCCCAGCAGCAATCCGGGTATCAGAACCAATAACCACAAAGGTGCGGACATGAGCCAGGTCCATTTCATCGTTTAAAAATCCCAGGGTCTTGCGGATGTTTTCGTTTAAATACCGTTCCTGGGAATGGACAGAACCTGCGGCAAGCCGGGCCTGTTGATCGATGAAGATGGTACCGATACGCAGACTATGAGCGGCCACCATCTTTCCCCGCCGGAGGAGCATGATCTCTGTGGAACCTCCGCCTATCTCGATAATCATGGTATTGGCCCGCCAAAACTGGGGCAGGTCCTGTTTCAGGGCAAAGCGCACCGCCAGGTACATAAGCCGGTTTTCTTCGATTCCCTCCACAATGGAGAGGCGGAACCCCGTTTCCTGGCGGACCCGGTCTACAAACACATCCCGGTTCCGGGCGGCTCTGAGGGCGCTGGTAGCAATGACCTGGACATCGGTATTCGCTACACCCCAGCCTCCCAGGAGTTCCCTGAAATTCTGCAGCACCGAAAGGCACTGCAAGAAGGATTCCCGGGAAATCTGTCCCGAGGTAAACACATCTCTACCCAGGGTTACCGGCTTTCCTGCGCTGTCCAGCGCCTTCCACTGGCCGGTCCCAGATATCTCCGCCACCAGGAGTCTTATGCCCGTGGACCCGATCTCCACGACCGCAACTAAACGAGTTTTTATAACCGTGTCCATACGAGTAATTCCAGGACGATAACTCTGTCCATGAAAGGCGCCTCTCAGTATATTTTAAATGCTAACGTACATCAGTGAATCATTCCAGCCATTCCTTGGCCTCTTCCCAGTAGCGATTCATAAGGGGGAGCTGTTCCTTGTTCAGTTCCCGGCCTGCTTCCTTCATCTTCTTTTCCACATACCCAAACCGTTTGGTAAATTTGACATTCGTCCGCTGTAAAGCCACTGACGGTGCGACATTCAAAAAACGGCAGAGGTTCACCACCGAAAAGAGGAGATCTCCCAGTTCCCCTTCCAACTGGGAATCAGCGGAGCGCCCATTCCCCGCGGGCAGCGCCTCCAGCACTTCCTCGAGCTCTTCTTTGACTTTGCCGATGACCCCCGGTATATCAGGCCAGTCAAACCCGGCTTTAGCAGCCTGTTTCTGCAACTTATAGGCCCGATCCAGCGGGGGCAGAGCCTGGGATACCGTATCCAGGATAGAGTCCTTAGGTGTACGGCCCTCCTGCTCAACCTTGATCCGCGCCCAGTTATCCAGCACTTCGGCACTATCCTTTACTTTTACGCCGGCAAACACATGGGGATGCCGCCGGATGAGCTTTTCCGAAACGCCCTGCAGGACATCGGCGACCGAGAAAAGGCCCTCTTCCTCGTGCATATAGGACAGCATGGTTACCAGGAGAAAAAGGTCCCCCAGTTCTTCCTTGATGTGCGCTGGGTCCCCCTCATCAATGGCCTCCACACATTCATAGGTTTCTTCGATGAGGTCTTCCCGGAGCCTTAATGGAGTCTGCTCCCGGTCCCAGGGACATCCATCAGGGGCACGGAGCCGGGCGACAATATCGCAGAGGCCCTTAAAGGCCGTAGGTTGATTGTGCATACTCTATTGTAGACCACATTAATGAAAAAAATCAAGACCTTCAGCGGTATTGCCAAGATTGACACACTGTTTTAGGCTTATATAAAGAAAAGAGATTCTGGTGCTTACCGGCAGCCCCCGGCGGAAGGGGAACAGCGATCAACTGGTAGATGCTTTTATTCGCGGCGCCCAGGCACAGGGGCATAGCGTGCAAAAGAACGCAAAGCGTTTTCTGTTTAATTTTGTGATCTTTGCGGTTTTTCTTCTAATCTACAGGGCAGGTTATTAATAGCAATTTTCATGCCAACTGTAAAGAGGATTATTCGAATTTTTGATTTTTATAAAAAAGTATTTGACATGATCTGTATTGTCATATTATATTTAATGTATGTATAAGACAAGGAAAATATATGAAAGACTGGTGCCTTGAAGTTTGGGGGGATTACGCTTGCTTCTCTCGTCCAGAGATGAAGGTGGAGCGGGTAAGCTATGACGTGATGACTCCATCGGCGGCGCGGGCTATTTTTGACGCCGTTTTATGGAAGCCATCAATATACTGGCACATAACCAAGATCGAGGTGCTGAATCAGATTAAATGGATGAGTGTCCGGCGCAATGAGGTGGGGAAAATTGCGAGTGGCCCCAATCAGGCGCAGTTGGACGGGAAAAATGGCGAGCCGATGGGTATCAACATCGAAGACGCCCGGCAACAACGAGCGGGACTGTTTTTACGTGACGTGTGTTATCGCATTCATGCGTGGTTTGAGTTTATTCCGTCTGAAAAACGGAAGCCCCATTACAATCGCTACAAAGAAGTGTGGGCGGATAGCGGGGAAGCAAATGACCTTGCCCGCGCTGATGATAGCGAAGCGAAATACGCAGCGATGTTTGATCGGCGGGCGCGGAAGGGTCAGTGCTTTCACCGCCCGTATCTGGGCTGTCGGGAGTTTGCCTGCTATTTTAAGCTGGTTGAGGACACCGCTGCCGCGAAAGCGATTAGCGTAAGCGACGACCTTGGCTGGATGCTGTATGACATGAACTACGACGATCCTGCCGATATCAGGCCGGAGTTTTTTCGGGCGCGGCTTGAAAATGGCGTGGTGAACACTGACCGGCGCGTTGTGGAGGTGAGGTCGTGATGGCGGTGTTATTTGTCGCGGCTTTGGACGTGAGGGGGTTGTTGTGAATAACTATCTTCATTATAAAGAGTATATTGGAAGCGTTGAGTTTTCCGAGGAGGATGCCGTATTTCACGGAAAAGTCATCGGGATTAAAGACCTAATTTCCTTTGAAGGCGACAGTGTAAGCGCAATAACTGAAGATTTTCATAACGCGGTTGATGAATATCTGGATTTCTGCCATAAACAGATTCGTAATTCGGAGGAGGTGCGTTCATGATTTTACAGGCACTCAAAGACTATTATGACCGCAAGGCGGCTGACAGCGATAGCGGTATTGCGCCAGAAGGCTGGAAATGGGAGAAAATTCCATTCATTGTTGTCCTTGATGAAAAAGGCTCGTTGTTGCAAATTGAGGATACCCGCGAGGGGGATGGCAGAAAAAAATACGGGAAATCTTTTCTTGTTCCTTTGGGAGAGAAAAAAGCCAATGGCATTAAAGCTAATCTGCTTTGGGATACCGCGAATTATGTATTTGGTATCGTAAATACCGAAGGTCTTAGTGAGGATAAAAAGAAACGTAGTTTATCCCGTCTTCCTGAACAGAAAAAAGTTTTTATTGAACGAGTTAAAAACGAAATCACTGATAGTCCCAGAAAAACAGCGCTGCTTGCTTTTTTATCTCACGTTGATCGCCAGATGCTTGAAAAGATGCCTCACTGGGAAGATATTTTTCATACCAATTCGAATATCAGTTTTCGTTTTGAGAGTGAACATCGGCTGTATTGCGAAACTGAAGAAATAAAAAAAACTTTGACGGAAAAATTCGGTTCTAAAGAGGCTAATGGTCTTTGCATGGTAACTGGTGAACGAGATAAGATTAGTACGTTACATACCGTCATCAAGGGAGTGCGGGGTACTCAACAATCCTTAGGCATGATTGTTGCTTTTAATAATCATGCGTTTTGTTCTTATGGGAAACGAAATATGCAGGGATTAAATGCTCCGGTTGGTGAGACGGCGATGTTTGCTTACACTACCGCGTTGAATAGTTTGCTGGCTCGAGATTCTACTCAACGATTACACGTGGGAGAGGCGGCTACAGTTGTTTTCTGGTCCGCAGAGAAAACGAGGTTTGAAGCTGATTTTGCCCAATTTTTCGCGGAACCACCAAAAGACGATCCTGACATGGGAACCCGGTGTATCAAAGATCTGCTTGAATCGCCAAATACTGGCGCATATATTGAAGATTCTGGGGATACCAAGTTTTTTGTACTAGGACTTTCTCCAAATGTCGCACGTATTTCCATAAATTTCTGGCGGCGTGGCACGGTTGCTGAATTCGCCGGTAATATTCGTCAGCATTTTGAGGATATTGAAATCGTTAAACCAAAAAATGAGCCTCCCTATTATTCCCTGTGGCGGCTTCTGGTGAACACGGCGGTTCAGGATAAAAGCGAAAACATTCCCCCGAATATCGCGGGTGATTTTATGCGCTCAATACTGGACAACACGTCTTACCCCGCGACTTTGTTACAGGCGGTATTGCGCCGTATCAGAAGCGACACAGAACACCGGGTAAAGCCGGTACGCGCCGCGCTTATTAAGGCGTATCTTAACCGGCGTATACGCGCTCATAAATTAAACGAAAAGGAGTTAACAGTGGGTCTTGATAAAGAACAAACCTCGCAAGCCTACCATTTAGGGCGGCTTTTCGCGGTGCTGGAAAAGATTCAGGAAGAAGCAAATCCCGGTCTTAACGCGACCATTCGGGAACGCTACTATGGTGCCGCTTGCGGTTCGCCGGTAACGGTGTTCCCGACGTTGATGCGGCTCAAAAATCACCACCTCGCCAAACTTGAATACAAGGGACGGGCGGTTAACCTTGAAAGCCTCATCAGTGAAATCGTGGGGCATTTCGATGATTTTCCCGCTCGCCTGGATTTGTATGAGCAGGGGAAATTCGCGGTTGGTTATTATCACCAGCGGCAGGATTTATTTACTTCCAAAAAGGAAGGAAAAGATTCCTTACCAGAGGGTGAAAAAGTGGAAGGGGACTCTACACAGTCTTCTTTATCCTAATAAAAGGAGGATTTTATGGAATTAAGCAAAAGGTATGATTTTATCTACCTTGTTGATGTCAAAGACGGGAACCCTAACGGCGACCCTGACGCGGGTAATTTGCCTCGCATTGACGCGGAGACTGGGAACGGTCTTGTAACCGATGTATGCCTGAAACGGAAAGTGCGTAACTATGTGGGGCTTGCCAAAGGAGAAAAGCCGCCTTACGAGATTTACGTCAAAGAAAAAGCCATTCTCAATAACCAGCATGAGCGGGCATATAAGGCGCTGGATATCAATTTATCCGGCGACGATGGCAAGCGGAAAGGTGGAGATAATGTCGATAAAGCCCGTCAATGGATGTGCAAAAACTTTTTCGACGTGCGCAGCTTCGGAGCCGTGATGTCAACCGGCGTGAATTGTGGGCAGGTACGCGGTCCCATACAATTCACCTTTGCCCGTTCCATCGATCCGGTTGTTGCCTCGGAACACAG
>JAITQK010000104.1 GCA_031288975.1 Treponema sp. | reverse complement strand
CTATCCCATACGTGGCCTCCATTCGGGGCAATACACCACGGCTGAATAGATATACAGCATTGACAGGTTTTCCCCGTCTCGTTATATTAAAAAACATGAACAGGACGGTTCCGTTTCATCATCAGCATCAGCAGGGAAAGCCGAGGGTCCGGCGCCGTGAGGTGCATTGAAGCGGTAATACAGCTGTGGACTCCGAGGTCCACGGCTTTTTTTTGGAGTGAAAACATGGATAAGCTGCGTATATTAATACCCAAGGGACGTATTTTTGAGAATATCTCCCGCCTCTTTGCCGAAACGGGGTTTCCCATCAGCCTTGCGGACCGGACCTATAGGCCGGTTATTGCTGTGGATTGGCTGGACGCCAAGATCATGAAACCCCAAAACGTCGCGGAACTCCTGGAATTGGGGAGTCATGACGTGGGGTTCACGGGTATAGACTGGATTCGGGAAAGCGGGGCTGCGGTGGAGGAAATCCTGGACCTGGGTTTTGACCGGGTCCGCATTGTGGCAGCAGTTCCGGTGGAGCTGGATGAGGCTAGGCTCAAAACAAAGAAGCTCACCGTAGCCACCGAGTATGTGAACCTTGCCAAGGCATGGCTTGATCACGTGGGCTATGGGTATCGTATCCTCCGTACCTACGGCGCAACCGAGGTCTTTCCTCCGGATGACGCGGATATGATCATCGACAATACCTCCTCAGGCCAAACCCTCCGGGATAATGGTCTGCGGATCATTGCGACGATTCTGGAGTCCTCCACCCGTTTTGTGGCTTCCACCGCTGCAATGGCAGACCCGGAAAAGCGGGGGCGGATTGAGGAACTGGCCATGCTGTTCAAGGCGGTCCTGGACGGACGGGACAAGGTGATGCTTGAAATGAATGTGTCCAAGTCCCGGTTTACCGAGCTGGTCGCCGGACTCCCCAGTATGCGAAGTCCCACGGTATCGCCCCTCTATGGGGATGAAGGCTATGCGGTGAAGATCGCGGTGCAGAAGCGCGAGGTCCCCGGGCTTATACCCCGCTTGAAGAAGCTGGGCGCCGGGGATATTGTGGAATACGATCTACGAAAAGTGGTACCATGAGGAGTGTTTATGAGTAGAAGTGGGGAGCTTACCAGGAAGACCAAAGAAACTGAGGTGCAGGTTAAATTGAATGTGGATGGAACCGGGGAGGCTCACCTGGATTATCCCATCGGCTTTCTCGTGCACATGCTGAATACCTTTGCCCGGCATGGCCTTTTTGACCTGGACATCCGGGCAGTCGGGGACTTGGAGGTGGATCAGCACCACCTGGTGGAGGATACGGGCATTGTGTTAGGTCAATGCTTTGCCCAGGCCCTGGGAGAACGGCGGGGCATCCACCGGACTGGAGCGTGCCTTTTTCCCATGGATGAGACCCTGGTGCAGGCAGCAGTGGACATTTCAGGCCGGCCCTTTCTCGTGTTCAATGGGAGGCTTTCAAATATACCCCTGGTTTCAGGTTCCGTCCATGCCGGTACTGCCACGTTTCAGACCGATACGGTGGAAGATTTCTGGCAGGGCTTTACCTCTGGTGCGGGCATTACCCTGCACCTGGATGTACTGCGAGGGCGGAGCGATCACCATAAGATCGAAGCCCTGTTTAAGGCTGCTGCACGGGCGCTCAGGGAGGCGGTTGAACTGGATCTCCGTTCCGCGGACCTGATCCCCTCTACCAAAGGGGTCCTCGTATGAGTATGCAGAGGATCCAGCCATGATTGGCGTGGTGGATTACGGGGCGGGAAACCTCGGTTCGGTGATGAACGCCCTGGCACGGCTAGGCATACCAGCCCGTTTTGTCAAAGCCCCGGAGGAGCTTGGGGGGACTAGTCCCTTTGAAAAGATCATCTTCCCTGGGGACGGGCACTTTGCCACGGCCATGGCATCCCTGGAAACCTCTGGTTATGATCAGGCGCTCCGGGAATGGATACAGGCGGATAAACCCTTTCTGGGGATCTGCATCGGGCTTCAGCTCCTCTTTGAAAGTTCCGAGGAGGCCCCTCCGGTGGAGGGCAGGGTGATACGGGGCCTTGGGGTGATTCCCGGCACAGTACGGCGTTTCCCCGGTCGCAAGGTCCCCCAAATCGGCTGGAACCGCACGGAAACCAAACCTGCTGCACGACTCTTCCGGGGGCTGCCAGACAATGCGTTTTTCTACTATATACATTCCTATTACGCCGCTCCCGAAACCAATACGGTTACGGCTGCAGAGACGGAATACTATATCCGGTACTGTTCGGCAGTGGAACGGGGCGGTCTTGCGGCAGTCCAGTTTCATCCTGAAAAATCCGGCGCTGTGGGACTCAGGGTATTGGAACACTGGGCAGGAGGGCTTTAGAAAATGCAGGCTAAACGGATCATCCCCTGCCTGGACGTGGACGACGGACGGGTGGTGAAGGGGATCAAATTTAAGGGCATCCAGGACGCTGGCAACCCAGTGGAACTGGCCCGCCGGTACAATGATGAAGGGGCGGATGAACTCACCTTCCTGGATATCGGGGCTTCTTACAAGAGCCGAGCCACCTTGCTAGATGTGGTCCGTATTGTGGCGGTAGAGGTCTTTATCCCCCTCTGCGTGGGGGGCGGCATCCGGCGGGTAGAGGATATGCGGGAGGCCATGAACGCCGGAGCAGACAAGGTTTCGGTGTGTACATCGGCGCTGCAAAACCCCGGACTTCTGAGGGAAATGGCCAGGGCCTACGGAAACCAATGCGTGGTACTTTCGATTGACGCCAAACGCTCAGGAGATGATGCTGAGGGGAAACCGGTGTGGCATGCCTTTTCCCACGGCGGCAGAACCGATACCGGCTTAGACGCCATTCAATGGGCCATACAAGCAGTCGAACTCGGGGCCGGGGAGATCCTCCTCAATTCGATTGATGCCGACGGTACAGGGGCCGGCTATGATCTTGAACTGACCCGGAGGATTCTGGAAGCGGTTCCTGTACCGGTGATCGCCTCTGGGGGTGCGGGGAACCTGGACCAGATCGCCAATGTGCTGCTGCCCCCGCCAGCGCGTGGTACGCTTGAGCCATCGGTTCCCGGTAGCGATGAGCTTTGGGGCAATGCCGACGCCGCTTTGGTAGCCTCTATGCTGCACTTCGGGAAAACCACGATCCCGGAAATCAAAAAATACGCCGAATCAAAAGGAGTGTGCGTTAGATGGTAATCGCTTCAATAGACATACAGGATGGAAAGGTAGTCCAGCTTAGGCAAGGCTCGGAACTGGTGTTACAGCGGGATAATGCCCTTGTCTTGGCAGAAGAATTTGACCGTTACGGTGAAGTTGCGATCATCGACCTTGATGCTGCCAAGGGTAAAGGTTCCAATATCAACATGATAAAGCCCTTGCTCCGCAGAGCCGAATGCCGGGTCGGTGGGGGGATCAAAACCGCAGACCAGGCAAAGGAACTGGTAAGCCTCGGCGCCCGGAAGATCATCGCCGGCTCCATGGCCTTCCGGGACCCTGCCAAGAAAGGTGCTGGAATCACCGGAGGCGAGTTCATGGTGAACACCCTGTTCCTTGAGGCCCTGGCGAACAAAATAGGCCGGAACCGGATCATCGTGGCAATAGACGCCCGGAACGGTGAAATCGTCGTGGACGGCTGGAAAACCCCCACGGGCCTTCCCCTCATCGAGACCGCCAAACAGCTAGAACCCTTTGTGTCGGAGTTCCTCTTTACCTGCGTAGAGCGGGAAGGAACCATGACCGGCATTGATTTGGAACCGGTAAAGCAGCTCCGAGCCGCAGTCTCCTGTAAGATCACCGCTGCCGGAGGCGTATCAACCCTGGAAGAAATTGAGACCCTTGCCGCCCTGAGTTGTGATGTACAACTCGGCATGGCCCTTTACACGGGCAAAATAAACCTCGCCGATGCCTTCATCCATTCCCTCAACTGGAACAAAGGCCCTTCACTCCTTCCGGTAATCGCCCAGTCCCCAGACGGCCAGGTCCTGATGACGGGCTTTGCAGACCAGGAAGCAGTGGCCGAGACCTTCCGCCGGGGGAACCTCTGTTTTCACAGCCGTTCCCGGAATACAATCTGGATGAAAGGGGAGACCTCGGGAAACACCCTGAAACTCCACCGTCTCCGGGCAGACTGCGACCAAGACGCCCTGCTCGCGGTGGTGGACCCTGCTGGTCCGGTTTGCCATACCGGGGCCTACACCTGTTTCGCCATGGACCGGCGGTATACCTGGGAATACCTCCAGTCCATCATCGCCGAACGGTTCCGTAACCCTACCCCCGGCTCGTACACCGCAACCCTGGATGATGAGCTGGTCCGGGAAAAGGTGATGGAGGAGGCCGGGGAAGTGTGCACTGCGAAGACCCATGATGAAATCGTCTGGGAAGCAGCGGACCTGCTCTATTTTACCACCGCCCTCATCACCCGTGCAGGTGTGCAGGTCGAGGAAGTCCTGGAAGAGTTGGACCGGCGGCATAAGCAATGACCTATAGTATGTACTGGAGTAAGCTGGCTCGCTCCCTCTCCCCCTATATACCAGGGGAACAGCCCCGGCAGGGGACCTTCATCAAGCTCAATACCAACGAAAATCCCTATCCCCCGTCTCCACTGGTCATTGAGGCGATTCAAAAAGCTGCGGGAGACCATCTGCGGCTCTATCCCGACCCGGCCTGTACAGAACTACGGCAGGCAATAGCCCACCGCTACGGGGTTCAGCCGAAACAGGTCTTTGCGGGAAACGGTTCCGATGAAGTCCTGGCCTTCGCCTTTGGTGCGTTTTTTAACGCCCCCGGTCCTGGGGATGCCGCTCCTTTAAACGGTTCTGGGTCTTCCCCACAGGGTATCCCCATCTGTTTCCCGGATATTACCTACAGTTTTTACCCGGTCTATGCCGGTTTGTGGGGCATCCCCTACCGTACCATCCCGGTAGCCGAAGACTTCTCCATCGACTACCAAGCCTTTAAGATAGCCTCGGGTGGGGTAGTCATCCCCAATCCCAATGCTCCCACTGGCCGGGCACTCCCCATAGCAGAACTGCTGAGTATCGTACAAGGTGATAATGAAGGGGCGCCGGACAGGGTGGTGCTTGTGGATGAGGCGTACACCGCTTTCGGCGCTGAGACGGCAGTCCCGTATATAGCAGCGTATCCGAACCTGCTCACGGTCCATACCCTTTCAAAGGCCGCATCCCTGGCGGGCCTGCGGGTGGGTTTTGCTATTGGCGCTGAGGCATTGATCGAAGGGCTGTGCCGGATCCGGGATTCCTTCAATTCCTATACCCTGGATCGGCTTGCCCAGGCAGGGGCACAGGCTGCGATTATGGATAGCCCCTATTACGATGCCGTGAACCGCATGGTAATAGCCACTAGGGAACGGGTAGCCGCTGCCCTCATCAGTATGGGTGTTGAGGTCATTCCGTCATCGGCAAATTTTCTCTTTATTCGTTCTCCGGAAAAAAAAGGAACCGGCTTTTTTGCTGCCCTCCGGGACCGGGGCATCCTGGTACGCCATTTTGACAAACCCCGGATAGCGGATTACCTGCGAGTCAGCATGGGTACCGATGCTGAGATGGATGTGTTTCTGGAACAGTGCAGGAACATACTCATGAAATCGTAACCATAAGGAAGGGCCATGAGCATTATAAACAGCGCGGAATTTGATCACTACTGGAAAGCGCAGGCGTCTCCTCAGGAGGATGATGCGGTTGCCATTGCGGTGATGCAGGTGATTGCCGCAGTACGGCGAGAAGGGGATGCTGCGGTACGGCGCTTTGCCGTTCAATTTGACAAAAGCTCCCCTGATGTTTTTGAAGTCCCGCAGGATAGGATCTCTGCGGCGTGGCAAACCCTCAAGGCTACCAGCCCGGAACTGAGTGCTGCCCTGGAATTGGCAGCGGATCATATCCGGCGATTTTCAGCACTGCAAAAAGCCCAGTTCGTCAATTTTGAGACCGAGCTGGCCCCGGGGCTTATCACTGGTCAGCAGGTACTGCCGGTTCAACGGGCTGCAATCTATGTACCTGGCGGACGGGCGCCCCTCATTTCATCGGTACTCATGGGGGTCATCCCTGCCCTCAGCGCCGGGGTGGAGGAGGTTTTCGTGGTTTCCCCTCCCCAGGCGGATGGTCTTCCTGATACCGGTATCATGGCCGCCGCGTACCTTGCCGGGGCAGGGCGGGTGTTTGCCATCGGCGGTGCCCAGGCCATAGCCGCCCTTGCCCTCGGTACCGAAAGCATCCCCAAGGTTGACGTTATCGCCGGTCCGGGCAACAAGTACGTGGCAGCAGCGAAACGCCTTCTTTTTGGTGCAGTGGGGATCGATTTTATCGCCGGGCCTACGGATGTGCTCATCATCGCCGACGGGTCCGCCCTGAATGCCGCCGATCTGGTTGCTGCAGACCTGCTTGCCCAAGCAGAACACGACATCGACGCCCGTGCACGGGCGCTGGTCCCGAGCCAGGAACTGGCGGAGCGCGTGACTGTGGCCCTGGAAACGCAGCTTGCGTCTCTGCCAAGTGCCGCTACCGCAGAAGCATCACTTAAGGCCGGAGGACTCATCATCATCTATGATTCCAAAGCAACAGCCCTCCGCATTGCCAATACCATAGCGCCGGAACATCTGGAACTCCAGGTGATGGATGCAGAGGATTGGATTCCCCTGTTGAGAAACTACGGTTCCCTGTTCATCGGGAGCAGGGCCGCAGAAGTGCTGGGAGATTATTCCGCTGGAATCAACCATACTCTGCCCACATCAGGGTGCGCCCGTTTTACCGGTGGCCTTTCGGTACGTCACTTCCTGAAAACCCTTACCACCCTCCGCTGTTCCCCCGGCCAGGGCTGGGACGCTGCCCTGGCTGCGGCGGAACGTATTGCCCAAGCAGAGCGCCTTATGGGTCATGCTGCAAGCGCGGCGATCCGGAAAAACTGAACGAAATAGTGGTCAGGTCCGGTTCATGTACGACCGCCCTTTTCACCTCATTTCACTGCTGCAACGCTAAAGTCCACATACCCGTCCGGCGTGTTCGTGGTGGGATGCTGCGCCCCGCGGGTCAGGCGGGGAACCTCTGCCGACACATAAGTGTCAAGCTCCTTCATGCTCACCACCCCGTCTTTTACCAGGTCCGCCGCGCCTTGCATCCCTTGGATAATGGTGTAGGTGAAGACACCGTGGCCGTAAGCAGGACTTTCCTGGGATAGCTCGCTGCCACGGCTGGAGGTGAAGATCACCGCGTTGGAATCCATCAGTTCACGCACCAGGGTGTTGTTGTCCACGGCGCGGGTCTTCTTCCCGCTCACGCCTTCGGAATGGCAGGAATCGATGAACACCAGCTTCTGCCCCGGCACATCCAGCACAGAATAGATCTCGCGGTGGCTCACCGTCCGGGAGGGGCGGATGTTGCCGCTTGCGTCGAAAGAGGCGTCGGAGGGCAGAAACAGGAAATTGCCGTTGGCGTCGTTTACCCCGTGGCCCGCGATAAACAGCAGCACCACGTCCCGCTGGCCCGCCTGACTTAAATACGAAAGGTTGTCTTTGATGTTTTCCGCTGTCGGCGTTACAGACGAACCATCGGCAATGAGCAGACTGTTTACCTTGCGGTAGAGCTTCCCCTCCTGGGCTTTGAAGGCGTCGATAATGCCACGGGCGTCTGACACCGAATAGTCCAGATTGCGTATAGCCGAATCATCGTACTTGTTCACCCCAATGGCGAGGATCCAGAGGTTCGGCAGTAGCGCCTGCTGATTCGACCGGTACGTTACCTCAACAACATCTTTGCCCTCAGAATAGCCGTTTGTGGCTAGTACCTCGATACGGTTGCTGCCGGGGCTGAGGGTGATGGGGAAGCGGAAGTCCACGCGGTTTTCCTTGCTGCTGATGCT
>JAITQK010000245.1 GCA_031288975.1 Treponema sp. | reverse complement strand
TCATAGGCGTGCTCCACCTCCATTACTACAATCATCCTAATCGTTCTGGTCTTTTTTATAGTTCTTTTTCCATAACTCTCAGTATTATATGGACTTATAACCCGTGAACGGTTACTATTATTATATCTTGTCGATGGGATTCATTGAACCTTATTTCAAGTCTTCGCGTAACATGAGTTATTATTAAAAAAATACAAATTTATGCAATTTTTGCCTTGACTTTATACTATGAATCGATTATATTACAATCATCGAATGAAGAATCCGGGAGAGACTGTCGCCGTGAAAGCTGGTGGGCAGAGCCGAAGGGGCAAGCGCGAAAAACTCTCAGGCAAAAGTACCGGATGCTGACGAACCTCCGAAAAGTCTTGTGGACCTATAAGACACCGAAGAGGCAATCTTCCCCTAGGGGGAGAGAATCTTTCAGGTTGTGGACGGAGCGCGTTGGTGTGTTTGGCATGGATCAAGTACACCCTGGGATTTGAAGGCGTATTGCCATCAAACCTTAAGCCGGTCGAAACCGGTAAACCACTTCCTGAAGGAGAAAACTTTGGAAAAACAAACTCCCCTGTTCAAATGGCATGAGACTCACGGCGGTAAGATCGTACCCTTCGCCGGTTACGCGCTCCCTGTGCAGTATGAAACGGGCGTTATCACCGAACACAATGCGGTGCGTGAACGTGCAGGACTCTTTGACGTATCCCACATGGGTGAGTTCATCATCGCAGGACCAAGTGCGCTTGCGAACCTGCAGCACATCTTCACCGGTGATTTCACCGACATGAGTATAGGTCGAGTTCGCTACACCCTGCTCTGCAACGACGCAGGTGGTATCATCGATGATCTGGTGGTGTGCAAGTTTGAAGAACAGCGTTACTTCCTCGTAGTGAACGCCGCGAATCGTGACAAGGATGCTGCGTGGATACAGGCGCATCTTGCGGGGCAGGTTACCTTCGAAGATATATCTGACACCATAGCTCAGATCGCGCTCCAGGGACCGGCTTCGGTGTCCATACTCACTTCCCTTTCAACTACAATCCCCCAGAAGTACTACACCCTTATCGAAAAAGGTAGTGTTGCGGGTATACCTTGCATTGTGTCGCGCACTGGATACACCGGTGAAACCGGCTTTGAGTTGTACTGCAAAGCTGCTGATGCTGAAACGCTCTGGGAAAAACTCCTTGACGCGGGCAAGGATGCCGGACTCATTCCCTGCGGACTTGGCGCACGCGACACCTTGCGGCTTGAGGCGGCTATGCCCCTGTACGGCCATGAAATGGACGAAACCGTAACGTCCTTTGAGGCGGCGCTGTCATCCTGTGTTGCCATGACTAAGCCGGACTTCATCGGCAAAGCCGCGCTCACTGGCAAGGAAACGCCTGTGCGAGTGCGGGTTGGCTTGGAGGTTATGGGACGCGGTATAGCGCGAGGCGGTGAAGCTGTGTTCTGCGGCAATGCAATCATTGGCAAGACTACGTCCGGCACCTTCTGTCCTTATATAAAGAAAGCTATCGCTATGGCGCTGGTCAAGACGGAGCACGCGGTACCTGGCACCACAGTCGAGATCGATGTGCGGGGCAAGAAGATCGATGCGGTAGTTGTGGAGCTGCCGTTTTACAAACGCGGAGCAAGCCCCCGGAAGGCTTAACTCGGTAGTTAAACTCTTCTGGCCTGTTAGCATATAAATCAAATATGGAGGGAAAAATGAATTTTCCAGAAAATCTTAACTATACCAAATCCCACGAGTGGGTCAAGAAACTGGACGATGGAACCGTGGAGATCGGTCTCAGCGATTACGCGCAGAAAGAACTTGGGGACATAGTGTTTGTGAACTTGCCCCATGTTGGCGATAGCATCAGCGCAGGGGCGACCTTCGCCGATGTTGAATCGGTCAAAGCGGTGGCGGATATCTACAGTCCCATCAGCGGAACCGTCAAGGCCGTGAATGAGGTCCTCATGGATCAACCGGAATTGCTTAACAAGGAGCCATACAACGCCTGGCTCATACGTGCTGAGGGGGACATCCTTGAAGGCGAACTCCTCCCAGTCAAAGAGTACCGCGCTCTTATTTCTTTGTGAGATAAGGAGGTATCTATGGGTTCCTATATACCGCATACCGATGCAGACCAGCAGGTTATGCTCAAGACTATTGGTTGTGCGTCGGTAGAAGAACTGTTTGATGTGGTGCCGAAACAGGCGCTGATCAAGGAATTGCGGCTACCGCCAGGGATGGCTGAAATCGAGGTGGTGCGGCAATTTGCGACGTTTGCTGGGGAGAACAAGGTGTTCCCCGTGATGTTCCGAGGCGCAGGTGCGTACCGGCATTACATTCCGGCAGCGGTGAAGCGGATCACGGCAAACGAAACGTTTGTTACCGCGTACACCCCGTATCAGGCGGAGATCAGTCAGGGCATCTTGCAGTCCATATTCGAGTACCAGAGCATGATCTGCGAGATTACAGGTATGGATGTGTCTAACGCTTCGGTGTACGATGGCGCGAGTGCGGCGGCTGAGGCGGTGAATATGTGCCGCGACCGGGGCAAGACCACGGTGATGGTTTCCGCAACTGCACATCCCCAGGTGATCGACACGATCAAGACCTACTGCGCCGGTTATGGCTCAAAAGTAGTGATAATACCGGCAGCATCTGATGGAAAAACCGATCTGGTAATCCTGAAAAAGCACCTTGCTGAAGACAAAACAGCCGCCTGCTTCTATATGCAGCAGCCGAATTTTTTTGGCTTGATTGAAGACGCTAAAGCGTGCGCTGAAATCACACACGCTGCCAACGCGCTTCTCATCGAAGGGGTGTATCCCATAAGCCTCGGTACTATGGAAAGCCCCGGTGCGTGCGGCGCGGACATAGCCTGTGGCGAGGGCCAGCCCCTCGGTCTGCCCCTCGCGTTTGGCGGCCCCTATCTTGGTTTCATGGCAACGAAAAGCGCCCTCATGCGGAAACTGCCTGGGCGTATCGTAGGTGAAACCACCGACGCTCAAGGTGAGCGCGCCTTCGTGCTAACCCTGCAAGCCCGCGAACAGCACATACGGCGGGAAAAAGCGTCGAGTAACGTATGCTCCAACGAGGCGCACTGCGCCCTTACTGCGGAGGTGTATCTCTCAACACTGGGAGAAGAGGGCTTTACGGAAGTCGCGTCTCAGTGCCACGCGAAGGCCGTGTATGCTGCGAGTCAGATTTCGGCTATCCCCGGCTTTGACCTCGTGTTTGACGGTGAATTTTTTAATGAGTTTGTTACCCATTGCCCCAATGTGGACGCGACACTGTCCGCCCTTGAAACCCACGGCATACTCGGCGGCTATCCCCTGGGGAATGACCGCGTACTCTGGTGTGTAACCGAACTCAACACGAAAGCAGAAATCGACGCACTGGTACGGTTACTCAAGGAGGCAACCTGATGAAACTGATCTTTGAAAAGAGCAAGAAGGGCAGAGCTTGTTCCATACTTCCCCCTTGTGATGTGCCGGCTGTACCTCTGACACCAGGAATAGCCCGTCATAAAAAAGCCGCGCTTCCCTGTCTCGACGAAAACGAAATCTCCCGTCATTACAGTGCGCTGGCAAAACGTGCCTTTGGCGTGAACGATGGTTTTTATCCGCTGGGTTCCTGTACCATGAAGTACAATCCCAAGTTAAACGAGGAAGTCGCTGCCCTGCCCGGCTTTACCCAGATTCATCCGCTTCAACCAGAGCATACCGTGCAAGGCTGTCTGCGCCTCCTTGACGCCACTTCGCGCTATCTGCGCGAAATCGCGGGCATGGACGCGATCAGTTTTCAACCCGCCGCAGGCGCTCATGGTGAACTCACCGGGCTCCTGCTGTTCAAGGCGTATCACCAGAGCCGAGGCGACGCAGCGCGAACCAAGATACTCGTGCCGGATAGTGCCCACGGTACTAACCCGGCAAGCGCGACTATGGCTGGGTTTCAGGTAGTCAACATCCCGTCAAACACTGACGGCTGTGTAGACCTCGCCGCACTCAAAACCGCGCTTGGTCCTGACACCGCCGGTCTCATGCTCACCAACCCGAATACACTCGGTCTCTTTGACCCGAACATTCTGGAGATAACCGCGCTGGTACGTCAGGCCGGCGGCCTCAACTACTACGACGGTGCGAATCTCAACGCGATTATGGGCATAGTCCGTCCTGGGGACATGGGTTTTGACGCAGTGCATTTCAATCTGCACAAATCCTTCTCCACTCCGCACGGTGGCGGCGGCCCTGGCGCGGGTGTAGTGGGTTGCAAAAAACCGCTGGAACCCTTTCTGCCTGTGAGTGATGTTTCTCTTGACGGCGGCATTGCTACGCATCCCGAAAGCATAGGCCGTGTTCGCTCGTTCTACGGTAACTTCCTTGTGCTGGTGAAAGCTGCTGCGTATCTGTTCACGCTTGGTAAAGAAGGCGTACCAGAAGCCGCACGCGCTGCTGTACTGAACGCAAACTACATGATGGCTTGTCTTAAGAACAAGTATGACGTGGCCTGTAAAGGTACCTGTATGCACGAGTTTGTGCTTTCACTTGAAACGCTCAAGGCCAAACACGGCGTCAGTGCCCTTGATCTTGCCAAAGCCTTACAGGACGAGGGACTGCACCCACCCACAATTTACTTCCCGCTCATTGTGCATGAGGCTCTGATGGTGGAACCCACTGAAACAGAATCTCTTGAAACCCTTGATCAGGCTGTTGAGACTTTTCTCGCGCTTCATGATGTCGCAGAACGGGAACCTGAACGTCTGCGCTCTGCCCCGCTTGCCACGGTTATAGGCCGCCCGGACGACGTGAAGGCCGCCCGTCAACCAATACTGCGGTATAAGGGACAATAAACCTATGCAAGACTATCTTGGTGTGGCGAATTCGCCGGTGTTGTTTGGGATCGTGCTGGTACCCATTATCGTGGTATTGGTACAGGCAGTACGGAAAAACTGCCCATGCCGCTGCCAACCCTGATCAGGGACGGAGCGCCCTTGACGCCGCTGAGTTGATGAGTGTCGGTGTACAGTATCTGCGTGAATATGTGAGTGACAAGGTAACGCCGCTTTCCGCGTGGGTATGCCTGCGTACAAACCGGTACTGCCGGATTAAGCATTGGCAAGCGTCTATGAGGTATCGCAGGCGCTTGACATGATTTTGATGGGGTGCTCTCAAATAAAATTCCAGTTATGTTGCATTTATCACATACAGGAGGTGGGAAAGGTAGTAGGATAAGGATGAGGAGCATTATGTCTAACATGTTTTGTTTTCAGTGTGAACAAACCGCCAGCGGCAAGGGCTGTACGGGAAAGATCGGGGTCTGTGGTAAACAGGAACAGACCGCAGTGTTGCAGGATCGCTTGACTGGCGCCCTGATAAGCTTGGCGATGACTGCCCAGAACCATAGCCCTGGGCCAGCTACCCATCGGCTCATAATCGAGGGCCTCTTTACCGGCGGGACTAACGTCAATTTCGATAACGCCTTAGTCGAAGGGCGCATTGCCGAAATCAGGCGGGAGCAGGCTGACCTTGATCCTGCTGCCCCTCAGAGGGAAGTATTCGACATGACCAGGGTATGGAACGCCCCGGAGGATATCCGTTCCCTGAAAGCCCTGGTTCTTTTCGGTGTCCGGGGGCTTGCGGCGTATGCGTACCACGCGGCGGTATTGGGGTACACCGATGCTGGGGTGAGCGCCTTTTTCTATAAGGCCCTGGTGGCGATTGGTAATGAGGGATATGGTATGGATGAGCTGTTGCCTGTTGTTATGGAAACAGGGAAGCTCAATCTTACGGCTATGGAACTCTTGGACAAGGCTAACACCGAAACCTACGGCAGCCCAAAACCAACTACGGTCCCTCTGGGTGTTGAAAAAGGTCCTTTCATTGTGGTGAGCGGTCATGATCTTCACGATCTCAAGGTTCTGCTGGAACAGACCATGGGCAAGGGGATCAACATCTATACTCACGGTGAAATGCTTCCTGCCCACGCATATCCTATGCTCAAGGCATACCCGCACCTAAAAGGGCATTACGGTACTGCATGGCATAACCAGCAGAAAGAATTTGCCCACATACCTGCGCCGATCCTGTTTAATACCAACTGTCTTATGCCTGTACAGGAAAGCTACGGTGACCGGGTTTTTACCACGGCTCTTACCGCATATCCTGGAATGGTTCATATTGATGAGCATGGAGAACATAAGGACTTCACCCCGATCATCAACAAGGCATTGGCCCTTGGCGGCTATGCTGAGGATCATCCCATGACCGGCATCAACGGTGGCAAGGAACTTACTACCGGGTTTGCCCATGAAGCACTGCTTGCGGCGGGAGACACCATTATCAACGCGGTCAAAAGCGGGGCAATCAAACATTTCTTCCTGGTGGGCGGCTGTGACGGAGCAAAGTCTGCGCGTCAATACTATACCGACTTTGTCAAACAAACGCCGAAAGATACGCTGGTGCTTACCCTGGCCTGCGGTAAGTATCGTTTCAATGATCTGAACATCGGGGAGCTTGGTGATTTCCCCCGGATTTTAGACATGGGTCAATGTAACGATGCGTATTCTGCCATCAAGGTAGCACTGGTACTTAGCGAAGCCTTTGGCTGCACGGTCAACGAGTTACCCCTCACCCTGGTACTGTCTTGGTACGAGCAGAAAGCGGTTGCCATCCTGCTCACCTTGCTCTACCTTGGTATTAAGAACATTCTGCTTGGCCCCAGTATCCCAGCCTTTGTGTCTCCTGGGGTGCTGAACTACCTGGTTGAACACTTCGCTATTGCGCCAACCAACACTCCAGAACAGGATTTGGCTAAGATTATGAGGGGTGACGGCAGCGTTTAAAGGGTTGACCGAACGGGTAAAACCATAGCCTGTAATCCGTGTTGCCTTAACTACGGATTATAGGCTGATTTGTTATTTTCTTCTGAGGGGGATAAAGAAACCCGATCCCCCTCACTGAACCACGATGTTCACAAGCTTATCCGGCACGGTGATGATCTTGACAATACGCCGTCCCTCGGTCCACTTGATAATCCCCGGCAATGCCTGGGCTTGTTTTTCAAGGTCCCCTTTGGCCGTGCCCACAGGAACGGTGAACTTGTCCCGGAGCTTGCCGTTCACCTGGACCACGATGATCGCCTCGCGCTCAAGGGTGCGTTCTTCATCGTAGACCGGCCAGGGGGAGTGAGACACTGATTCGTGGTGCCCGAGGCGTTCCCAGAGTTCTTCCCCCAGGTGCGGGGCGTAGGCACCGGCCATTACTACCAGCGGTTCCCAGAGAGAACGGGGGATGGCGTCCAGTTTCACCAGTTCGTTGGAGTACACCATCATGGCGCTAATGGCGGTATTGAAGTTGAGGGTGGCAGTGTCGCCGCTCACCTTCTTGATGGTTTTGTGCATGAGCCGGACCAGTTCATCGCTGCCCGCCCCTTCGGTAAGGGGCTTTTCGCTAATGACCCAGAGCCGTTCCAGGAAGCGGGTTACCCCCACCAGCCCCGCCGTGATCCAGGGCTTACTCACCTCCAGGGGACCCATGAACATCTCGTAGATCCGCATGGAATCAGCCCCGTAAGTGCGGATGATGTCGTCGGGGTTGATCACGTTCCCCCGGCTTTTGGACATCTTCTGGTTGTCCTCCCCCAGGATCATCCCCTGGTTCACCAGGCGCTGAAAAGGTTCGGTGGTGTTCACCAGGCCCAGATCGTAGAGGACCTTGTGCCAGAAACGGCTGTAGAGGAGGTGCAGCACCGCGTGTTCGGTGCCTCCCACGTAGAGGTCTACCGGCGCCCAATAGTCGATGGTATCTTTGGCGGCGAACCCCCTGTCATTATGGGGGTCCAGATAGCGGAGGTAGTACCAGCAGGACCCGGCCCACTGGGGCATGGTGTTGGTCTCCCGTTTGGCCGGGCCGCCGCATTTCGGGCAGGTAGTGTTTACCCACTCGGAAATACCAGCCAGCGGGGATTCTCCGGTGCCTGTAGGGGTATAGGACTGGACTTCCGGGAGGGTTAAGGGCAGTTCATGCTCCGGCAGGGGCACAATGCCGCAGTGTTCACAGTGCACAATGGGGATAGGCTCCCCCCAGTACCGCTGTCGGCTGAAGATCCAGTCCCTGAGCTTGTAGTTCACCGCCTTTTTTCCAAATCCCTGTTCCTCAACCCAGGCAGTTACGCGCTGTTTTGCCGTACTGGTAGGAAGCCCGTCAAACTGCCCGGAATTCACCGCCCAGCCGTCTGCAGCAGTACAGGTTTCAGGTTCTGTGGAGTAATCTTTTCCCAGCTCAGGTTTCTCAGCGGAAACAACCAAGGTAATCGGCAGATGAAAGGTCTTGGCGAATTCCCAGTCCCGTTCATCGTGGGCAGGGACCGCCATGATAGCCCCGGTCCCGTAGGAAATGAGCACGTAATCCGCTATCCAGATGGGGATTTTGGCCCCATTCACCGGATTTATGGCAAAGGCACCGGAGAAGACCCCGGTCTTGACCTTGGCCAGGTCGGTCCGCTCCAGGTCGCTCTTCTTGGCCGCCGCGTCCAGATACGCCGCAACAGCGGCTTGCTGTTCAGCCGTGGTGATCCGCTCCACCAGGGGATGTTCCGGGGCCAGAACCATGTAGGTAACGCCGAAAAGGGTATCAGGCCGGGTGGTGTAGACTTCAAGCGCATCAGCGTGGCCGTCGATATGAAAGGTTACATTGGCCCCTTCGGAACGGCCTATCCAGTTCCGCTGCATCAGCTTCACCGGCTCAGGCCAGTCAAGACCATCCAGGTCCGCCAGGAGCCGTTCAGCATAGGCGGTAATCTTCAGTATCCACTGGCGGATCCGCTTCCGGGTGACCTTGGTACCGCAGCGATCACAGACCCCGTCCTTCACCTCCTCGTTAGCAAGGCCGGTCTTGCAGGAGGGACACCAGTTAATGGGACTCTCAGCTTCGTAGGCCAGGCCCTTTTCAAAGAGCTTGAGGAATATCCACTGGGTCCACCGGTAGTATTCCACCTTGGACGTATCCACCTCCCGGTCCCAGTCGTAGGAAAAGCCCAGGGCCTTAATCTGGGAACGGAATTTATTGATGTTTGCCGCTGTGGTTATTGCTGGGTGGGTGCCGGTTTTGATGGCGTAGTTTTCCGCTGGCAGCCCGAAGGCGTCGAAGCCCATGGGGTGGAGCACATTGTACCCATTCATACGCAGGTACCGGCAGTAAATATCCGTGGCAGTATACCCCTCTGGATGGCCCACATGGAGGCCCTGAGCCGAAGGATAGGGGAACATATCCAGGATATAGCGGCGTTTTTCCTTGGGGACCGCAGGGTCCTCCAGGGCCTTAAAGGTCTTGTGTTCCTCCCAATAGTGCTGCCATTTCGGTTCAATTGTATCAAAGGGATATTTTGCCATCGTGCTTAGGCTCCTTTTCCAGGGTATAGAAAAATTATACCTGATCTGTGGCAAATGTTTCAAGTCATCCCTTGACTTCCCTATGAGAGGGCTATACACTACAACAAGGTTTAATAAAGAATCTCCAGCGCAGAGCGGCGGGGTATTGAAGATTTCTCCGTGGAATCGTATCGTATGCAGAGAATAAATCCTCCGCACCCCTGTTTTACACCCCAAGGGGTGGGGATTAAACCCCACCGTGAAGGTGCGCTGGGTCGCGCTCCATGCGAGCGCGAGGATTGAAACAATAGGAAGCAGGTCTAATTTGGAGGAGCGTATAACCATCGTACTGGATAACCAGGATATTCTATCCGGGGTATGCGGTGCGAATGATAGAAACCTCAAGGTTATCGAGGGATCTCTGGGAGGACGTATCGCGGCCCGGGGTAATGAGATCCGCTTGGAAGGGGTGGATGAGCAGGGGCTTAGGCGTTTCAAGTCGATAATGGATAGCCTTGTCGCGGTGGTACGGGAAGGAGAAAGTCCATCCCCAGAGTATATCCGCGCCCTGGCGGAAAGCGCGGCCCCGGAGCACACTGAGGTCCCTGATGAAGCGATTATTCATATTCCCCATGGGTTCAGCCGCGTTTTTCCCCGGAGTGGAAACCAGGCCCAGTACATTCGGGGTATGCGTTCCCATGATATTACCTTTTGTGTAGGCCCTGCGGGCACGGGTAAAACCTACCTCGCCATTGCAGAGGCCCTGTGCATGGTATTATCAAAAAAAATGCGGAAACTGGTACTGACCCGTCCGGTGGTTGAGGCGGGGGAAAGTCTCGGGTTCCTGCCTGGGGACCTGGCCCAAAAAATAAACCCCTATCTGCGGCCGCTCTACGATGCCATGGAATCCCTGGTGCCCTACGAGATGATACGCCGCATGGAGGAGACCAGGACCATAGAAATCGCGCCCCTGGCCTATATGCGGGGGAGGAGTCTCAATGACTGCATGGTTATCCTGGATGAGGCCCAGAACACCACCAAAGAACAGATGAAGATGTTCCTCACCCGCATTGGGGAAGGTGCACGGGCGGTTATTACCGGGGATACGACGCAGATTGACCTGCCCAAACGGGTTGATTCCGGGCTTTTACATGCCCTTTCCATACTTTCCCAGGTGGAAGGTATCCATATTGCCTATCTCAATACCGCCGATGTGGTTCGCAATCCCTTGATCAAGAAGATTATACAAGCCTATGAAAATGAAAAAAAGCCGTCCCCATGAGACTGGCGGGAAGATCCGGGATACTACCCTGTTTAGGTACTTTAAATTCCCCCCAATCCGGCCCGGTCCTGCCCTCGTAACCCTGAGCGCCTTGCTGGTTTCTACCCTGGTGATCATCAAGGTGATGAATTCCCTGGGTGGAGCAGGGGGAGAACTCCAGGAATTCGAGGTTGGACGGGTTGCGGAACGGGATGTAACGGCGGAACAGGGGGTTTCCTATATTGATGAAACGGCTACGCAGCTCCAGCTTGAAGCCCAGCAGCGCCTGGTTCCAGCGGTTTTCCGGTACATGGTTCCTGAAGGGATAGAAACCCAAAAGGCATATATCCGTTTTATGGAATCTTCCCGCAGGTATTTTGAGAACAGCGCTGATTTCGATGCCTATAAACGCATGATCCGGGCCGGCTTCCCCGGTGCTTTTTCCGAAGAAAACCTGTACACCTTGTTCACGGATCCCCAGAGGGCATCTTTTCTGGAAACCGGATTCACCGTGCTGGAGCATTTTATGGAAACCGGGATTTTTGCCCTCCCTGAGACCGGACTGGATGCCTATAACCCCGATATGGTGGAAGTGTTCCGGGGTTCCACT
Source organism: Treponema sp. (assembly GCA_031288975.1). Lineage (GTDB taxonomy): Bacteria > Spirochaetota > Spirochaetia > Treponematales > Breznakiellaceae > JAITNP01. The sequence goes on along the minus strand of JAITQK010000245.1, from coordinate 5,110 downwards.
GCCAATCCTGAACGGGAACGGGTGAATTTCGATCGTATCGTTACCCTGGATACCCTTGAGGAGGCAGTTGACCGGTACCTGGGGGAGCTTCGTTTTCCCGGGGCCTTTCAGGTAATCGCCTTTGACCTGATCAAGCCTTTTGTACAGGAAAACGTGTTTTTTTCCCCGGCAGACACGGAGCAGCGAGTGGCTGAGATACGGTCCCAGGTAGCGCCGGTGGTTAAGTATATAGAATCGGGAGAACGGGTTATCAAAAAGGGGTTTATCATCACCGAGGAGAATATGGTCCAGCTCCGGGTGCTGCATACCAGTCTTCCTGGAAGGGATCCCCGTATCATTGTGGGGTTCATCCTGGTTTTTCTCCTCCTCTATAGCCTCTTTATTTTTCTGGGAAGCGGGAAGATCACAGGCCACAGCCTGACGGACCCAGAAATATACCTGTTATCCGCCCTGACGACCCTCTATATCTGCGGCGCCGCGTTTGCGAAGAGCCTGCCCTTTAATTCCGATTTCTTCCCGGTCTCCATCGTACTGCCCACAGCCCTGGTGGTGATGCTGCCGGCCATATTAATCGACGCGCCCCTGGCCCTCTCCCTGGCCCTGGTACTGCCCCTGGGCGCCTTTCTGACCGGTTCCTTTGATATGACCGCCTATATATTCGCCCTGACCTCCGGCGTTGTCGCGTCCTATGCCCTTAAAGACGCTGAAAAACGGATGGACCTCGTCAAGGCCGGCCTCGTGATTGCCGCTGCCAACTGCATCGCGGTGCTTGCCATCCTGCTCATCCAGCGGGCCTCCGGCGGAACCTATCCGGCCATCCTGTTCTGGGGGGCCTTTAACGGCGTCGCCTCGGGAATGCTGGTCCTGGGGCTGCTCCCACCCCTGGAACATGCCCTCAACGCGGCGACGGTCTTCAGACTCATAGAACTATCGGACCTCAATTCCCCCATGCTCAAGCGCCTCTTCAACACCGCCCCAGGCACCTACAGCCATTCGATCATGGTGGCAAACCTGGCGGAAACCGCCTGCCAGGAAATCGGTGCCAATGCCCTGCTCGCACGGGTCGGAGCCTATTACCATGATATTGGGAAAATGGACCAGCCTGATTACTTTGTAGAAAATCAGCAGGACTATAACAAACATAACGATATCGCCCCCCGGCTTTCGGCAACGATTATCAGGAGCCATGTTAAACTGGGGGTGGAAAAAGCCCGGAGCCTGGGGCTGCCCCGGGCAGTACAGGAGATCATTGGGGAACACCACGGCAATTCGGTGATCACCTGGTTTTACAATGAGGCCCTGAAACGGGAAAACCAGGTGAGCGTCGAAGATTTTTCCTATCCCGGCACACCGCCCCGGTCACGGGAATCCGCAGTGGTCATGCTGGCGGATGTTGCTGAAGCCGCAAGCCGGACCCTTCAAAAGCCCACTGCCGCGAAACTTGAGAAATTCATCCAGGAACTTATCAACGCCAAGGTTGAACATGGGCAGCTTTCAGAATCGGAACTGACCTTTCGGGACCTGGAAACCATCAAAAGCGCCTTTGTCCGGGTCCTGGCCGGCCACTACCATTCCCGGATCGAGTATCCGAAACTGCCCAAAGTGCCCCCTGAAGGGAACAGTCTATGAACCGAGTTGCCATAAACGCGGCGGAAGTGCCGGTGCCCCAGTGGACCGGCGAGGCATATACCTTTATGCTTAAAGTGCTGGATTATATACACCGGGACAACTGGGACCTATCAGTACTCTTCTGTAACGATGCCTATATCCGGCACCTCAATGCCCAGTACCGGAACAAGGATGAGCCGACGGATGTGCTGTCCTTTGCCCTAGGGGAAACCGTGGAGGAGCGGTATCTGCCTGGGGATATCGTCATATCCCTCGAAACCCTGGGGGAAAACGCCGGGTATTTTAAGGTCTCCGAGGATGAGGAGTTACGCCGGCTTCTCATCCATGGTATACTCCATTTAGACGGCTTGGATCATGCTACCAACGCGCATAGCGAGCCTATGCTTGAATTGCAGGAAAAAATAATGACGAACCTAGCCGGGGAGCGTATCCTACCATGAGTGCTGGATCTTTTGTTAAATCTTTCTTTAAGAAAGGCGATAAGAAAGGAGAGGATAGGATCGACCGGAAAACCTATCAAGCCCTCGAAACGGAGCAGCGGGAAATGATCCGTGGGGTGGTGGAACTTTCAGGCACCACCGTCAAGGAGGTCATGGTTCCCCGGATCGATACGGTGTTCTTACAGGCCGATGCGCCCAAGGATGAACTTCTGACCGCGATTTCTGAAAGCGGCCATTCGCGGTTTCCCGTGTATAAGGAAACCATCGATAAGGTCATTGGGGTGCTCTATGTCAAAGATGTCTTAACCTGTTTGGTCAAACATGATACCTTTGACATACAAAAGCTGCTCAGGAAGCCTTTTTTCGTTCCTGAGTCAAAGCATATTGATGAACTCCTGCGGGAGCTGCGCCGCCGCCGGGTCCATATCGCGGTGATAGTGGATGAATACGGCGGCGTTTCGGGGATTGTTTGTATGGAAGACATTATCGAAGAGATCATCGGGGATATCCAGGATGAATTCGACAATGAGACTGAGGATGTGCTCCAACTGGGGGAAGGGACGTATCTGTGCGATGCCCGGGTGAACCTGGAGGATCTGTCCAAGGAAATCGGGGTCGAGTTTCCCGTGGATGCCTTTGATACCCTGGGGGGCTTTGTGTTTGACCTTTTCGGGAAGATTCCGGTACGCTATGAGAAGGCCATCTATGAAGGTCATGATTTTATCATCCAGGACATGGAAGGGCACAAGATCAACACGGTAAAAATTATTCTTAAACGAGAAAGTCGAGAAAGTATTAAACGGGAGAGTGTTTTATAATGAGTATACAGATGCGGAGTTTCATGCTGATTATGGTTGCGGGTTTGCTCTGGTGGGAACAACCCCTCAAGGCACAAAACCTTTCCGGCGGTCTCCCCGGGGCCACGGCCTATTACAATCAGGGCCGCTCGTATATGGTACAGGAAGACTGGTATTCTGCGGCGGAATCCTTCCTCGAATGTTTACGCCTTAATCCAGCCCACGCGGAAGGAACTGCGGTGCTGGCAGAATGTTACTATGAACTAGGTGAATTTGACCAGGCCCTGGTCTGGGTACGGCAAGCCCGGTCCCTGGCACGGGGAAACATCGCCCTGGCAAACCTTGAAGCCTTCATCCTCATTGCCCTGGGCCGGCTTGAGGGAGCTGCGGGGGTCATTTCCGATGTGCTGGCACGAGAGCCATATAACAAAGAAGCCCTCTTTGCGGCCTCAGAGCTGGACATAGCCCGTGGCCGTGCAGGAGACGCGGTAACCCGGTACCGGGAAGCGGTCAGGCGCTACCCCGACGACCGGCGACTCCTCATCTCCCTGGCCCTGGTCTTAGGCTCCCTGGGGGAGACCGAAAACGCCCGCGCCTATATTGAGCGGGCCTTGCTCCAGCATCCCGAGGATCACCGGGTCCACTATTACGCCGCGTACCTTGACGCCCGTGCAGGACGCCTCGGTTCAGCCATCCGATACGCCGAGGAAGCCCTGGCGCTCAAGAGCAACTACAACCCCGCCCGCTCCCTTCTGGCCAGCCTCCGGTACCGGACCGGTCAATACGCAGAGGCCGCCCGCCTATCCGACGAAGTGATTGCCCAGAACCGGGATGCCATCAGCGCCTGGTATCTCAAAGGCATATCTGCCATGAGAATGGGCCGGAATGCCGATGCCATCGTCATTCTTTCAACCGCCACCCTCATCGATCCCCAGGACGAATTTGTCCGGGCCACCCTGGAAGAGCTGCTCATCTCAGAAACAAACCTGGAAGAACCGAGCCGCGGGCGCTGGGCTACATGGCATTTTGTCCGGGCCAGGGATTTTCGTTCCCGTAACCTCATTGACCAGGCCCTATTTGAATACCGCCGGGGACTCAGACTCAACCCATACGCCAAGGACCGGCAGGAATACGCGGAACTCCTCAAGATACAGGGCTATCCTGCCCGGTATGTAGAGGAACTGCGGTTCATGCAGAACCTCGGGCTGGGGGATCGCACCATTAATGACGCGGTGGAAGCATATAACGCCCTGTTAAGTGACGCCCTGTACCGGCGCTGGGCCGTTGACCCTGTTGAGCTGGCAAGCCACCATTGGAAAGTGGCAATCTTCTCCGTGGTTTCCCAATCCAGCTTCTACCATGCCGATGCCGGGGCCATGGGTGCTTCGTATATCAAGGACATCCTGGTCCATGACCGGAACATCATCCCCATGGACCTGGAACTGCGGCAAACCTCATTTTCCCATGCCTTCCGCCAGGCCCGTGAAGCAGAGGCGGATTATTTTCTCATCATATCAGTTGCTGAAAACGAACGGGATATTTCCATCAAGGGTGAACTCTTTGTAGGCAGGACCGGCTCCCCAGCAGGGGAATTCAAGGTGTACCGGACCAGTACAGACCGGCTGCGGAACGCTTCCCGCGGTATTGTTGACCAGTTAAGCGCGGCGCTGCCCTTCAGGGGGGAACTGGTGAGCCGTAAACAGGCCCTAGGGCTTATTGATAAAGGCCGGGCTGACGGTGTAAGCGCCGGTACAGTTTACGAAGTAGTCAAGAAGGGACGCTCCCTGGTCCTCAACGAAGGCATCGGTCTTTCCTACGCTGCCGATGATGTAGTAGGGACCCTGGTCATTGAGAGCGCCGATGAAGAAGTTGCCGCCGGCATCTTGAGTCGCAATGGTTTCTTTGACCGCATCTCCACAGGAGACGAGATCATACTCCAGCCCCAGCCCCCGGAACAGCCTCCAACTCCCGAACCCATGACGGATCCGGAGTTGCGGACCCTGTTGAGGGCGCTGCGGTAGGGCTATTTCAGAGGAAATTTTTTTGTATATTTGATGGATCTTTGGTCTTTTGCACTTGACAAGTTTTTTTGTATTCGCTATACTTAAACAAATCTATGTAAGGTGGGGCAGATTTTGAAGGTAACGTGTAGAGAAACGCTCTTATACATCCCTGTATTGCATCTATATTATGTAAGTGTCTCTTCTGTGGGAAATTTTCTTAGAAGTATACCCCCCCCCCCCC
>JAITQK010000236.1 GCA_031288975.1 Treponema sp. | reverse complement strand
ATCGGGATACCCACAACTTTAAGTGAATTGCTGATGAGCGCCTCCCAGATGCTGCTCAACAATTTTGCTTCCGCCCATGGGGACGGTTTTCTCGCGGCAATCGGCATCGCCTGGACCGTGGTGATGGTACCGAGTATGCTGGTGATGGGGCTTTCCCAGGGAATACAGCCGCTGATTGGGTATACCTACGCGGCAAAACTCCACGGACGTTTGCGGGAGGTTCTGAAATTTACGTTGATAACCGCAACGCTTTTCGGTATTTTCATGGGCGTGGTGATTTTTGTGTTCGGCAGCGGCGCGGTGGCGCTTTTCATAAAGGACGCGGTGGTGGTGGAATTCGGGCAGAGAATCGTGCGGCTCCTTGTCTGGTCCATGCCTTTTTTGGGGGTGCAGTTCGTGCTTTCCACGGTGTTTCAGTCCCTCGGCAAGGCACGGCAGACGCTGGTGCTTTCCATTGCGCGGCAGGGCATTGTGTTTATCCCGATTCTCATGCTGTTCAATTACACCCTGGGCCGCGACGGGCTGATCCTTGCCCAGCCGGTTTCCGATCTGCTGTCCATGCTGCTCACCGTACTGCTGTTTCTGCCGGTACGCAGGGAGCTTGCGGGGGCAAACATAACCCGCGAGAACCGGCGGGCACGTCTCGGTGACTAATGCGGCACGGCCTACGTCAAGTTTTCCGTTTTTTATTCAAAATCTATTGACTTTCTTATATGTTGTGGATATACTAAGTATATCCTAATGAGATTTGGAGGCACTTGAAATGCAAACTGCTATTGTCAAATGGGGTAATAGCCAAGGAATACGACTCCCGAAGGCTCTTTTACAAAATATCAATATACGGGAAAATGATATGGTTGATGTAATATTGGAAAATGAGTCAATTGTCATAAAAAAAATAGGAGAAAAAAAACACAGGACAACAAGGGAACGGCTTACAGATTTTTATGGGAAAGAATTTGATCAAAAGTCTATTTCCCAGAAAGAAATTGAGTGGGGTAGTCCGATTGGAAGCGAAATATGGTAAAACAAGGGGATGTAATCTGGCTTGACTTTGATCCTCAAGCCGGACATGAACAAAAGGGTCGAACCAAAGGTTCGCAGCGGCCTGCTCTCGTAGTAAGTAATGAGACCTTTAATAATTTCTCAAGCTTGACCATTGTTTGTCCAATAACCAATACAAATAAAGATTACCCGTTCCATATTAAACTGGACGGGCGAACAAAAACGACCGGGGTTATTCTATGTGATCAGGTAAGAACTTTAGATATAAATGTACGTAATTATACATATATAGAAAAATTACCGAATGATATTTTGCTTGAAGTTATAGATATTATTAATGGCTTTATCGAAATAGAACAATGATCCTGTAAATGCGCCAGCGGCTTCTTTCGAGACAGGCGTTTTGTTGACGATGACAGCTCCGGCATTGCCGCTCAGAATCACGTTCATCGCCGCTGTGCTATCTCGCTTCACCATTAAAAAGCATACATCAATTGAACAGAAACAAAAAATCCGCCGCCCGCGTTCCTGCGAAGATTTTCATCAAATGTTTCCATACCCTCAAACACGTATCCGCCGATCATTTGCAGGAAAGATAGATCCAGTGTTCCATAAGCAGTATAATACTGTAATTCATAGCTTTTATTTTTTTCGCCAAAATCAAAACCAATTGAACTGTTCTTAATTCCCAAGCCAAGTCCGGCAAAATCACCCCGCACGGAATCTTCATCAAAAAAGCGGTACCACAGAGTACAGTCAAAAAGGAAGTCACGCCATCCTTCAAATTCATCTATGCCGAACTCCGCGCTAAAACGAATTTTCTCTTTTGGCAGCAGGGTAAAACTTAATTCCGGATCAGTTATAAATTCAAACTTGAGGTCAAAAAACCACGACTCAAATTCATACTGTATCACTGGATAAAGCATGACAGGCCATGTTTTCCCATCGCCGTATTCTATGCCGGTATCGGTTACAGCCAAAGCGCCGCCCAATGTTAACGAATGATGATCATTGTGTATTAATTCATAGCCATACCCCAGACCGACCTCAAAAGTACGTAGTCCGCCGTAAACAGGTTCATTGGAACCGGTGTCCAAAAGAGCCATAAACAGATGAGGCTTAACCTTTTTGACAAACATCAAAGTGTCATCGTGATACGGTCCTCCGTGACCAGCCTGATTATCCTGACCCATAAAATATTGTTTAGCGGAGACTTGTACTAATAATAGCTTCTCTTCGTCATTATGCACAAATATCAGACCTTCCTCGGGAGCATGAAATTGCTGTTCCGTAAGATTAAGATATTCATAGCTTAATTGCGGTATTATCATCAAATCAGTCTTTGCTTTTGCGTCCGCGTCCTGTGCAAAACAAGCGGAGGATATATAGATCAACACAATTAACACATACAATCTTTTCATAAAAAGTACACTCCTGTTTCGTCAATGGACGATAATTGCGGAAATAAGTACCAGAATGGAGCCGAGCAAAATGGACCACTTAAACCCATATTTAAAGGCTTCCTTGTAGCTCAACCCCATGAGCCCCAGGGCAAGGTAAACAGACGGCGTTGTTATGGAGAGGCTGGTGCCCATGACCCGTGCCGAGATAAACATGGAAGCGATTGTTACGGCGGGGATATTGTACTGGGCGCCGATGTTTACCACCACAGGCATGATGCCGTAAATCATGGCATCGGTATTAAGCAGATAGCTTAGGGGCGTCGCCAGCAAACCAATGATGATATGTATAACACCGTTAAGATGGGATGGGTTGAAGACCTTGGCAATCTGGGTAGCCAATTCCTGGGTCTTCGCCGTAACGGTGAGCAGCATCCCGATCTCCCTGGGCGGCGGCGTACCCTCGGGAACAGGTCCGTCTATCACGGCGTTGTAACCGTAGGCCTTAAAATTGAACGAGTAGTCTTCATGGGGGATGCCGATTTTTTGGATATAGGCATCCACATAGACGCTGATGTTGCGAATCCACCTTTCAGGGTCGGCCAGCACCTTGGGGTTGGCAATTCCCACCAGGCTGATGTTCTGATAGCCCGTAATGCCCGCCCCTTCCAGCTTCATCGTATATTGAGATGCGGGAACGAACTTTGAGCCGGTTACGTATACGGACTGTTCGTCCGCCTGGGTGTAGACCGCCTCGTTGGTAACCATGGTTCCCGACGGCTCGGTGAGCCGGAAGGGGTCGGCGTTTTCATAGAGGAGATGGGCCGCCACGGTATAGGGAGTACAGTGGGTATTGGGGAGCAGCGGCGTTACCAGGAATCCCTTTTCGTCCACCGTAAGGAATACGCCCGTGCCTTCCTCATTGTCCGTACACTGTGCGCCACATTCCACGATTTTGGCGCCGTGCCATGCCGCCGCGACATTGCAGCCCCAATGAACGGGCAGCGCGGCTATGATCGCCGTGTCGGTAGCCCTGCCGCACAGCACCACGTCAGCGCCCTTGTTCAGCGCCTCAATGAAGGGCTCCGCTCCCAGAACGGCGACGATATTGGTACATTCATCAAAGGTCTCCCGGGAGATGGCAGGGGCACATTCCAGGGGGTGAATTTTGCCTTCATCCCATTTTTTCTTGAGTATCTCGCTTTTCTGCTGGGAATACACTTTGGCGATTTTACCCGTAAAGCCCTCTTCCTTGAAAATCTCCATGACGATGCCGGCGCATTCGTCTACCATGTTATCCGTGCCGCAGGTGCCGCAGCTCCCCACAAAGAGGGGAATTCCCCCTTTTTTCGCGCCTATGACCGCGATTTTCAGATCATGCTTCAGCATAGCCCTTGAAAATTTGCACATCCCCTGTGCCAGGTAGCCGGGCCCGGAATCGGTAGAACCGGCGTCAATGGCGATGACGTCCGGCCCCAGTTTCATTCCGTTGTCAAAGGCTTCCTGATTGATCTTTGCCCCTAGGCCCCCGATGGGCATGAGAACTTTACAGCTTTTCATTGTATTCTCCTTTATTTCGCGGCGTTCCCGCGAAGCATTGATATATAAAGGGTACTTGATTGTTTTCAATAAGTAAAATACTATTTATATTATCTGAATGATAGGTTTTATTCTATGACAGGAGGAAGCTATTTTGAATGATCGTCAGTTACAGTACATTTTGAAAATCGCAAAAGAAGGTAATATAACCGTCGCTGCACAAAAGCTCAACATCAGCCAACCGTCTCTCAGCAATCTGCTGTCCCGCATTGAAGAAGCGCTCGGCGCAAAAATTTTTGACCGCAGCACCTCTCCCCTGGCGCTGACATACACGGGTGAGAAATATGTGCAGGCGGCGGAAAAAATACTGGGCGTCCTCAATGAACTTCAGCACCAGATAGACGATATACAGGATTCACAGACAGGACGCCTTAACATAGGTTGCGGCCCTCAGAGTTCGCCGGTTTTCATTCCCCCGCTTTTACCCAGGCTGCTCGAACAATACCTCGGTGTTCAGTATACGCTTACAGAAGATTCTTTTTCCGTACTGGAAGAGCAGCTTCTCACGGGAAACCTTGATATTATTCTTAACGTTCGGGAATTGAACAACAGTTCTATTGAGAGCGAACTCCTGGGCAAGGAGGAAATGCTGCTTTTAGCGCCCCCCGGCTTCCGTCCGGCATCGGCTTTTACGAAGGATGGCCGCTCCTATCCCTGTATCAAGTTACATTTGGAAAAAGACATCCCTTTTGTACTCATGAAGCCGAAACATCACCTGCGCATCATGGTGGACAAAATTTTTGCCGGTATTAATTTTATCCCCACTATTCTCCTTGAGACGGACAGTTGGGAGACCTGCCTGCGTATGGCGGAAAAAGGGATAGCCTTTACTATCTTTCCCGCCGACTACCAGGATGTTACCATTGGTGAAGTCTAGAAATTTAGTTTTGAAGATGATTATTTTATGCGGAAATTCCTCTGTTACCGGAAGGGCGCTTATTTTTCAAAGGCGATGACGAAGTTTATACAGATTGCCCATGAGGTATTATAAAAAATTATCAATAACACCAAATGTCAAAAAACGCTCAAAAAGACTTATTCGACAGTCTCGTTCAGGTTGCAGAAAAAAATTGATTTCATTCTTTTCTTCATCCCACTCTATGGTATCTAACTGCATCATTGCCTCTATACCTCTGCCGGCCCTAGGGCAGCCCCATTTCCCCCGCTCAATGTCCCTGGTTATGCCGCGCATACGCATAATTGGGGGTCCAGCCGTATCACTTCATATTACTTTATTTTGAACAGAGGCTTGTCGCCGTGAGCGACGATGAGGCGTTCGCGTTTGCAGTCGATAAGGAGGTCCATACCTTCAATGGGGTAGGCGCCGAGCAAGACCTCGGTTTCTTCCGGCAGGACGGCGGCTGACAAGAGTACACGGCGGTCTTTCCACCAGCGCGTTCACGGTCATGCGACGGAATTCCGATTCCTTGATGACTCCGTGTTTAGCTAAGGCCACATCAATCGGATTCTCCAACGTTATTTCTTCATAAAAAGTGCTCATGGTTATACCCTCTTTTGCCAGATTACCATATCTCCCGAATGGGTACAAGCCCTCTTGCCAAAGCCAATGTACCCGCATGGTAACGCCCGCTTAATCCCGTTTCCACGTATATTGACACAACGTTAAGCTGCTACTATGCTTTTGTTATGAACAAAACTATTTCAGTACATAAACTATCCGAGTCTTCCGGCGCTTGCTTTGTTTCCGGTACGGCGACTGAGCGTGTCGGGCTTGTCTGGCCATTGACGGTCGAAGCGATTTCATTGGGAAAGGAGAAAAAGTACGATGCTGAACAGCGATTACAAAGACATGTTACGCGCCTTATCCGGCGAAAAGGTTAAATTCATCCGAGGAACTCCACGCCACCTTCGGGAAACACCACACGCCTTGCGGGAATGGCGGGAAGGCTCTTCCGCAAGGCTTTTGACCCTCTATATGCCCTAATAATGTCAAACAGGTTAAGAACTCACCTTACGCACAAGAAGAAGACAGTCCGCAGATTACGCGAATCGTACCATGTCAACAGGTTAAGCGATATTATAAAGGAAGATTAACCACTAAGTTACACGAAGTCGCACAAAGTATTCCTTTCTCTATCTTACATTGTATAGAAGAACACCACAGGCGAAGGAAGCGCCGAGGCCGGCCTGGACACAAGCGCGGCTCAGGGTCTTGAAAGGGTCTGACACTGGAGAGGCTGCGTACCATGGGTTCACAAAAAAGCTCCCACGAACAGCGCGCCGTTTTTCGCACGCTTCGGCGGCGCAGATCAATACCAAGACGCTGAAATACCGTACAGAGCTTCGATACGTTTTCATACCATCAACCTCCACTCTATGCCATTATGATAGCCATAATATAAAGTGTCAAGCGTTTTTTAAATTCTACCCCTGGAGAGCCTCCTGGTTCAAAGCAGCCCTGCCACGAACTCCTGTTAGCGCTTCCCCACGTTTTCCGTGATAACGGCGATCCATCCGGTCTTATAGGTTTTAAAGCCCTGGGAGACTGCGGTTCCGGTCAAAGATATGCTTTTGCCCCGTTCTTTCTGCTCTTTAAACCCGTCAGGGGATATCTCGTCCAAAGCAGGGAGGGCTATCTTCTTGGCTCGCCCTTCCGTGTTTACCGGGGAAACCACGGTCCCATCAGGACGGCATAAGAAGGCTTCTACCTGGTTTTCAGTTTCCTTGGAAAGGGCTACCTCGGCCTGATGGAGCACTTCCAGCCCCAGACCGTCCCAGTTGAACATCACCCCAAAGACGCCCAGCAATTTCCCACGGGCGTGCCCCCCGGCCCGCACCCCGCAGGAATAGACCAGAATGTTCTGACCCTGTGCCAAATCCGTTTTCAACGGACCTTCAAAGCCGTATTCAGAACCTGATGAGCTTTTTACCGCCTGCTTAAACCATTCGTATTGTCCTACGTTCTGCCCTGTACACCGGTATTGATCAGGCCGGCTATTACAGAGAATCGTACCATTCAGATCGCACAAAACCAGATCAAAATATACCGTATAGGATTCAAGGAGCATCCCAAGGCGCTCTGAAGCGAATTGTAGTGTCTTATCATCTGGCTCTGCCAAAGCCGCAACCAACGTGCTATCAGTTGCCCACCAGCGCACATTACAGGAACGTTCATAGAGATTACGATCCACCAGGTCAATACACGTGGAGGCCATTTGCGAAAGCCGCCGTCCCCGGGTCTGGCTTTCCAGGCCGATGAGACTCTGCACGGCACTTTTGACATTCCCGGACAAGCTGTCAATGATTGCCACCGTATGAGACGAGAGTTTGTCCATCTCATCAGCTACCACACTGAAACCGGCTCCCACCGTACCTGCACGAGCCGCCTGGATTTTTGCATTTATGGCCAGCACTTTCAAATCCGAATTGATCAATGAAATGGATTCGATCGAATTTTCCAGGGTTTCCTGTACGGAATGAATCAGGGTTCCCATATTTACACGAGAAGCCACATTTACCCCCATTTTTCACCTCTTTGATTTTTAATAAGTATACTACAATTAGTTTTATCGGAATATTAAACCAAATTGTCAAAAAAAGATCAATGGCCCCTCAATTGACCACCCTTTTTTCCGGCAATACCGGTGCATTGTTTTTTTGATATTCTTATGTTACCTTGTAATGAAGAACTTGTACAAGGAGGTTACGTATGGATTTCAACCAAATCATGGCCGTTGCCGCAGCCATAGTGCCGGCGGTAGCGTATGTCGTAACGACCATGTCTTTTGCCAAGCGCAACCGTGAAGACATATTGCGGCTTGAAACAAAAATGGAGTCAAGGCTGGACGCCTTTGAACACAGGCTCTCCATTTTTGAAGCACGTTTATCCACCCTTGAGGCTGATGTTGCCGTTATCAAAGCCATTTGCCAGGAACGGTACAAGCCGGTGTAAGGTGCGGGACTACCGGTACCTCAAAGTCGCTACCTTAAAAGGACACAGCCCACATAGGTTAAGGTATTTGGGCCGTAATAATAGAGCAAATGATTAGCGGTGCAGACCTCGCTGACTACCATGCCAAAGGCTTCCATAGAAGTGGTCATAGTTTCAGGGAAACGGCAGGGCGCATCAGGGTAGGTGCAAACCTCGCAGCGCCTACAGGGGCCTGCGCCCAGAAGCAGGGAAGCGGGGTACTGCACCCGTATCTGTTCCCCAAAGGAGCGCAGGTGTTGTTCGTGTTCTACACCCAGGCGGGTCATGCTTTCATAATCCAGGGAATCTTCCAGGGCACCAGTGGTTTGCAGGATAAGACCGGTGGTGTAGGTTCGTATCCGGGCCTCACATTCCCCAAGAGTGCCACAGGCAGGGGGACAGGACCAATTCGAGGCATAGGCTTTACATTTATTAACCTCACAGGCAGCGCGTACCTCTTCCTGCAGCTTGATGGTGTCCACTTGTAAAAGGCCAGCGTGGGAAAATCCGCAGTTCAGGGCCAGGGCGGTCACCGGTTCAATTAATACATCCATAGTGCCATAGTATCAAACATCAGCGAAAAAACAAAGTATCCCCCTCACCCCTGGGCTTTTGCTTTTTTATGTTTGAAAAGACTGAGGAACTGCTCTGCGATGGTCTTATGCTGTTTTTCCTTCAACACATAGCCGGTAAAACGATCCAGCGCTTCGTCAGTACCGGAAAAAAGCCCGATATCCTTGGGTTTAAAGGTATACCCCTCATCAAATTGGTCGAATTCCCCTTCGATACTGCGGATAGAGATGAGGTTGAGTTGATGTTTGGTTTGGAATTCGATCTCCTGAACGGTTTTACCGATCAGGTGATCGGGGATGGCAAGTTCCGCGATGACGAGTTTTCCGCTTACCGGAAGATAATTGAGGAGCACTGAAGATAACAGGAGGGGGCTGATACGTTTGGCCGCCTCTTTATTCGGGAACACCACCTTGGTTGCCCCTACCAGTTCCAGAATTTCCCCGTGGGATTCGGTTTCGGCCTTCACAATAATGGTCTTGATCTTGAGCTTGGCGCAGTAGCTCGTCGCCAGGATGGAGGCTTCAATACTGTCCCCCATATCAATGATCACCGCGTCAGTGGATTCGGGAATCACTTTTCTGAGGTTTTCCACGTTGAGCACGTCCAGCACCACTGATCCCGCTGCCGCGTCTTTATAGGCATCAATGATCTGCCGGTCCTTGTCCATGATAAAGACCTCTACTTTGAGTTCCAGCAGTTCTTCCAGAACACTCTTACCAAAATGACTTAATCCCAGTATTGCAACTTGTTTCACAAAAGTCTCCCTTGATTAACCTAACAAAATCGACCCTTTGGGGTAGGTTATATCGTAATTTTTATGGCCCATGGCGGGGAAGGCCAGGGCAATAAGCCCGACCCGGCCTGCGAACATGACCGCGATAATAACAACTTTGCCTGCAGTGGAGAGCTCAGGGGTAAGGCCCAGGCTGAGACCCACCGTAGCAAAGGCGGAAAAGCTCTCGAATATGATGGCTTCAAAATCGGCTCCTGATTGCCATTCGGTAAAGGATAAGGCGGCGATGCTGACCAGGAGCAGGGCGACGGCTTTGAGGAAATAGACGACCGCCTTGTTAATGGTATCTGTGGTAAGCCGGTGATGGAAGACCTTGATATCCCCGTATTCATCGGGTTTTCGCATCATAACCAGGGCAATGACAAAGATGGTGGTAACCTTAAGTCCACCGGCAATAGAACCGGGGGCGCCCCCGATGAGCATCAAGAGGTTGGTGAGCAGCTTGGAAGGCTGGCTTAACTGGCCTTGGGGAACGAGTTCAAAACCTGCGGTCCTGGTGGTAACCGACTGGAAGAAGGCGTTGATGATGGCGGCACTGGTATCCATGCCGCTATAGAGGCGGTTCCGTTCAATAAGAAAGAAAAAGAGCGCTCCCCCCAGGATGAAGCCGGCGCTCAGGATCAAAACGAGGCGGCTATGGTAACTCAGATGGGTCTTTTTCTTCAGAAACACCCGCATGATGTCATGGAGCACGATGAAGCCCAAGCCTCCGGAGATGATGAGGACCATGAGCATCAATAAAAGGGGGATATGGGTGGTATATTCCGTAAGTCCTGATACAAAGGGGGAAAAGCCGGCGTTACAGAACGCGGACACCCCGTGGAAGATACCCATGAAAAGCCAGTCCTCAACCCCCAGGGATAAGAAGGCCAGGGACAGGAACAGTGCCCCAACCGCTTCAATACCAAAGGTGAAGGCAACGATATTCCGCACGATCCGCCGGGGATTGTATTCCATGCCGTCAAGGTAAAAGCCCTGGATGGTGTTTCGCCGGCTTATGGCAAACCGGTGTCCTGGTATGGTCATCAGAATTGACGTGAAGCTGATGATCCCCAGTCCGCCGATCTGGATCAGGATGAGGATGATGAGCTGGCCGAAACGGCTAAAGGCCGCGATGTTGAAGGTACTCAACCCAGTAACGCAGATCGCCGAGGTCGCAATAAATAGGGCATCCATGATGCTCAGTCCCTCAGCAACATCGCCGGTTGCCCCTGCTCCAGAGGGCATCCATGCGGCGGGGATCAGGAGCAGCCCGGTTCCTATGCCGATAAGGATGAGGAAAAAGGCTAAAAGATACAGGGCATCGGATTTTTGAAAAATATTCATTATATATGCTCAGTATTATAAAAAATAATGGCATGAAGGTTAAGTAGCTGATTGGACAGTGCGGATACAAGGCTTTGTTATATTATGGAAGAAAAAATGGCCGTAGCCCACCTATCTTTAACGATGCGCTATAGCCAAAAGCAGCCCGAAAACCGCCTTGCTGTTCGTTGATGTGGCGCTAAATCGCAGGGCGTCCTGTTCATAGTTCCCTTGATAATAGGAGATAAAGTCGGAGCCGACGGCTTTGGCCACCCGTTCCGGGAAGGAACCCCGCTCTTGGGCAAAACGGGCGCGTACCCCGTCGATATCCAGGGCCTGCTTGGAGTAGAGTACCACCAGGTAATCGGTGCCCGGCCGGTTGTCCAACTGGATCCAGCTATACTCCCCAGGAAAGGCGACGACGTTTTCCGCATAGTCCAGCACCGGCGATACGTTGCTACCTTCAGGGGGGAAAATCCGGGTCGTACTGGTGGTGGCCTCATCAGCGGCAAAAGCGTACACGTAAGCAGGCTTATCATTCCCCAGGAGGTACCGGAACTCCGTCCCTGAAGGGTAGGAATCAATGGTCCGGTAATACCCGTCCTGAAACACCACAGGCATCCCCGTATCAGAACCATAGCGTTCAATCTCCGCAAACCCAGCGTATTCTATCACCTCCTGATAGGCCGCAAGATTTTCGATGATCTCGTATGCTTCATTGACAAAACTGCCAAAAACGTCGTAGGGAATCCAGATATACCCGGCGTTTCCCCACCGTTCCCCCCAACTGTTCTGAATCTCAAAGACCCCGCCCTGTTTGGTGTCATCATACCCGATCACACACATCGCATGGCCGCCGTAATTGGTCCGGGGACTTTCAGTGGGACGCCAAACATCTTTTACGGTGAAAAACGAATCAGGACAGTTCATACCGATGATAACCGGCTTACCCTCTGCCAGGCTCTTCTTCACCGCCCGGACCCGGTCAGGTCCGCTCACCGTATTGTGCCAGGCGTATAAGGTGGTATAGTCGGCAATGGGATAGCGCCGGCTCTTGGTAAAAGCCGAAAGGAGGATGCTCAGGAAATCGGTACTCCGCTCAAAATCGAGCATCTTGACAGCCCCCTCGTTCCGCATGAAATCCAAGGCCCAGGAGATTGCGGTGCCTGCTTGACCGGTGGGATCATCGGCCACACTTTTATAGATAAAGGTAGGGGAAAAGACATTGGTGGTGGTAAGAAACCGGTCCCGGCGCTTGAGGGCAATGGATTCCGCAATGGTCCGGGCGGCGTAGGCAGTGGACCAGGCGACGCAGGTCCCGTATTGTCCCTGATTCCCCGGGTAGGGGGTGTATTGCTTGAGGGAAACCGTCGCGGGCAGTTCGGTATAGGCACGGGATACCTGGATCGCTTTCTGGGGAAGGCGGTTATACAGATCCGGATCGAGGATAGCTCCCCGGGATTGGGCAAATAATTGAAACGAAGCTAACATGAACAAGAGGGCGGTAAGGCCCACCCTAAGATATACACGGGATTTCATGCAGGTCCTCCTATTAGTAATATAATCATAGTCTGAAAATATTTTGAAAATATTTTAGATTTTGGAGGGAATTTCCCCTTGATCTTTTTTTTGCTTCTTGATATATTTTTTTTAATTAAGACGCGCCGGATGGTAACGGTGTAATATGATAATAATGAGGGAGTTTTTAGCCCATGCCTACAATTAATCAGTTGGTTCGTTTTGGACGGCAGCAGATTACCGCTAAAACGAAGTCGCCGGCGCTTCAATCCTGTCCGCAAAAGCGAGGGGTTTGTACCCGTGTTATGACGGTTACGCCTAAAAAGCCGAATTCGGCCCTTCGGAAGGTAGCTCGTGTTCGTCTTTCTCATGGAACAGAAGTAACCGCGTATATTCCCGGTATTGGCCATAACTTGCAGGAACACTCGGTGGTTCTCGTGCGAGGGGGGCGGGTCAAGGACCTGCCTGGTGTGCGGTACCATATTATCCGGGGCGCCAAGGATACCTTGGGAGTGGAAGATCGCAAGCGGAGCCGGTCGAAATACGGTGCCAAACGGCCCAAGGCATAAGGAGCGGGTATGGGACGTAAGAAGAAGACGGTTGATCGGGGGATTATTCCGGATCCTAAGTACAACAGTGTGGTGGTTTCAAAGTTTGTAAACCGTATGATGTGGGAAGGGAAGCGGTCCGTAGGATTGCGTATTGTCCACGATGCCCTTGGATTGCTTCAGTCAAAAATCGAGAAAGAACCTCTTGAAGTTTTTCTTAAAGCAATAGATAATGTAAAACCGATGATTGAGGTAAAATCCCGCCGGGTTGGGGGTGCTACCTATCAGGTTCCTGTGGAAATCCGGGAGTCCCGGCGGGAAGCCTTGGGTATGCGATGGATTATTAAGGCTGCCCGTACCCGGTCGGGGCATAGCATGAAAGATCGGCTTGCGGCGGAACTCCTGGATGCGTATAATAATACGGGTACGGCTTTCAAAAAGAAGGAAGATACCCATAAGATGGCCGAAGCGAATCGGGCCTTTGCCCATTATCGGTGGTAGTGCCTTAATCCCCTGGGATTGGCGTTGATTTTTGACATGATGAACCGGTGATTTGAGCGCCGGAAAATGATTATCGTACCGTGTTTTTGGTGCGGTGTCTCGATGATCCAAACCGATCATCATGGGGCTGACAGCTAGATGGAAATTGTCGATTTTCAGGGTCTGTTAGGGCTTCATTTGTGCAAGATGGGATAGGTGGAACGAGACGGATGGCATGGTGATTTTGGGGCTAGAGTTGCTTCAAAATTTCGTTCGGATGATAAGTCTGTGTGTCTTCCTCTTTTTGTTACCTTCCTTATCTTTCAATTTAGGTTCAGTGTGTTGGGTTTAAATGTTCGCTTGGCGATTATTTAGGCTTGACTTTTTATTCATACTATGGATAAATCTATAGAGGTGAATGATCATCGGCTTGAGCCGGTGGTGATTTGCGAGTGTGCCCAAAAAAACGTAAGGAGGACACGTAATGGCAAAAGATAAGTTCAATCGAACTAAGATTCACATGAATGTCGGAACCATTGGTCACGTTGATCATGGAAAAACCACCCTTTCTGCCGCTATCACGATGTACTGCGGGAAGAAGTACGGTGATAAGGTGATGAAGTTTGATGATATTGATAACGCGCCGGAAGAGAAGGCCCGTGGTATCACTATCAATACCAGGCACCTGGAATATCAGTCCGAAAAGCGGCATTATGCCCATATCGACTGCCCCGGACACGCCGACTATATCAAGAATATGATTACCGGTGCGGCCCAGATGGACGGCGCGGTCCTGGTGGTATCTGCCCCGGATTCGGTTATGCCGCAGACGAGAGAGCATATCATCCTCGCCCGTCAGGTCGGGGTGCCCAGCATTATTGTGTTTCTCAACAAGGTTGACCTGATAGACGATCCTGAGCTGATTGAATTGGTTGAAGAAGAGATCAAGGATGTCCTCAACGCCAATGGGTTCCCTGGGAATGAGATTCCCATTATCAAGGGTTCTGCTTTTAAGGCTATGTCCGATCTGCTGGAGTCAAGCGGTACGCTTCCTGAATCCGCCCATTGTATTGAGGAACTGTTGGTGGCCATGGACAGTTACTTCCCGGATCCGATTCGGGATGAGGCCAAGCCCTTCCTGATGCCCATTGAAGATGTCTTTACCATCTCTGGCCGTGGTACGGTTGTTACCGGTAAGATTGACCGGGGGATGGTTAAGCTGAACGAGGATGTCGAGATTGTTGGCATCAGGGATACTCAGAAAACGGTGGTTACCGGTATTGAGATGTTCAATAAGCTCCTGGACAGTGGTCAGGCAGGGGATAATATCGGTGCCTTGCTGCGGGGTATTGATAAAAAAGCGGTTGAGCGGGGACAGGTGCTTGCCAAGCCTGGTTCTATCACCCCTCACAGTAAATTTAAGGGGCAGATCTACTGCCTTTCCAAAGAAGAGGGTGGACGGCATAGTCCCTTCTTTAGTGGGTATCGGCCTCAGTTCTATTTCCGGACCACCGATATTACGGGGACCGTAAAGCTTCCTGAGGGAAGGGAGATGATCATGCCGGGGGATAACACCGAAATCTTCGGTGATTTGATTCACCCGATAGCCATGGAAAAAGGGTTGCGCTTCGCTATCCGTGAGGGCGGAAAAACCGTTGCTTCCGGGCAGGTTGTCGAGATTATCGAATAGCTGGCTGTGATTGAGGTGGGTACCGGATGCACTGGTATTCCCTCATCTGGAGGAATAATGACTAAGGAACGAATTCGCGTGCGTTTACGCGGTTTCGATGTTGAATTAATCGATCAGAGCGCGAAGTCTATCGTTCAAACGGTGCAGAAAGCAGGGGCCAAGGTAACGGGGCCTATTCCGCTTCCGACCCGTATTAACAAGGTGACGGTACTCCGTTCTCCTCATGTCAATAAAAAGTCCCGTGAGCAGTTCGAGATGCGAACCCATAAACGGTTGATTGATATTATCAGTCCTTCTCCGGAAGTAATGGATTCATTGATGAAGCTGGAACTTCCTGCGGGTGTCGATGTTGAGATAAAGCAGTAAAAAGGCAGACGGTCCTGGAACCTCAGGATAGCGTGCCTGAATTTTGGAGTAAACAATGCTGGGGCTTTTGGCCAGGAAAGTGGGAATGACACAGGTCTTCGACGAGGGAGGTAACCTTATTCCGGTAACGGTTATCCGTATCGATCCGAATGTGGTTATTGCCCAGAAAAATGAGGAAAAGGACCGGTATGCCGCCGTGGTCCTTGGTATGGACGATATGAAGGAACATAGGGTAACAAAGCCCTATGCCGGTCAGTTTCCGGAACAGGTGACGCCTAAAAAGCATCTCAAGGAATTCCGGGATTTTGAGAAAACGGTTGCGGTCGGGGATATCCTGGGGGTGGAGCTTTTTGAGGGCTGCCGGTATGTGGATGTTACCGGCGTTTCCAAGGGCAAGGGCTTTCAGGGGGTGGTGAAGCGCTGGGGCTTCGGCGGAGGCCGGTATACCCACGGTTCTAAATTCCACCGGGAACCGGGATCAACCGGGCAGTCAACTTATCCGCACCGGACCTTTAAGAATGTCAAGCTCCCAGGTCGTATGGGACGGGAACAGGTAACGGTTTTGAGCCTTAAGGTTATTAAGGTTGATGCGGAAAAGCGGCTTCTCATGGTTCGCGGCGCTGTTCCGGGGATAAACAAAGGCCTCGTGGTCGTCAGGGCTGCGGTGAAGAAGTAGGGGCAAAGGTGATGAATCGGACAGTGTATTCTATTAGTGGCGCAGAATTGAGAAGTATTGAGCTGGATGACGCCGTATTCGGGCTTCCGTTCAATGAAGAGGTTATCTGGTACGCCATTAACAATGAACTTGCCAATAAGCGGCAGGGATCGGCCAGTACCAAGGATCGAGGTGAAATCCACGGTTCCAACGCCAAGCCTTATAAGCAGAAGGGTACCGGACGTGCCCGCCGGGGGGATAAGAAGTCTCCGCTCCTGCGCGGGGGTGGTACGGTCTTTGGCCCCAAGCCGCGGGATTTTTCGTATGCTATGCCCAAAAAGGCAAAGCGGCTGGCGCTTAAAAGTATTTTGAGCCTCAAGGCGCAAAGTGATACCTTGAAAATAATCGAGGATTTCTCGATAGCATCGGGAAAAACCAAGGAGCTGGCAAACCTGCTCAGGTGTTTTGGTGATGATCAGCGGACGGTCATTGTTTTAAAGGACGATGATCGGATGGTCAAGCGGGCAGGCGCCAATATACCTTGGCTCAGTTTTCTTTCGTATAATCGTCTGCAAGCCCATGATCTGTTTTACGGGCGCCGGGTTATTATGCTCGAGACTGCCGCCAGGAACCTTAATGCCTTTTACGGGGCGGTAAGTACGGAGCCAGAGGAGGCCGAAGATGCTCATCAATGAAAAGGTGCTGATTGAACCGGTACTTTCGGAAAAGGCCAACTTGTTGCGGGAAGAAGGGAAGTATGTTTTTAGAGTTGATCCGGCGGCGACTAAGATACAGATAAAGGAAGCGGTCCGTAAACTGTTTAATGTGCATCCGATTGCTTGTACCGTAATGGTAGTGGGGGGTAAGCCGAAACGTCTGCGCTCGAAGGCTGGTTATACCGCATCCTGGAAGAAGGCGATAGTCCGTTTGCCTAAGAATGAGAAGATAAGCCTCTTTGAGGGTGTGTAAGGGAACTGAGAATGGGAATCAAAACATATAAGCCGATAACGGCGGGGATGCGGCAGTGGATCAGCCTGGATTATGCGGAGCTTACCAAACATGCCGTGCCTGAAAAGTCCCTTACCACGGGACGGGCGGAACGGGCAGGCCGGGATACGAAGGGTCGTATCAGTGTCTGGCATAAGGGAGGCGGTCATAAGCGGCGCTATCGGACCATTGATTTTAAGCGGGATAAGCTTGGCGTTCCTGGTAAGGTTGCCTCGATTGAGTATGATCCGAACCGGAGTTCTAACATCGCCTTGATTAAGTATGCCGATGGGGAAAAGCGGTATATCCTGGCTCCCAAGGGGCTTGCGGTCAATGCCACGGTATTAAGCGGGCCTGCTGCTCCCATTGAAACCGGAAATGCCCTGCCCCTGGAAAATATCCCCCTGGGATTTACGGTTCATAACATTGAATTGACCCTGGGTAAGGGAGGGCAAATGGCGCGGTCTGCCGGTGTGGGTGCCCTGATTGCCGCCAAAGAAGGGGATTATGTTACCCTCAAGCTACCCTCCGGGGAAATGCGCATGGTTTTCAAGAAGTGCTATGCTACTATTGGTACGGTGGGCAATGAGGATCACATGAACACCCAGTTGGGCAAGGCCGGGCGCAAGCGCTGGTTGGGCGTACGGCCCACAGTACGGGGTATGTCCATGAATCCGGTGGATCATCCCCACGGTGGCGGTGAGGGGAAGAACAAGGGTATCCATCCCGTTACTCCCTGGGGACAGCCGACCAAGGGGTATAAGACCCGGAGCAAGCATAAACCTTCATCACGGTTTATCGTAAGCCGCGGTAAAAAGAAATAGGAGAGCAGGGTGTCAAGGTCCATTAAGAAGGGACCCTTCATAGAGAAGAGTCTCTATAAGAAGGTGTTGGAGATGAGCAAGGCTGGGGACAGGAAGATGATCAAGACCTATTCCCGGTGTTCCACTATCATTCCTGAGATGGTGGGGGGAACCATTTCCGTCTATAACGGTAAAACCTGGATTCCCGTGTACATTACGGAAAATCTTGTCGGTCATAAGCTTGGGGAATTTGCGCCTACCCGGATCTTCCGGGGACATGCGGGTTCGGACAAGAAGGCCGCTAAATAATAGGTAGGTATATGGAATTAACGAGCGGTTATAAGGCGGTAACCAAGTACCTTATCGCTTCACCCTTTAAAATCAGGCCCGTGGCGGATCTGATACGGCGCAAGCCCTATCCCGAGGCCATGTCGTTGCTTGAGAACATGCCGCACAAAGGGGCGCGGCTCATCAGAAAGACCGTCAAGTCCGCTGCTTCCAACGCGCTGGCTCAAGATAAACGGCTGGAAGAAGAGATGCTCTATGTGAGAGAGGTATTGATCGATGAGGGGCCTCGGCTGAAGCGGGTCTGGTTCCGTGCTCGGGGCCGTGCCGATATGCTTCTGAAACGCATGTGCCATATTACCGTGGTAATTGACGAAACCGGAAAGGCGGGGGAGTAACGTGGGACAAAAAGTTAATCCGATTGGGCTGCGGCTAGGGATCAATAAAACCTGGAGTTCCCGGTGGTATGTGGATCCGAAGGAATATGCCAACACCCTTCATGAGGATTTAAAGCTCCGTAAGATGATCATGGCTATGCCGGAAACCAAGGGTGCGGATATCGCGGAACTGGAAATCATTCGGCATCCCCAGCGGATCACCATCACTATTCATACTGCCCGTCCGGGGGTTATTATCGGGGTTAAGGGCGCCAATATCGAAAAGATAGGGGCGGAACTTCAGAAACATGTAACTAAAAAAATCCAGATTAAGATCAAGGAAGTTCGTAACGCCGATAACAACGCCCAGATTATTGCCCAGAATATTGCCCGGCAGCTCCTGGCCCGGTCCTCTTTCAGGAGAACCATGAAGCAGGCCATCAGCAACGCCATCAAGAAGGGTAATGCCCAGGGCGTGAAGGTGCGTTTGTCAGGTCGTCTTGGGGGGGCTGAAATGTCCCGGACCGAAGAAGCCAAGGAAGGACGTATTCCCCTGCATACCCTGCGGGCGGATATTGACTATGGCTTTTCCGAGGCCCATACGACCTTTGGTTCTATCGGGGTCAAGGTCTGGGTGTATAACGGCATGAAATACGGCAAGGAACAAAAGGAAGACGCAGGCGTCCTGGTCCGTAAACGGCGCGAGCGCGCTCCCTCAAGGAGTTAAGTATGTTGAGTCCTAAGCGTGTTAAACATCGTAAGGTGCAGCGGGGTAGTATGCCGGGTAATGCTACGCGGGGCAATACCGTGGTCTTTGGTGACTATGCCTTAGTTGCCATGGACCGGATGTGGATCACCAACCGGCAGATCGAAGCGGCTCGTATTGCCCTCAACCGCCATATCAAGCGGGGGGGGAAGATATGGATCCGGATCTTCCCGGATAAGCCCTATTCCAAGAAGCCTGCGGAAACCCGCATGGGCAAGGGGAAAGGGGGGCCTGAATACTGGGTCGCCGTGGTCAAGCCCGGAACGGTTATGTTTGAACTGGGGGGGATTGAAAGAACCCTAGCAGAAGAAGCCATGACCTTGGCAGGCGCTAAACTACCGATCAAGACGAAGTTTGTGGCCCGTGCCGATTTTGAACTGGGCGCCTAGGAAAGGAGGGGGTATGAAGAATTCGTTTAAAAACCTGACCTTGCCGGAACTGCGGGCCAAGCGGGAGGAGCTCAATAAGAAGTATATGGAACTCCGTTTTAAAATGGTGATTGGTCATGTGGATAATCCCCTGGAGAAACGGACCATGCGGCGGCAGATTGCCCGGCTTACTACCTTAATCGGGCAGCAGGCCGTAAAGGTCCAGGGATAAGGAGCGACGTGTGGCGGAAGAAGCGGTAAAGGTGAAGAGCAGGAAAAAAGAGTTTGTGGGCATTGTTAAAAGCGACAAGATGGATAAGACCATCGTGGTTGCGGTGGAGACCATGGCCTTGCATCCGCTCTATAAGAAGTATGTAACCCGGATCAAGAAGGTTAAGGCCCATGATGAGATCAATGAGGCAAAGATCGGTGACCGGGTTCGGGTAGTGGAATGTCGTCCTATCAGCAAGGAAAAATGCTGGAAGCTTGCGGCCATTGTAGAGCGCGCACGATAGGGAGCGTATGAAAGATGATTCAGGTAGAGACTTTCCTGAATGTGGCGGACAATTCAGGGGCCAAGCGGGTTCAATGTATCAAGGTACTCGGCGGTTCTAAACGGAGATATGCGAGTATCGGCGATATTATTGTGGTGGCGGTTAAGGATGCCCTGCCGACCTCACAGATAAAAAAAGGTTCCGTCGAAAAGGCGGTGGTGGTACGGACTCACAAAGAATTCCGGCGCCCCGACGGGACGTATATCCGCTTCGACGATAATGCCTGTGTCATTATCGATGCAAGTTTGAATCCCAAGGGGAAACGCATTTTCGGGCCGGTCGCCCGGGAACTGCGGGAAAAGGATTACATGAAGATTGTATCTCTTGCCCCTGAGGTGCTATAAAGAAGGAGCGGCGGTATGGGAATGGTTACCCCACATAAATTCAAATTAAAGAAAGAGGATACCGTTCAGATCATTGCGGGCAAGGACAAGGGAAAACGGGGACGGATTTTGAAGATCCTCCGCGACAAAGACCGGGTCGTTGTGGAAGGCGCGAATATCGTTAAAAAGGCGAAGAAGCGTCGTAATCAGCAGGATCGGGGGGGGATTATTGAGATAGAGGCGGCGATTCACAGTTCCAATCTGATGATCGTTTGTAAAAAATGCGGCCCAACCCGGATAGGGTATAAGCTTGAGGGGGATACGAAAACCCGGATCTGCCGGAAATGTGGTGAGGTGTTGTAATGAAAAGCACAGAGACAAAAAACTACGAACCGCGGCTTAAAAAAATCTACAAGGAGCGGGTTGCCCCGGAACTCTTCAAGGAGTTCGGTTATACTTCGACGATGCAGACGCCGAGGTTTGAAAAGATCATCGTGAGCATGGGGGTCGGAGAAGCCTTGCAAAACAAGAAGCTTCTGGATGCCGCGGTTGATGATCTCACCCTCATCACTGGACAGAAGGCGGTTAAAACCAAGGCTCGTAAGAGCATCGCCAACTTCAAGATCCGGGAAGGCCAGGAAATTGGCGTGAAGGTTACCCTCCGGGGTGCCATGATGTACGAGTTTCTGGACCGGCTGATTAACATTGCGCTGCCCCGGGTTAAGGACTTCCGTGGTGTTAATCAGAATGCCTTTGACGGGCACGGGAATTATTCTCTCGGTATTACCGAGCAGATTATTTTTCCTGAAATCGATTTTGATAAAATTGAACGCGTAGCCGGACTTAATATTGCCATCGTAACGACGGCACGGACTGATGCGGAGGCCAAGGCCTTCCTCGCCAAGTTTGGCATGCCCTTTAGGAAGTAAAGGAGGTAACATGGCAAGAAAAGCAATGATCATAAAGGCGCTGAGGACGCCGAAATATAAAACCAGGAAGGTAAATCGTTGCCGAATCTGCGGACGGGCGCGGGGTTATTTGCGGAAATTTGAGATGTGCCGCCTATGCTTTCGCAAGCTTGCGAGCGAAGGTCTTATTCCCGGCGTCACCAAATCAAGTTGGTAAGGAAGGAGAACAAGGATGAGCATTTCTGATCCCGTTGCGGATATGCTAACCAAAATCCGGAATGCCGGAATGGCAAAGCATGAAAAGGTTGATATTCCTCCTTCCCGGCTGAAGCTTGAAATCGTTAAGATTTTAAAGACCGAAGGGTATATCAAGAACTTTAAGAAGGTCAATCAGGATGGCCTTAATGTCATCAGGATTTTTCTTAAATATGATGAAGGAACCGGACCGGTTATTCATGGCATTGAAAAGGTGTCGAAACCAGGCCGCCGAGTATACATGGGCTATAAGACTATGCCCCGGGTCTACAATGGATATGGAACGCTTATCGTCTCAACGTCGATAGGGGTTACCACTGGTAAAAAGGCCGCTGAAAAAAAAGTCGGCGGTGAGATCATCTGTACCGTCTGGTAGGGGGGAACGCATGTCACGAATCGGAAAAATTCCGGTTAAGGTCCCCAAGGGGGTAAAAGTTGCCTTTCAGGATGAGGTTATGACCGTGGAAGGGCCTAAGGGGAAATTAACCCAGGCTTATCATCCGGTCATCACCTTTGAAGGGCGGGAAGATGAAATCGTGGTGGGCCGGGTCAATGAAGAGAAACAGACCCGGGCCTTCCATGGCCTGTACCGCAACCTCCTCAACAATATGGTGGTGGGGGTTTCCAGGGGCTTTACCAGGACCCTGATTATTACTGGCGTCGGGTATCGGGCTGAGGTGCGGGACAAGGTCCTCTCCATGAGCCTGGGGTATTCCACGGATATCTTCGTGGGTATTCCCGATGGCCTTTCGGTGGCCGTGGAACCAGGCGGCAAAGTGGTGGTGAGTGGCGTTGACAAACAGCAGGTTGGTGAATTTGCCGCTCAGGTACGGAAGCTCCGGCTCCCTGAACCCTATAAGGGTAAGGGGATCCGGTATGAGGATGAACATATCAGAAGGAAGGTCGGGAAATCCGGCGTTAAATAGGATAGAGTGTATGCTGCGAAACATGGTCGAAAAAGACAGAAAACGGCTTAAGCGAAAAATCCATATCCGTAAGGTTGTTTCCGGTACTCCGGAGCGGCCCCGGATGACCGTTACCCGGAGTAATCGTCATTTGTCTATACAAATCATTGACGATATTAAGGGTCATACCCTGGCGTCCGCTTCAACCTTGGAAAAGGACTTGAAAAGTATCAAGCGGACCGTGGAAGGAGCCGGTCAATTGGGGGAGCTCCTGGGAAAGCGGCTCCTTGAGCAAGACATCAAAACCGTTGTGTTTGATCGGAATGGGTATTTATATCATGGCCTGGTAAAAGCAATGGCCGAGGGAGCCCGGAAAGCCGGGATTCAATTCTAGGGGGCGGCATGGAACATTCACGGGATAGGGATCGAGACCGGGATAGAAATTCGGAAAAAGAGAAGGAATTTATCGAAAAGCTGGTAAAGCTCAACCGAACCGCCAAGGTGGTGAAGGGGGGACGCCGGTTTTCGTTTTCCGCTCTGACGGTCGTGGGGGATCGGAAGGGTAAGGTGGGCTATGGGTTTGGAAAAGCCAATGATGTTTCCGAAGCCATTCGGAAGAGCATTGAAAAGGCAAAGCGGAACCTGGTACCCCTGCCGGTTAAGAATGGAACCATCCCTCATGAGATTCAGGGCTTGTTCAAAGCATCCCGGGTACTTCTCAGGCCGGCTTGTTCCGGGACGGGGATCATCGCCGGCGGCGCGGTCCGGGCCATCATGGAAGCTGGCGGGGTTACCGATGTGCTGAGTAAGTCCATCGGGGCTTCAAGCCAGTACAACGTGGTCAAGGCGACCTTTGATTGTATCAGTAAGATGATGGACGCCAGGACCATCGCCAAGAACCGGGGTAAATCCCTCAAAGAAATGTGGGGGTAGCCGTGGCAGAACGAATTAAAATCCGTCTGGTACGCAGTACCATTGCGGCGCTTCCTAAACAGCGGGCTACGGTCCGCTGTCTGGGGCTTCGAAAAATTGGGTCCACCAATGAACAGGAAGATACACCCTCTGTTCGGGGGATGATCAAGCTGGTTGCTCATTTGGTTGCGGTGGAGGAGCTTAAATAATGCATGATTTTGACTTACATGCCCCCGAAGGAGCCAATAGACGGAAACGTATCATTGGCCGGGGTCAGGGTTCAGGCAGGGGAACCACCGCCGGGAAAGGAAATAAAGGGCAGAAGGCCCGTTCCGGCGGTAAGACCTACGTGGGCTTTGAAGGGGGGCAGATGCCCCTGTACCGGCGGCTTGCCCAGCGGGGGTTCAGTAATTATCCCTTTAAAAAGGAATTCCAGTTGGTAAACCTGGGAGAAATAGAGAAACGGTACGCCGCAGGTGAAACGGTTGATACGAGTTCCCTCCTCAAGAAGGGACTTATCAAAGGGGCTTTGCCGGTAAAGATCCTCGGCAATGGGGAACTCACCAAGCAGCTCACGGTTACCATCGGGGCCTTGTCCGCTTCGGCAAAAGCAAAAATTGAGCAAGCCGGTGGGACCGTGGTCAGCGCCCTCGTGGGCACCACTGCCGGCGAAAGTGTCGCTGATGCTGCAGCCGGTGCTCAGGCGCCTGATGCGTAATACATAGGAACATGGTACATGGCTAATCCATTGGTCGGTATTTTCAGAGTAAAAGAACTACGGGAACGTATTATTTTTACCGCCTTGATGTTGGTTATTTTCCGTATCGGCGCGGTACTTCCCATTCCGGGCATCAATGTCCGGGAATTGAACGCTTATTTTCTTTCCCAGCAAAATTCCGGCAACGCGATTGTCGATTATCTTGACTTCTTTGCCGGGGGCGCGTTCTCCAATTTCTCGGTGTTTATGTTGGGAATCATGCCCTACATTTCAATGTCGATCATCATGCAGCTCCTCCTCATCGTGTTTCCTGGGTTGAAGAAGATATCCCAGGAGGAAGGGGGGCGAAAGAAGATTCAATACTACCAGCGTATTGGAACGGTGGTGGTTTGTCTGATCCAGTCCTTTGCGGTAACCCAGTACGCCCAGAGCATTTCCCGGAGTGTGGAAAATCTCCTCAGCATGAACATGGTGCAGTTTACCCTGACCGCCATGCTCACCGTAACCACAGGAACCATGTTCCTCATGTGGATCGGGGAACAGATCACCAAGCGAGGTATTGGCAATGGTATTTCGCTGCTGATTTTTGCCGGTATTGTAGCCCGGCTGCCCCAAGCGGTATGGGAACTCTTTAGCCGGGTCAGGAATGGGGACCTTAACCTGGTGTTTGTGATTGTGGTCTTTGCCATGTTTGTGGCGGTGGTTGCCCTGGTGGTCTTTGAACAGCAGGGGCAGCGGAAGATTCCGGTGAATTACGCGAAACGGGTGGTGGGCAGACGCATGTACGGCGCCCAGAATACCTACATTCCCTTTAAGATCAACCCCTCAGGGGTCATACCGGTTATCTTTGCATCCTCCATCCTGACCTTCCCTTTGCAGATCGCTTCGACCATCGGTGGTAATGTAGCATGGCTTGCAACGGTTTCACGGGTATTAAGCCCCCACGGCGGGCTGTATAACGTGTTATATGTGATACTCATCATATTCTTCGCCTATTTCTATACCCAGGTCAGCCTGAATCCCATAGAAATTGCCAAGAACATCCGTGAAAACGGCGGTTCCATACCAGGGATCAGGGCAGAGCGGATTGAGGAATACCTCACCAAGATATTGAACCGGATCGTGCTGCCCGGCTCGTTGTACCTGGCCCTAATCGCCATAATCCCGACCATCATCCAGGGACTTTTTAACTTCCCCTCTTCAATATCCTACTTGATGGGGGGCACTTCGCTTTTGATTCTGGTTGGGGTGGACCTCGATACCATGAGTCAGGTTGAAGGGCTTTTAAAGATGCATCACCATGAAGGGCTGACCAAACGGGGACGGCTCCGGGGGAGGAATCTGTAATAGCTTAGTAACGCGGAGTTTTAACGCAAAGGACACCGGAGCATTAATATGTAATTATTGTTTTGCTCTGGGAACTTTGCGTTTTTTTTTGACATACTGGTCAGAGAGATTGCTCAATTTAAGCAAGAATACTATTGAGTAATTACCTATAGTCACATATAATATCCCTGTGCAAATCAGGGTGAAAATTCTTTTGATCGTATTACCACTTTTGACAGTCGCTATTGTGATGGTAGGGGGGGCTTCGTATTTGCTGGCCGCTTCTTCGGTAAATCGACTGGCAATGGAATTCTTTGATTTTATGGCTGAGGAAATACGGGATTATGCCGAAGGGCAGTGGAACCTACTGATCGAAAATGACGTGGTGGGTAATCCCCTTATGGAAGATGCCGCAAAGCTGGCGGTGCAGAATTTTTCCCGGGCTTTGCTCAGAAGCGATACACAGGCTATTTTTGCCCTGGATACCGAAGGTAATCTTGCCATGAACGTCGGTCCCGTGCTTCCTTCCCCAGAGGAACGGGCGCTCCTCCGGTCCCTGGTAAACGGGAATTCCCGGGAATTCCTCACCGTCAAAATTGAAAACAAAACCCGGGTGGCCTATACTATCATGTTTGCCCCCTTTTCCTGGTATATCTTTGTTACTGAAGAACGAAGCCAGTTTTACGGTGCGGTGGAACAGATATTCAGAACCTCCCTGTACATACTCCTGGGTGCTTTGATCGTGGGAGTGCTGCTCATGGTGAGTATGGCCATGTATTTGACCAAGCCCATAGAAATGGTGGTTGCTACTATGCGGCACATCATCGACTCCAATAGTCTTACGGAAGAAGTGCCCGTGTATTATAAAGATGAAATTGGACAGCTCTCTGCAACCTTTAATTACATGCTCAAGACCCTTGCGGAAGCCTATGAGCAGATTAAGCACTACGCCTTTGATACCGCAGTGGCCCGGAAACGGGAAATGAAGATCCGTAATGTCTTCCAGTTGTATGTGCCGAATGACGTTATCGAAGGGGTCTTTGTCAATCCTGAACGGATGCTGGTGGGTAATAATCAGGAAATCGCCATTCTTTTTTCGGATATCCGGAGTTTTACCACCATTTCCGAGCGAATGGCACCAGATGATTTGGTCAATTCCCTGAACCGGTATTTTTCGATCATGGTGAATGTTATCATGGACCGGAACGGGGTGGTGGATAAGTACATCGGCGATGCCATCATGGCGATTTTCGGTGCACCAGTGGCCCACGCCAACGACGCCCTGGCTGCGGTATTGGCGGGGCTTGAAATGATGAGCGCCCTGAATCAGTTTAACCAACTCCAGACTAAGCTGGGGGCACCGGAATTCCACATCGGCGTAGGGATCAACTACGGGATCGTAACAGTGGGCAATATCGGTTGTGACAAGAAAATGAACTATACGGTGATTGGCGACGCGGTCAATCTGGCCTCCCGGCTGGAAGGGCTTACCAAAAAATACAAGGAAGCAGTGCTTTTTTCCGAAAGTGTTTACGAAAAGCTGCCCCGGGAACTCCCCTGCCGGGTCCTTGACCGCGTGGCGGTTAAGGGTAAGTCCCAGGGGGTTCCCATCCTAACCTCCCGCTTGAAGTTAAACAACGCTGAAACGGAAGCCTGGAAATACCACGCAGAAGGGGTTAAACTTTACTATGATCGGAACTTTCAAAAGGCCCTTGCTGTGTTTGAGAAAATTCTGATCATACTTCCCAAGGATCCGGCGGCCCTCCGCTTTGAGGAACGGTGCCGGATCTATATCAAGAATCCGCCGCCTCCCGAGTGGGACGGGGTTGAAGTTATGACGGAAAAATAATGGTGCATAGTACGGTCCCGCGTGTCCCCGGGTATGTGGCAATGGTGTTCCTGAGTATGGCGCTCTCGATTCTTCCCCTGGAAGCCCAATCCCCTGAGCCGCCGAATGAATCGGCTGCTGAGGAGGCTGCCCTTGATGCATCGGCAGGTATCCTCTTCATCAGTCGTGAGGGGTATGCGGAACAGGATGATCCTGACATTCGCCGTAGTATTGACTATGTGGCACAGGCCACGGAAAATGCCTTTTCCCCGGTGGGTATAACAATCCGGCAGAAGCAGGTGACCGATGATAGTCCCGAAGGCATTTCCCCTGAACAGATTCAAGCGGCATGCCGTGAAGCAGGGGTTCGCTGGGGGATTACGGTGTATACCCGGTTCAGTGAGGAGCGACTTTCCTGGCGTATCGGTATCTACGACGGGGCAGAAGGGTTTTTCCGGGCTTCCGACGCTTTTGTGGTATCCCTCTATGTTGGCCTTTCCGCCCAAACCCCTACAGAAAGCTCCGCCAATAAAGTTGTCCAGAACTGGCAGAAATCCTTCCCGGACCAGGATTTCGATGGGAATTTTGCCGTCAATCACGGGCAACGCTTCAGGTCTCCCCAAGAGGGGATAGGGATCTATTTTGGTTCTGAAACGGGAATTTTTGGGGGAACCATTGAAGAGGGAGAACTCACCACGCCAATCGTGCTGTTTGTTGAGGGTGCCCCGGTCTATGGAGTCGCCGTGAAGCAGGGGTATTGGTCAAAGCCCTTTGCCCTGCCCAAGGGTATCACCGATGAGGTGGTCTCCCTGCCGAGGCTCCAGAAAAAGACCCATCATGCCGTGAGCTTTATAGCTGAATTCCGGGGAATCGAACATTATTCCGTGGATTTTGAATACCGTTTTCATGTCCTGCCGGATCGATTCTTCCTGAAATTGGACTGGGCCTTGTGGAGGGATGAATCGTCCTTATCCGATCAGGAGCGTTTACTCCATCAGGAAGTGCGCTTGAGTCCCGGCCTCTATATCCAACTGAAAAAGGACTTCCCTGTTCGTATTGCAGTTGGCACGGGAGTATCCCTGGCCTTCGCCGGTGGAAACATCAATATTCTGACGGATCCTCTGTGGGTGGACCTGGAATATCATTTCCCCCAATGGGCGGTGAAGGCGGAAATGCGGGTTCCCAATGTCTTTGGGTATGATCGGGGTATCTTTGGGGAGGATAGGGTGGACAGTGGCTTATATGTTTCTTTTGGGATTATGCTAAAATGGTAACACGAGTAAACAGACTTTGCTTATTTTTTGTATTTTTTTCCGGTATGGGGCTGTTCTTTTCTGGGGGCTTGGCTGCCCAGGAGGACGGCAGGCTTAAGGTACTGTACCATCTTGAGTTTGATGAGGATTTCTATTTCCTGGCCCAATCCGCAGGGGTTCAGATATGGGATGCCTATGCCGGTCCCTTTCCTGAGCGGGAATTCTGGTATTATGCTCTGGAATCCGTTTTGGGTAACGCCTCAAGGATAGCCCAGGTACTGCGGAGCGCCGATGGTGCGGATCCGGTTGCCCAGGCCGTATCAGGGGGAATTCCCGTGTTGGTGGATATCCATATAACCGGTGATATTGATGTTCCTTATACCAAGGTACGCTATTCCATCAGAGAGCTATTTTCGGAATTACATGTCGTTGAACATACCTTTCAGGAAAACATCCCCCTGGAAGAGGACCTCCTGTCCTATTTTTGGCTGCCCCTCAGCTCTGATTTGGATGCATTTATCGAAACCATTATCAAACCCTCTTTCCAGATACAAGGACCTGCGGGAACCCTGGTCTACGGCTTCACCAAGGAGCCTTTGAAAATCCCGGATACAGAATCCCTGTTCCTGGATGTACCCATGCCCGGTACCTACGCCTGGGAGATGGTCCACAAGCGCTACACGAGGCGGCGAGGCGTTTTTATGGCGGATAAGGAGCACGCAGTGCTGACCCTGCCCCGGCAGCGCTTTTTTCCCACCTCTGTTGATGTCGGATTGTTCCAGAGCCGTTTCCCTGAACTATGGGTATCCCGGTATCTCAAATCCCACGGCTGGTTTTTCAGCATCGGACTCCAGCAGCAGTTCTTCGGCATCCTGCTCTCCAACAGTGATGATCCCCTTCATACCAGTTTTAATCAGCGGCCCCTGTTCATGCCCGGTATCGGTGCGGGGTACCGTTTCCGCGGCCCTGAGCCGTATCGGCCGAAACCCTATATCGCAGGAACCCTGTTCGCCCGGTTTAATGCTGAATCCTCTGGGTTTGATGATTTCAGCCCTATCAACGCCCTGTTCGTTCTGGGCTATGAGTGGGAAACCCCGGTATGGCTCAAATTCTTTGTTGAACTGGGGGCGGCCTTTTATTTCCTCAGAAAGGATTATGAAGGCTCCCGTTCCAAGGGAACTGGGGACAGCGGTTTCCTGCAGCTCCTGGTGGGAGATGTACTTTACGTTGAATTCCCTGCGCTCAGGATGGGTATCAAGGTACTCTTGCCCTTTTAATTTTTTTATCGTGACTTTTTTGCTTGTAATTGAAGGTAGCACGGGATATACTACCCTGGTCTTTATAATTTTTTTTTAGTTTAAGGAAGGAATCTGTGATATGAAACGAATTGCTTTTTTCCTGGCGGGCTGCCTGGTTGCGGTACAGGTCTTTGCACAAAACACCTTTGAAAGCGCCTTGAACGAGGCGGTGGCGGATATACGGCAGCGCTTGCCCCAGAACGCCACGGTTGCGGTGCCTGATTTTGTTATCCCACGGGAAGTGATGGCGGAACA
>JAITQK010000223.1 GCA_031288975.1 Treponema sp. | reverse complement strand
TTGAATATCCACTGGCGACGTAATTCTTTGCCGTCTTCATAGAGAATATGCAGCTCAATCCGGTAGGAGGGGGTATAGTATTGGTCTAAGGGTTCCGGCAGCTCCGCCAGCGAAGCAGTGCCCACCTCAAGGCAGTACTTACTCCGCAAGGCGACAAGCTGTGAAAGGGCAGGTTCCAGGGCCATACCGGCGGCGTTGGAAAAGTACCATTCCTGGGCAGCGGCGTTCCCGGCCACCACGCTGGTCCACAGGAGGACGGACAGCCAGGCCCCGCGAATAGGACTACGCAAGGCCGGCAAATCCATAGGCATAGGCATGGGGATCAAAGGGGGCGATGTTCTGGTATTGTTCACCATCGCAGGTAAAGATCACCGGAAGGCCGAGGTCTTCTGATAGTGAAAAAACCACACCTCCCCGTGCGCTGGAATCACATTTGGTCAGAACGATACCCTCCAGGGCAACCGCCTCGTGGAATATGGTGGCCTGGGCCAGGGCATTTCTGCCGGTGGTGGCATCCAGCACGAGCAACTTGATATACCGGGTACCGGCGGCCTTGGACATCACGACCCGGTCTATCTTTTTTAATTCCTCCACCAAGGCGGATTTGGTGTGCATTCTGCCTGCTGTATCGGCGATGATGAGATCCCCTCCGCCGGACCGGGCCGCGTCAAGGGCATCATAGACCACTGCTGCCGGGTCTCCCCCGTGTTTATGGGCCACCACCCGTACCCCCAGGCGTTCACCGTGAATGACAAGCTGCTCAATGGCCGCCGCACGGAAGGTATCTGCTGCCGCGAGGATGGGTTTGCGGTTCTGAGAACGGTACCAGGCCGTCAGCTTCGCGGCGGTGGTGGTTTTTCCCACCCCATTCACCCCCAAAAGCAGGATAACCGTTAAGGTCCCGGCGGGAAGCTCACGAGTCGCGGCACCGGTACGCCCCAATTCCCGAAGGGTCCCTTCAAGCAGGTCTGCCAAGGCGCGGCGTACCCCCTCACCAGTGGTGATTTTCTCTTTTTTACAGATATTCCGCAGGGTATCCACGGTCTTATAGGCGCCAGCAGCGCCAAAATCCCCTTCTACAAGGAGATCCGTCAAGTCTTCAAACAGGGCTTCCGAGACCGCAGGACGGATGCC
Source organism: Treponema sp. (assembly GCA_031288975.1). Classification (GTDB taxonomy): domain Bacteria; phylum Spirochaetota; class Spirochaetia; order Treponematales; family Breznakiellaceae; genus JAITNP01. Next base: position 3,886 of record JAITQK010000223.1, on the reverse strand, counting down.
GAAAAAATTTTTCAAACGCTCAGTAAAAGCGTGTAGTCCCATGATTCGCTATCCTTTTATGTACCTTTTCGTTGGGTTGATCGTGCCAGTTGCGGGGCATCTTTCCATGCGTTATATAAATACAACACAGTACGAACAACAAATTCTGCTGATACGGCCCCGAATACAATCCACGCACCAATGGAAATCTTCTGGGTCACCATTATATCCTCATACAGCTCAATGGTGGGATGAGCCTGATACCCGGCTATTTGAGAGCTATAGATACCCTGTATGACAAAGGCCACAGGCAGGGTAAGCCAAAACCTTCCATAGGCGCCATAAAACCGGCGTCTGGCTTTTTCGACCGGTTTGGTCCCCTCTGGTGGGGGCCTGCGTGTTTTCAGTACCAGCGTCCCCCCGGGTTCAGCAGTACCCTGGAGAGCGCGAGCGCTCTTGGTTCGAGAATCCTCTATGCTCAAAACCACCGAAGCATGTTCTCCTTCCGGGGTTTCAACCCGGTAATATTCATAGTGATGCATCGGCGTATCCATGCTCAGGGGTGTTTGCCCGATATACAAGGCCCCCCGATATATGGATGCGCCCGGTTTATCAGGCACCGTAATGTTGAGGGCCCCGCGGCTGAGGGGTTGTAAGTGAATATACAATTCCGCCAGTTCTCCGGACCTGAGTTCCAGGGGCATGGAAACCGCCTCATGCTGCTCCGCGAAGCTCTCAATTTCGATGGTACCAGCAGGATGTTCTATCACCCCGGTCTCACCCTGGCCTGCCAGGGAGCCGTCTATGAATATCCGGGCCTGGGCATCTTCTGGCATCGTATGGACCACCACCGCGCCCAGGGGCATGCCGGAAACCGCTGCGACAAGTCTGCCGGCTAAGGTATTCACCATCTGGTCCGTCGTTTCCGTTGAAAAAATAACATTATCCTCATATTGAAAGGATCGGGTATACCGGGTATACATCCGCAGGGTCACATAAAAGCGACCATGAAATTCAATGATCTTCCCTGTCAGAAAGGCATCGGCCTTTTGGGTGACGCAAAAGCGGTATTCCCCACCTTCCCCAGGAGGCGCGGGAAAATTACCTTTGGTATTTTCTTCGGTCAATTTAAAACCTGGCTCAAGGACAATCAGGGGAATTTCCGCTTCGGTCTCGATGAGGGCTTTCTCCAGTTTTTGTATCTCTGCGTCAATGGCCTTTAAACGCTTCCGGTACTTCCATTCCGGGTCTCCCTGGTACAAGACTAAATCCCGTTCCCCCCGTTTTGCCGCGAGGGTTTGCGCCGCAGCAGCACGGGCCTTTGACCAGGCATAATCCCCATAATAGGCGTATTCCCGGGCCATCCGGGATCTGGTGTGTACTGCGCCCAGGGATCTGATAAGGCGCCTGGTCATATCCTCCCCCATCTGCTGCCGGGATACGGGAAGCGCGGAAATATCAAAAGCCGTCACCGCGAGGACCCATTCCCCGTTCTGAGGCGTTTTTTCCGTTTTCGCCTCAGACGTTCCCCTCGAATAGACCCTTCCTGCAACACAAAAGAAAATCAGCGCCAGACAGCAATACCCTCGAACCGTGAAGCAGGCAGCAGGCCACTTCCTCCTGTACCAGACGTTCCGTTTCACCCTGTGCTGCGTCCCTTCATGCGTGTACTTGATTCCAGGCAAACCGTAAGTACTCCTCAATGAACGGATCAATAGCTCCATCCATGACGGCCTGTATGTTGCCGATCTCCACCTTGGTCCGGTAATCCTTCACCATAGTATAAGGCTGGAAAACATAAGACCGGATCTGATTGCCCCAGGAAATATCCTTCTTTTCCTGGGCAAACTTTTCATTTTCCTTTTCCTTTTCCTGGCGGTAATACTCATAGAGCCGGGCTTTGAGCATGCTCATCGCAATGGCCCGGTTCTTGATCTGGCTCCGTTCATTCTGGCAGGTCACCACGATGCCCGTGGGAAGGTGGGTAAACCGCACAGCACTGTCGGTCTTGTTTACATGCTGCCCCCCGGCGCCTCCTGAACGGTAGGTATCCACCCGCAGATCCTCGGGCCGGATATCCACTGCTATGGAATCGTCGATCACCGGGAATATGTAAGCCGAAGCAAAGGAGGTATGCCGCCGGGCGTTTGCATCAAAGGGGGAGATCCGTACCAGACGGTGGACCCCAGATTCACCCTTGAGATACCCATAGGCATAGTCCCCTTCAATCTTAACGGTGGCGGATTTGATCCCCCCTTCGGCTTCCAGTCGATCCACCTCTTCCAGGGAGAATCCTCGCCGCTCCGCCCAACGGAGGTACATCCGGTACAGCATCTGGGACCAGTCACATGCCTCAGTCCCCCCTGCGCCGGAATGGATGGTGAGGAAGCAGCCGTTCCTATCCACTTCCCCACCCATGAGTTCAAGGATGTTCTGCCGTTCATAACGGGTACGCAGATCCTCTAAGGTACGCTCAATTTCCCCGTCCTGGGACTCATCCTGGACTTCACAGGCCAGTTCATAGAGTATCCCCAGGTCCTCAATTTCCCCATACAGGTTTTTCCAGGGTTCATACCGGGCCTTGAGGGCCTTGAGTTCCCCCATGAGTTTCTCCGCCCCAGCCTGATCGTTCCAAAAATCCGCTTCCCCCGCCTTCTTTTCTATATCAGCGATACGCTGTCCAAAAGAAGCATCCTCAAAGACGCCTCCAGGTCGCGTAGATATGGGCCTTCAATGTTTCAATAGGTGCCCCTAATTCAGATAACAACATACCACTAACGTACAGGAAAGCGGGGAATCTGTCAAATAGGTGAAAAGGAATCCTTCCCCACACCACATTCGGGGCATACCCAATCGGCGGGCAGGTCCGCAAAAGCGGTGCCCACCTGAATTCCTGCCTTATCGTCCCCCTGGGCAGGGTCGTACACATAACCGCATACGTCACACACATATTTCTGCATAGCAACCTCCAATAATTGCAATCAAGCGGGCACTTACCAATTCTCCCCCAGCACTTCAAAGTAGTCCTGGGGATGCACACAGGCCGGACACACCTTTGGCGCCTCGGCCCCTTCATGGATATACCCGCAGTTAAGACAGCGCCAGAAGGTGCTCTTGTCCTTCTTGAATACCCTGCCGGCATCCAGATTGTCCTTGAGCTGATGATACCGCTTGGCATGCTGCTTTTCCGCTACCGAAATAGCTTCAAACGCATTGGCAATGACGCCGAACCCCTCTTCCCGTGCGGTCTTGGCAAAGGCAGGATACAGCTCCTGCCATTCATGATCTTCACCACCAGCAGCGGCCTTGAGGTTCTCTGCGGTTGTACCGATAAGCCCTGCGGAAAAAGACGTCTCAATGGTGAGATCCCCGCCTTCAAGAAACTTAAAAAACCGTTTGGCATGTTCCTTTTCCTGCTCCGCGGTTTCGGTAAAGACCTGGAATATCTGAATATACCCCTCTTTTTTAGCCACACTGGCAAAATAGGTATACTGGTTCCTCACCTGGGACTCACCTGCAAAGGCGATGAGCAGATTTTTTTCGGTTTGAGTTCCCTTTACACTTGCCACTCCTATGCTCCTTACAAAAAAATAATTTTTCGCTTCTTTCAAAACCAGATTAGTTTCGTAAAGAATACTTATATAAAGTATATGCCTTTTCCCCCTGCTTTATCAACTCACCTTTTTTATGTTTTAAGCTCTCGAATTGAGAGCGATTTTCCTGACTATGAAACTCAGGGAAAGACAGTGGAAGAATGAGCGCGAATGTTACAAAGACTTGCAGCTTGATAAAAAAGCCTATACGCCATGCTTGTGCCGTTTGAACAGCGGTTGTATACTTAACCCATGAAAAAGTTACCCATAGGACTTCAGGACTTCAAAGAAATCATTACCGAGGGCTATGTCTA
>JAITQK010000103.1 GCA_031288975.1 Treponema sp. | reverse complement strand
GCCTCGAAGACGAGGTGGGCTGCAAGCTCTTTATCCGCAGCAAGCGGAAAGTAGAACTCACCGAGGAAGGCAAGATTTTTGCCCGCCACGCCCAAGCCCTTTACGACGAATACTGCAAGCTGACGCTGAAAATGAAAGAGTTAAAAAACGACACCGGGGAAAAACTCAGGATAGGTTTTTTGCAGGATCTGCCCCAGAGTGTTCTTTCCCCCGTGGTCCGTAAATTTAAAGCCCAATATAGTGATATTGAGCTTATCTTTCACGATCTCGCGATGGACGCAATAATAGACAAGCTCCGGCTCAAGGAGCTGGATGTCGCGTTTAGTCTTTCCAACAATATTTTGGATTACCAGGGTATTTCATATATGTGTCTGAAAAAACTGCCTATGTATGTGGTAGTTTCCCAGGACCATCCCTTCAAAGACAGAAAGTCACTGACCATAGAAGAGCTGCGGGATGAAAAATTTGTTATGGTCGATCCCACCAAATACGCGTCATCCTACCGCCATATTTTTAGTATGTGCAAGATAGCGGGATTTGAGCCGAACATCTGCGCCCATGCGTCATACGTTCCATCCCTGCTTATGATGGTTGGGTATGGAATGGGAATAACTCTTGTCTCGGAACCCGCCAAGTTTTTCTTGTCCGATGATATTGTCTTTATCCCCCTGGACAATGAAGCCGCCTTTATACGGATATTGCTGCTCTGGGGAACATTCACCACGAATCCGGCCGTTTCACAATTTACCGATATATGCAAGGATATGCTGGAACCTGAGACTCCATAAGTATGTAACGCTCTGAGAGATGCCGTACCTTTCATCCTCCGCAATTGAAAACTCCTAACCCTGTTGATAGACGCAGCAAATCCCCCTATAATCCGGTTCTAAGGAAGGGCAAAAAAGGGTTCTTATTCATGATAATTGTTACTGCAATAAGATATTTGCATTAGACAGGCGCAATATAGCACTTTATACTCTCTAAAGATGTGCAGAAATACGGAACCTATAAGCGCCAATTCAAAAAAGACCGATCCCCACCTTGGAGTGGGGATAGCAAATATTCCGGGTCCAAAGGGGTCGGGAGAAAAACACAGGAGCATAAATTATGAGAACCGATGAGAGATTAGGAGTGTCATCAGAGCTTATGTATGAGGGCGACAAGGCATTCAGCCCTACGACCATCAAAAACTACTGTGCAGCCTTCACATCGACCTTTGCATGCCAGGGTTTGGCGTATACGATGTTCGCGAGTTTCCTGACCTTCGTGTACACTGAGTATCTCGGCGTCGGCGCCGCAACCATAGGCGGTGTAATGGCTATAGGCGTATTTGTTGATATGGCCACCGACATAATCATGGGGATTGTCTGTGACCGTTTCCACACAAAACACGGAAAAGCAAAACATTGGTTCTTTTGGATGGCTTTCCCCGTGGCGGTTACCATTGGTCTTATGTGGATGGTTCCCGTTTCGGCATCCACCGCTCTTAAAGTAATATGGGCGGCCGTCATCTACAATCTGTACTGTACCTTCCTAACAACGGTCCGGCTGCCCGCGTTTATGTTTCCGTCTATTGTGAGCGACAATTCAAAGGTCCGTATGATCGTTATCTGGATAGCTTCCTATGCCGTCAACATCGGCGCCACCGTCACCGGTTGGATCATCACCCCCGTCATTAAGGCCTTCGATACTGAACTCGCGGGATACCGTGCCCTGGCCTGGATTCTGGCCGGTACCACCGTCGTGTTCATCATCTTGACAGGTATATTGCTGACGGAGAAGCGCAAAGGCGTCGATTTGGAACGCATTGAAGCGGAACGTAAGGCGATGAAGGGCACGGAAAAAAGCATAGGGCTGGCCGAACAATTCAGCTCACTCGTCTGCAACAAATACTGGGTGGGTTACCAGGCTGCGGGACTGTTCAATTCCCTGTCCCTTGGATTGACCATCGGTTCCATGGCGTATTTCGCCCAGTACATCCTGGGCGGCATGGAAAATATCGGTATGCTGATCACGGTTATGAACATTCCTATGATGGTGGCGCCGCTGATCATCCTTGGGGTGGTAAAATTCTTCGACGGGAAGGCCATCGCCGTGTGCTGCTGCGTGGGGGGCGCCATATTTTCGCTCCTCATGTGGGCATTTGGCGTGAATACAATGATCATATTCATCGTCCTCATGGTGATCCGTCAGAGCTTCGGTTCCTGCCTCAACGGATCCCAGGCCGTACTTCTTACCCGCGCTATTGACTACGGCGAGTGGAAGTTCGGCGTCAGGCAGGAAGGGCTTGGTTCCTCCTTTGCGGGGGCCTTCCAAAAGATCACCATGGGCATTTCCAGCGCCGTCCTTGGTTTCGTACTCAGTGCGGCAGGCTATAGCGGCGGCAGCGTTAACGAACAGGCTGCGGGGGCGATCAAATTTCTTTTCCTTGGCATGCCTGGCCTTTGCATGGTTGTTGCCACACTGATCTTCATATTCTTCACGATGAACAATAAAGACTGGACGAAGATACGGGAAGAATTGGATGCCCGCGCTCTAAAAGACGCCGCGGACAGGGCCGCCAGGACCCCGGCCGAATAAGGTAACGATATACGGCGGAAACGTTGTTTCCGCCTCTGTTTTATATCATCCATGAACAAGAGAGGCACTATGAATACAAATTATCAACATTTACTTTCTCCGCTTAAGATCGGACGTAAGGTTCTTAAAAACCGTATGGCGGCCGCAAACTTCAAAAAACATTTTATCCAGGGACCGGAAACCTATCCGACCGAAAATGTTATCACCCACTTCATCAACAAGGCGCGTAACGGCGCGGCCATCGTTACCTTCCCCGGCATCGAATTCGATTCAAAGAGGCCGGTGGGTGACCACTATATGCCGCCCTACGGTGTGGATGATCTTAAACAGCAGCACTATATCGGTCAGGTGGCCGATGGGATACACCTCTACGGTTCCCTGTGTCTGGCGCCGCTGATGCTCGAACTGCCGATGTTCGGCCCCGGCGCCAGTATGGGGCCTGAGGGGAAGCCGGATTTTTACGATGTGTCCGACGGCGTCTTGTCCATGTATATCATGGGCGATCCGATCAGCGAGATGTTTGGTCAGCATTATTCCAAACCCTTTACCCGGGAGATGATCCAACACTCCATCGGCGTGGCCGCAGGGCAGGCCCTGATCCTGAAAGAGTTGGGGATCGACGGGGTAATCGTGGGCAATACCCGGTTCCTCTCGCCCTTGACCAATAAGCGAACCGATGAATACGGCGGCAGTTTAGAGAACCGTATGCGTTACATCCTCTCCGTATGCAGGTCAATCAAGGACGCCTGCGGCAGGGATTTCATTGTGGAAACCGATATCACCGTGCCGGAAGAGGGCGGCTGGACCCTGGAGGATTCAGTTGAAGCCTGCAGGATGCTCGAAGGCTATGCCGACATCGTCAGCGTCGTGGGGGATGAAATCGACCCGCGTCATGTCACCCAATTTGAGCCTGTCAGGCCCTATCTGGAGGCTGCCGCGGCGGTCAAGGCGGCGCTTAAGGACCGGGAAAACCCGGTTATCATCCAGACTCTGGGCGGCTATCACGACCCCGATGTTAACGAGGAGATCATCGCCCAGGGCAAGGCGGATATCATCTCCATGGCCCGGGCCTTTATCGCCGATCCCGAATACGGGAAAAAAATTTACGAAGGACGGATTGATGATATAGTTCCCTGCCTCCGCTGTAACAAGTGCCATAGGACCAACAGGAAAGATCCCTGGATAGACGCATGCTCCGTTAATCCGACCTGGAGTTATGAACACAAGATCGACCGTCTCTTCGACACCCCCAGGGAGCATAAAAAGGTCTGCGTTGTCGGAGGCGGCCCCGCCGGTATGAAGGCTGCTATCCTGTTGAGTGAGCGGGGCCACGAGGTTACCCTTTACGAAAAGACGGACCGTCTTGGCGGACTGATCAATTCGGCGGTGGGTGTTTCCTTTAAATGGCCCTTGAAGGACTATATGGATTACCTTATCCGGCAGACCTACAAACACGGTGTCAAGGTTGTGTTGAACACCGCGCCGGACCCGGAGGAGCTTAAGAGTCAAAACTTTGACTATGTTATCGCCGCCCTGGGTTCCGAGCCACTCATGCCATCAATACCGGGCATTAATTCCACCCAGGTGATCAACGCCGTAGATGCCTATCGCAGCATGGACAAAATCGGAAAAAAGGTCGTCGTGATAGGCGGAGGGGAGATCGGCGTTGAAACCGGAATGCATCTGGCCGAACATGGTCATCAGGTTACGGTCCTTGAAATGACCGGCGAACTTGCGTCCGATACCACGCCCACCCATTACCGCAGCCTGTTTATCCGCGCATGGGAAAAGCTGTCCGACAGCCTTTCTCTGCTTACCAATGCTACGGTCACGGCCATTACGCCGGAAGGCGTAGTGTATACCGACAAGGATAACAATAAACAACTTGTTCCATCTGATACGGTAATTGTATCAACTGGTCTTAGATCCAAGACCGAAGAGGCGCTGCGCTATGTTGACTCAGGCGCCTGCTATTATATGCTGGGTGACTGCAAGGAGGTAGCCAATGTGCTGCGTCTAAACCAGGCGGCCCTCGGAATTACCGGCTTGATTTAATTTAGGGGATATTATGGAGACAGCGCATAACGAACAATCCTCGCGGTTATGGAACGGCAGTTTTATACTGGTATTTATTTTTTCGATCTTATGCCAGATCAATATGGGAATGTCCAATATCGTACTGCCGCTTTTTGTAATCAATGATCTTGGATACAGCAATGCCCAAAGCGGCCTTCTGGGCACCATATTTACCATAGCGAGTATGGCCTGCCGTTTTTTTGCCGGGAATATGACCGACAGATACGGACGGCGCATGATCATGATCATCGGAGCTCTCTTTATCGGCATGGCGCTCCTTGCCCTTGGATTCTCTTCATCTCTTGCAATCATACTGCTTTTTAAGTTTATGCAGGGCATCGGACATTCCCTCAATTCCACGGCCTCCAACGCCGCGGCGGCGGACGTACTTCCCAAGGAACGCCTGGGCGAAGGCATCGGCTATTATGGCCTAAACGCCACGCTGACAGGCGCCGTGGCCCCTTCCCTGGCCCTCGTCCTGATGGGCATAGCAATTTCCGGCGGACAGACGCAGAATTACAGGCTGCCGTTGCTTGCCGCCGGAGGCATTGGCCTGACAGCGGCGATGATCGCGGCGCTACTCGGCTATAAACACGGTCTTGCGAAAGCCGCGCCGAAAAGCACGGGAAAATTTGATATACACAATTATATCGAAAAACGGGGACTACGCCCTGCCATCCTGCAGGGCTTTCAGTCGATGTCCCTTGGGGCCGTGGTTTTTATGATTGTCTTCGCCAATTCCAAGGGGTTTAAAAGCATTGGGGTATATTATTTGCTTTCGGCCGGCTGTACACTGATAACCCGTATCCTGATTGGGAAAAGGATGGACCGGGTAAAACCCAGTCATGTTGTCCTACCGCCGCTTATCCTGATCATCATGAGTTATGTTTATCTTGCGCTCACCCTCAGTGAGACGGCCTTTATTATCAATGGCATCATAGGAGGGATATTCAACGCCATGTCGGCGCCAACCTTCAATTCCTTGTGCTTGAAACTTTCGCCCCCAAGCCGCAGTGGCGCTGCAAGCGCCACCTATTGGCTCTGTTTTGATCTGGGTATGGCATTCGGCCAAATTTTCTTCGGACTTCTTATTGACGCGGGCGGTTTTTTCCTGTGTTTCATCAGCGCCGCCGGGTTAATGGCGGTATTCACCGTAATAGCGGCAGTATTCCTGCGTCCGTTGAAACCGATAGCCGAAATCGTAAGCCCCAGCGGGTAGAACCGGTAGGGGCATTCCGGATGATCCTGCTAAAATACCCAATGAACCGGACTGCCCGCATAAGTTTGGGCAGCTTCTTCTCCCCTCATTATGACGTCTTTTTCGGTCCCCCCTGCCAATTTTTGTTGATTTTTTTTCAAATTTGTCATATATTATTACTATGGCAGAAGATAAAAGCCCGGAAAAAGCTGAAAATATCCAAAATACAGACCGGATTGCCTGGCATCCGGCCTTCCGCAGCGCTATAAAACTTCAATTTGAAGAGTATCAGGACGTTTTAGAGTTCAAATTCGAGACTGAATTGAATGACGAACCCTTAAAAGTTGATGCGGTAATCATAAAAAAGCTCAAAAATGTGGTTATTAAGAAGGATATTGCCGCTATCTTCCGTAAAGATAACATATGCGAATTCAAAAGCCCCACAGACTATTTTTCGGTCGCTGATTTCTACAAAGTATACGGGTACGCCTGTTTTTACCTCTATCTCAACAAAGATCAGGTGGCTGTGACGGATTTGACGATAACGGTAGTGGAAACACGCCATCCCCGGGAACTCTTAAACCATCTTACAGAAGTCCGGGGGTATCACATTGAGGAACCATGGCCTGGCATTTATCATGTCAAAGGCGATATCATTCCCATACAAATAATCGAAAGCAAGCGGCTGGTTTCAGATGAGGATCTGTGGCTTCGCGGCCTGGGGAACAAGCTGGACAAGGCCAGCGCCCTTGCGCTGGTGGAAAAAACAGCCCGGCATGAAAAAGACGCTGACATTCGGGCATATTTTTATGCTATAATTAGAGCAAATCCAGAAATCATTAGGGGGGCATTCAAAATGACGGATATTGACTTGGCTTTTCCAGATACGGAGTTGGAATTTCAAAAAGCCCTTGAAGAAACCGGGCTTGTAGCAAAGTGGGAAGCCGTGGGCGAGGCCAGGGGCGAAGCCAGAGGCGAGGCCAGAGGCGAGGCCAGGGGTGAAGCCAGAGGTGAAGCCAGGGGCGAAGATAAAAAAGCCCTTAAAATTGCGAAAAACCTGCTTAATAAGGGATTTTCAGCGGAACAGACGGCGGAACTGGCTGAGATAGACGTCGAAAAGGTCAGAGCTTT
>JAITQK010000054.1 GCA_031288975.1 Treponema sp. | reverse complement strand
TATTCTCCATTATGGTGATCTGACGGATACTTCCAACCTCATCCGTATCATACAGCAGGTACAGCCTGACGAAATCTACAACCTCGGCGCGCAAAGCCATGTGCAGGTTTCCTTTGAAGTGCCCGAATACACCGCCGATGATGACGGTATTGGAACCCTCCGGCTGCTTGAAGCGATTCGTATTCTCGGTATGGAACAGAAAGTCCGGTTCTATCAGGCTTCAACTTCAGAACTGTACGGTAAGGTCCAGGAAGTGCCACAGAAAGAAACAACCCCGTTCTATCCCCGCAGTCCATACGCTTGCGCGAAACTCTACGCTTACTGGATTACCGTCAACTACCGGGAAAGCTACGGTATGTACACCTGTAACGGTATTCTTTTTAACCATGAAAGCCCCATCCGGGGAGAAACCTTTGTAACCCGTAAAGTTACCCGTGCCGCCGCCCGTATCAAGCTGGGATTACAGGACAAACTCTACATGGGCAACATTGATTCCAAGCGGGACTGGGGCTTCGCCGGGGATTATGTAGAACTCATGTGGCTTATGTTGCAGCAGGAAGCGCCGGATGATTATGTGATGGCAACTGGCGTAACTACAACCGTGCGGGATTTTATCACTATGGCTTTCCAAGAAGCGGGGATTACCTTAAGATGGGAAGGTAAAGGAGTTGGGGAAAAAGGTGTTAATATCACCGATGGAAAAGTATTGGTAGAAATCGACCCTCGCTATTTCCGGCCAGCGGAAGTGGAGTTATTAATTGGAGACCCGACGAAGGCCATAATGAAACTTGGCTGGAAACCAAAGGTGCGATTACCGGAATTGGTCAGGATGATGGTACAGCAGGACATCAAATTGGCGGAACGGGAATTGCACTTACGGAACGGTGGATACAAAACAGAAAACTATTACGAGTAGGGGAGGGTGTATGGAAACATCAAGCCGGATTTACATTGCAGGGCACCGGGGACTGGTAGGAAGTGCAATTATGCGTTCCTTGGAAGTAAAAGGTTATACGCATATCATTACCCAGACACACCAGGAACTTGATTTACTCGATCAACGAGCAGTAAGTGCGTTTTTCCGTGAAGCGCAGCCTGAATATGTCTTTCTTGCCGCCGCAAAAGTCGGCGGTATTGGTGCTAATTCCGCATATCCCGTGGAATTCATCTATCAGAATACGATGATTGGTTTTAACGTGGTTCATGCGGCTTATACCGCTGGTGTAAAAAAGCTGCTGAATCTTGGTTCAACCTGTATTTACCCTAAAATGGCGGAACAGCCGATAAAAGAAGAATCCCTCCTGACCGGTGCGCTGGAACCGACCAATGATGCCTACGCGCTGGCAAAAATCAGTGTTATCAAATTATGCACTGCATACAACAAACAGTACGGGACTAATTTTCTGTCCGTAATGCCAACCAACTTATACGGCATCGGCGATACCTACGATCTCGAAAACTCCCACGTACTCCCGGCAATGATACGGAAATTCCATGAGGCGAAAGTTTCCGGTGTTAATCAGGTGGTCCTCTGGGGGGACGGTTCGCCATTACGTGAATTCCTCTACAGTGATGATCTGGCCCATGCGGTGGTATATCTCATGGAACACAAGGATGCATGGGATATCCGCAACGGCGCCGGGGATTTCATCAATGTCGGGAGCGGACAGGAACTCAGTATCAAGGAGCTTGCGGAAACAGTACGCGCCGTGGTATACGAAAAAGAACAAGGGGCTGGTAATTCAGTACCTGATGCAGTATGTCGTATCACCTGGGATACCTCAAAGTCGAATGGAACCCCGCGAAAATGCTGCGATATATCACGGCTTTCGGCTTTGGGCTATACAGCACAGACACTGTTGCAGGATGGTATCAAAAAAGCATATACAGATTTTCTGAATAGATCATCTGGTTATCAGTAAGGCATCCTGCTCACCAGGATGAATCGCATCATGCTAAAATTGCAATCATTAAAACCCTTTGAAAAAGACATTATCAACTACATCATCGCGGAAAACGAAGAAACAGAGCTGACCAACGCACTTTCAGACTATATGCGCGCCATTGAAGGGGGCTTTAATCAAGATATGAAATTTACCCTCTATCTTCCGGCAGCGAATCATCTCATGATGTATGAATATAATGTAAAGAAACATGTGGACTGGTGTTCCCGGCATGCATTTTATGGGGAATGTGAAAAGACAAAGCATGTCCTCGTGAAAGTCGCACAGAGTATCATATACCTCTGTCAAGATGATTACGTGCGGGTACTATTCAGAAGTCTGAATGATCAGGCCCGGCTGCCTCAAGACTATCAGGAACATTGGCGTGCTTATGAAATATTTATGCAAGATGAATTAGAATCCCTGTTATATGTGTGTTCAATTCGGATTGTACCTAAACTAAAATTGTATAAGTTCTGGGAAACTCACTGTATTTAAACAAAGGCTCGCCATCTGGCGGGTCTTTTTTTTGCCTTTTGGCCGCTACTCGCCTTCACTCGAATGTCGAAATATGCGCTTGGCTTTTTAAACGAAAAAAATTCGCTTACTTTGATTGATCCGGTTCCTCCTCCTGATGCTCAGGCTTGGCTTTGAGCACCGGGGGCAGGGGCGCGGCCCAGCCGATGAAGAGCAGGATAAGCCCGGCAATGAAGAAGGACACAATCCGCGGCAGCGCACCGGTATCGGCAAGATCAAAGATGAGGAGCTTCCCAATGTCGGTAACCGTGAGGACCGCCCCGGCTATCCAGATCGGACGTTGAGCGCGTTTGTGTCCTCCGATGATATGGGCGATTCCGTAGAGTGCCCAGAAGATGAACAGGCAGCGGTGAAACTCGGGGCTTGCCGGAACCAGGGATAGGGGTATCCCCTGATAAAAATGGCAGCTCCGGGCGATGATGGCCATAATCCAAAGGAAGATCATCAGATCCCCCAGGATAAGCGCGATTTTTTCCATGTGGCGCCCCCTTGATTCAGGGAGCATCCGGGCGCGGAGCAGCCAGCGGAGGATGGCGGCAATGCACAAGCCCTGCTGTATATCCAGGGGGCTGAGGACGGGGAGATACACGGGAAGCGGTGAGGGGTTCCCTGCAAAGAACAGCATAACCAGAAACCAGAGGCCCGCGATGGCGCAGAGGAGCAGGGGGAGGATGCAGCCGAGCAGTTTCCAATACACCAGGGGTAACGTGGAGGCGTTGAGGGAGATGGAGACGCCAAACAGGGGGAGCGGCGAAACGGACAAGCGGGATAGCAGCACCAGGCTTGCGATGACCGGGAGTATCCCTGCAAGGCTGGTCCAGGATTCGGCGAGGTTCCAGAGCTTGGTTTGGGCGCGGAGCGTGGATGTCAGCACCCCCAGGGTGATGAGGATAGCCAGGAATAGCCAGACCCCGTGGAGCTTGGCCCCGGGTTTCTTGGCGGCCACTTCCCTCCCCTGGATCACCAGCAGTACCGGCTGGACCGCAAAGAAGAGGAGCCAGCCCCACTGGTTGGGGGGTTCAAAGAAATTATAGATAAAAAAGTCACGGGACACCGCAAGCCCTTTCAGCAACACCCCCAGGGGTTGGAGCGTGGCAAAGGCCAGGACGGGAATGACCCCAATCTTGAAAACTTGACACTGGAAGTAACGAGCCATGCCAAAGGCCCCGATGCTCGTAACAGAACAGAGGATAAAGAAGGCTGTCCAGGGATAGATACTTCCAAGATGCTCATTGCCCGGGAATCGGGGCAATTCAAAAAACCACCCGCCGAACCACCAGGTATAGGCCCAGATCCCCAGGATCAGCGAGACCTGGGGAAGCCACAACTCAAGGTTCACCAGGTTCCCTTCCGGCGTTTGGGCAGGGGATTTCTTGAAACGGTTGATCAGGACGAGGATGATAAAAGCGGATAGGGCGATGATGAGGGAACCGGTAAACCGGGTGCCTGAATTGACGGGGGATCGTTCCAGGACAAAGGCTATTGCCCCTGCACTATGGAGGATAAACCCTGTGGCCATAACCCGCAGATGGTTCAGCCCCAGGCTATCCCGCAATCGCCTGCTGAAAAAGATAACCACCACCCCTTCGACAGCCCAGACCGCGCTGGTTATGTGAAGGGGCAACTCCAGGAGCATCACGAGGTTCGCCAATAGGAGCGCCAGAGCCAGGTAGCCCTCCGCAACAGGGCGCAGTGCTTTGCCCATTCGTTTCAGGATGGTGAGGCTCAACAACAGGTACAGCACTGAAAAGATGCTACTGATGATGGCATACCCGTGAGGTATATATGAAAAAATCCGCCATTGCAGCAAGGCCCCTCCAAAAGGTGTGGCCAGTATCATCAGAATGTCACTGCCATTGAGGTGGAGGCGTTCCTCCTGGTTCGTGTTTTTATCCCCCAGCAGGTGGATTTCCAGGAGGGTGAAGACCCCAATGAAGGCCATGATGAAGGGTTCGGTGGTCCAGAACGCGGCAGGTCCATACCGGCTCATCACCCAAAACAGGGAGACCCCCAGGGTGCAGAGAAAGGCCAGGAGGTTGAGACCTTGCCAGGGCCGGAAATAGCCGATGGCCAGCACGCCAAGATCGAGGACCAGATAATAGGAGAAGAAGAAGGTATGACCGCCTCCGGTGTCCGCAAGGAGCAGGGGTGCGGCAAATCCGCCGAGGAAGCCGAAGATGACCAGGGGCTGGGAGTTCTGAAACAGGGCAAGGAATACCACCAGGGGTATCAGGACGCTCATCAGGAGTATCGAAACCGGGGCGGGAAAATAGGGGGTGAACTTATGGGCAGCGAACACGGCAAGATAGAGGATACCGGCGCCTCCACCCTGGAGGAGGAGAAAATAGAGGGGTCGTCGTCCTCTGAGCCGCCAGCCAAAGACCAGCATCCCAAGTCCGGTCACGGCGGCAGCGGCAATGCCCATTTCCACGGTAAAGAACCCGTGCCGTGCCAGATAGACTATCAGCATGGCAAAGGCTGCGATGAGGAAGAGGATGCCCCCTGCTGCCCAGAGGTTCCCCTCGTGGATAAAGGAGCTGATAGCTTTCCGTATACCAGAGGGGGTGGCAGCATGGGGAAGCGCCGCCACCGGTGAACCCACCGGTACCTGCGACAATTCCGCCGGTTCCAGAGCGGTTTCCGTCTGCGATAGTGGGGATTCCCAAGGGGTAACGGGTGTGCTTCGCTCAAGCATGTGGACTTTATCTTCAAGCAGCCTGATCCGTTCAAAGCTCCGGTCAAGCTCCTCCTGGTGGCCGGCGGTTTTCCTGAGCAGCACAATCACCCCGATAACGGGGAACAGGACCACCCCCATAAGGATAATCGTCAGGAATACCAATTTTTCTCTTTTGTCTCCTTTTTTTCCTTTTTCTCCTCAGCCTAAGTCTAGCCAAGATCCTGTTGGTTTGTCAATGCTTCCATTAAAATCATAGCTTTCTTGTCCATCATTGCATTTCGGTATTGCAGAAAGTCCTGGATACCGGCGGAGGTCGCGTTGCGGCCTGAACAGGGCGCCCATTCAAAGGACTTGAACTTCCAGCCTCCAGTCTCTGAGTGAGGCAGAATCCGCACCATTGGCGGGACTAGGGCGCACACGCTGCTGTACAGTTCCTGTTGTTTGGTGATTAAAAGTCCCCGCAGCCGAGGGTTGGCGTTAATGATAGCTACAAAAGTGTTAGGCACATAGACAGTATTTGCAGGGCTGGTGAACAGGCCGTAGATGTCCTTGCCCCGGAGGTATTGGTTGATGTCAAGTTCTGCCCGGACTTGGTTATTGATCTCCACATGACCCAGGATGTGCATGAGGGTATAGCCCCGCGGGACGTCGCCTTGGACATACTCCCAGATTTTTTTTGGGTACTCGTTGAAATCCAGTTCCAGGGCGTCTTGAAAGAGCACTCCCGGTACCGGCTCCTTGCCGCAAAAGGCTTTTTCCTCAGCCCCGAAGTAGCGCCTGATGCCGGGGAAGCAGCAAGAAGAGCCTTCCCAGAGGTAGAGCCGGGGATCAATGCCGCGTTCCATAAGGTTGGTGCTCCACTGCGCGGCCTGGAGGAGGTTATCCTTGGCCACCGCATCGATGACCGCGGGATCGAGGAAGCGCACGTACTTGGTGATGATCCGCGCCATTCTGAGCATATCAACATTGGAAAAAAGGGGCCAGTATTCCATGTATCAATCCTTTAGTATCTCAAGTTAAAAAGTCCACACTATACCTCATACGGCTCAAAATCCTCTGGCGATTCTACCAGGCTCACCTGTTCGCCGTTCAATTCAAGCACAAAAAAACCGCATTTGTGTGCATAATCCCCCACAGTCTTGGGAACCACGCCGCCAGCAATAGCGCCCAATAGCCTTTTCCCTTTTATTTCATCAAGCGGATATTTCCGCATTAACTTCATGCGCTTGAGATGATGTTTCACATCCTCTTCATCTGGCTCACGTTTCACCTCTACCGCCAT
>JAITQK010000003.1 GCA_031288975.1 Treponema sp. | reverse complement strand
ATCCCCACCACAAAGAAGAGGAGCACCGCGCCAGAGAACTTAAAGCGCATTTTGGCAAACACATAACCCGCCATGGACGCGATGATCACCGTTATCAGCACCGAAGCAAGAGAGACAATGGCGCTGTTCAGAAAATAAATATTAAAACTCGAAAGCAGGACCTTCTGATAGTTGCCAAGAAAAAGCGCCTGGGGAAATCCCCAGTAATTTCCCGTCATATATTCTGTTTGGGATTTAAAAGACATCAGCAGTATGAGTATGAAGGGGAAGCCGAATAACACCAGAAAGAAAAGACAGAGGAGATAAAAGCATACGGACAGGGCCTGGTTGGATTTTTGAATCATAATGATTGCTCCTCCTTTGACCTGGTCATAAATTGAAAAATCACAATTACTACAAAGGAAATCAACACCATACAGGCGGCGCTAGCGCTGGCCAAACCCATGCGGTCTTCGTTGAAGGCCCGTTTATACATATAAGTAGCCATGAGTTCCGAATACCCGCTGGGACCGCCACCGGTCATGATCCAGATGAGGTCAAAGTACTTCAAGGAACCGACAATCGACAGTACCGCCGAGGTTTTAAGCGTCCCCGACAAAAGCGGCAGGGTCATCTTCCAAAACTGCTGCCACTTTGACGCTCCATCAATGGTCGCCGCCTCATAGATGTCTTCAGAAATACCGGTCATACCGGCCCGAAGCAGTATCATATACTGGGGGGTGTATTGCCAGCAAATGACAAAGAGGACCGCGAACATCACCACTTTTTCCGAACCAAGCCAAGAGAGACGCTCCCCGGAAAAAAAGAACTGGAGTATACCGTTGAATAAACCAGTATAGGGGTCATAGAGCAAAAGCCACAAAATACCGGTCGCCACCGTGGAAAGCAGGAGGGGCATAAAATAAATCGTTCTGAACGCCCTGGTCCCCTGTCGTCCGGTATTCAATATTAGGGCCAGAATCATACCCACCCCAAGCTGGAAGACAATAGAAACAATCACCAGCAAAAAATTGTTCCCCACAGCGTGAAAAAACGCCTTGTCCGCAAAAAGACGGGCGTAGTTCCCCAGGCCGATGCTCGCAGCCCGCTCCGGCGCCCCCATCCCCGACCAATTCAGGGTACTGTAGTGAAAGGTTTTTACGATGCCGCTAAGAGTATACGTCCCGTACACCAGTAAGGCAGGCAGCAAAAACAAGAACACCGTCAGGGCAAATGAAAAGCGGCGCTTGATACGGTCGTGAGCATGCATATTCACCAAGGGAACAGCCATAATGTACTCCTACTCGAGGTCGAAATTTCTTTGCATCTCTTCCGCCGCTTGCTGTGAAGTCATGGTTCCGCCAAAGAGCGCCTGTACCGTATCCTTATGCACTTCCCCTAAAGCGGGACTCAGGGTCTGATCAATAAAGTTCTGCATATAGGAGGCATTGGCAATCTGTTGCTGGGCCGCCGCGGAATGGATGTCTGTTGCCTTTACACCCAAAAGCGACGGAAGCCGTCCCGCTTCCACCATATCCTGTTGAAACTGGGGATCGATAGACATAAATTCGATAAGCTTGATAGCCAGTTCCTTGTTTTTACTTGTGGAAGCCACTGAGAAGGCGTTCTCACCCGCCAGAAGGTCGGTGTTTTTACCCTTGCCAGAAGCAATGGCCGGATAAAGCCCGACCGCCAGCTTATCCCGGTAGAAGTCAGGGGCCTCGGACTTGCAGGAGGTGAGGAAACCGCTGGTCTGGACGATCATGGCACACTGCTCAGTGTAGAACATCATACGGGAGCCGCCGGTATCATAGTTGATGCCGTTCACACCGTCGGGGAACCAGCCCTTTTTGACCATGTCCAGCAATAGCTCCCCCGCCTGAATAAAGGCCGGGTCGGTAAACTTCACCTGTTTGTCCAAGGCTCGCTGGAAAATGTCCGGCCCGCCCAGGCGCATGGAAAGGTACACAAAGTGCTGAGCCCCCGGCCACTTGCTCCGGTTGCCCAGGGCAAAGGGGTAAATCCCATTTTTAATAAACGTATCGCACACCGCTTCCAGTTCAGCCCAGGTTTCAGGAAACTTGAGGCCATATTTGTCAAAGAGGCTCTTGTTGTAATACAGAGGGGTTGAGGTATTGGCATAGGGCGAGCCGTAGACCTTACCGTCAAAACTGTTAAAACGGAGGGCGTCGGCGCTCACCTTGGCCGCCCAAGCCTTTGATTCATTGGTAATGTCCTGCACCAAGCCCGCATCTACGAAGGACTTGAGCCAGCCCCCGCCCCAAGAATGGAACACATCTGGGAATTCATCTCCTGTAACCGTCTTGATCTTGGTCTTGTAAGGATCATTTTCGTATACCGAAACGTTCACCTTGACGCCAGGATTCGCCGCTTCAAAACGGCGCGCCGCATTATCAATGGCCACCCTACTCCCCTCCTGGGTTTGGATATGCCAAAGGTTGAGGGTAATTGTTTTCCCCGCCCCGTCATTTGAGCCTCCCGCAAAGGATAGGATGCTCATACATAGGGCTAGCAACCCTGCCAGTAACAATTTCTTCATAAGATATTCCTCCATAATTTATACGTTACACCATTCCCTTGAAGATGGTAATGTTTGTAACTTATCTTGTTATAACATGACTAATAAGTTGTGTCAAGCGATTTTTTATCGATTATAGACAAAAGGGGCGATTTTCGGTAAAAAGAACCTATGCACACTATTGAGAAGATCAAATCGGAGTCGCTTCGGGCGCAGGTTTACGCAAAACTTAAAGAGCAACTTATGAAGGGCGTCTGGAAGGAGGGCGAAAAACTCCCTTCCGAGCAGGAACTATGCGTCATGTTCGGGGTGAGCCGAGTGACCGTGCGGGCCGCCGTTCAGCAGCTTGGGATTCTGGGGCTTGTGGAAACCAAGCAGGGGGGAGGAACCTTTGTAAAAAATTTTTTCTGTATCGAGAATATCGATACCTTTCATCCGATGATGCAGATTCAGAAAAATCAGGACCTCATCACTATTCTGGAATACCGGAAGATAATTGAAACGGGAACCATAGGGCTTGCGCAGGAAAAGATCACGGCGGAAGACATTCAATCATTGGAAGCTATTTATAAAATTATGGTGAATTCTGTGGATGATTTTAAAGAATTCAGTGAGGCGGACATCTCGTTTCATTACCGGCTGGGTGAAATAAGCAGAAATCCCATTATCATCAAGGTTTATGGGCTTATCTATGATATGCTCTCGGTCGCAATGACCGACATTGTCCGTTTACTGGGTACCAGTGACGGACTCAAGTACCACCGCATCCTCATTGACAGCCTGAAAAGCGGCGATAGGGCGAAATGCCAAGCCATCATGGCAGAACATGTGGGAGTCACTATAGAGCGGATTCGCGAAAGTAAAGACTTTGTAGACACCGCGCCGTAACTTAGGGTGGAAACTTGGCATGAATTTTGCAAGGTAGCGATAATCCGTGATATACTCTCCCTAACCGAAATAAATGGAGCGCACATCGTTAGAACTCAAGTGTTTGCGTCTCTGTAGGTGTATGTAAAATTGGAACTACTCAAACTATCAAAGCACTTAAATGATTTTGCCATTAAAGCAAAACTATCGGCATGGTTTTCAACCTCCTTGCTTATGTCCTGCTATGTTTACCGGTAAATTGGGCAGGGTTGACTTGCCATACATTCCCCCATTTATTATAGTAGAGCATTATGAAACGAAGATTAATTACCTCCGCACTCCCCTATGTTAATAATGTACCCCACCTGGGGAATCTTATTCAGGTCCTGTCTGCCGATGCCTTTGCCCGGTTCTGCCGGCTCCGGGGGTACGAGACCCTCTATGTATGCGGTACCGATGAATACGGCACTGCCACGGAGAATAGGGCGGTCGAGGAGGGGATAAGTCCCCAGGAACT
The DNA here is from genome assembly GCA_031288975.1 of Treponema sp. GTDB lineage: Bacteria > Spirochaetota > Spirochaetia > Treponematales > Breznakiellaceae > JAITNP01. Next base: position 3,098 of record JAITQK010000003.1, on the reverse strand, counting down.
CTGTGACCGTTATCACGCCATCCACGCGGATATTTACCGGTGGTTTACCATCGGTTTTGATAAATTCGGCCGTACTTCCACCCCTATCCAGACCGAAATCGTGCAGGATATCTTCAAAAAACTCGATGCCCAGGGTTTTATTCTGGAACGAACCATTGAGCAGCTCTATTGTGGCCATTGCCAGCGCTTCCTCGCGGACCGGTACGTCCGGGGGACCTGTCCTCATTGTGGCGATACCGACGCACGGGGGGATCAGTGTGAGGCCTGCGGGAAACTCCTGGACCCCACGGAGCTTAAGGAACCCCGGTGTTTCAGTTGTGGTTCCACCCCGTCCCTGGAATCAACGAAGCATCTCTACATAGACCTGCCCCGTATCAAGGAGCGCCTTGAAGGATGGCTCAAGGACGCGGCGCTTCAGGGTTTCTGGACGAATAACGCCATCCAGATGACCCAGGCGTGGATTCGGGATGGTCTGCGGGAACGGGCCATTACCAGGGACCTCAAGTGGGGCATTCCAGTACCCAAACCGGGGTATGAAAACAAGGTCTTCTATGTCTGGTTCGATGCGCCTATCGGCTATATTTCCATTACCGGGAACCTGGGGGCCGAAACCACGGCGGACTGGCATCACGTTGTCGATGAGTGGTGGAAAAACCCCGATGAGGTTGAGCTGTTTCAGTTCATTGGTAAGGATAATATCCCCTTTCATACGGTGATTTTCCCCTCAAGTCTCCTGGGAACCGGGGACCGGTGGACCATGCTGCATCACATGTCCAGTACCGAGTACCTCAACTATGAAAGCGGTAAATTTTCCAAATCCAAGGGAGTTGGCGTCTTTGGTACTGATGTGATGGAAACCGGGATTGGCCCTGATGTGTGGCGCTTCTATATGTTCTATAACCGGCCTGAAAAAGCGGATGCCCTCTTTACCTGGAAGGATTTTCAGGAGAAGGTGAACGGTGAACTCATCGGCAACCTCGGAAATCTGGTGAACCGGACCTTCTCCTTTGTAACCCGCTACTACGGCGGCCTTATACCAGACGGGACAGCGCCGGAAAACCCCGCCTTCTGGGAAACGGTACGGCGTTTTGAGGCGGATATTACCGAAAAGCTCGAACGGGCAGAACTGCGGGATGCCTTCCGGGCTATTTTTGAACTGTCTTCTTTTGCGAACAAGACTTTTCAGGACGGCGAACCCTGGAAGAAGCGGACTGCGGATCCCCCTGCTGCCCAAGCCCTCATCCGGGACCTCTGCTATATCCTTCGGGACATTGCCGTGCTGATTGAGCCGTATATGCCCCTGGCTGCGGAACGAATCGCCTCGTTCTTGGGCCTTTCTTTCAAGAAGAACGCCGGGACCCAGGTCCCCGTTCTCTCCTGGGGTGCTTTATGCCAAAACCAGGGACTTTCCCAGGTGGTGAAAAGCGAGGTCCTCTTCTCCAAACTGGAGGATGATCAGGTTGAGGAACTGCGGGAACGGTATTCCGGGAGCCAGAAGGACCGGGCGGAACGCAAGGCCGAAGCGGCACCTGCGCCTGTCCCCGAACCTGAAACCCCTGAACAGCTTGCCCATCGCTTCAGCCAAACCCTGGACCTGCGGGTTGCCCAAATCGTGAAGATCGAACGGCACCCCAAGGCGGATAAACTCTACATCGAAACCCTGGATATCGCCGGAGAAGAACGGATCATTGTGTCGGGGCTGGTGCCCTTCTATACGGAGGAAGCACTCCTGGGGAAACGCATCATCGTGGCCTATAACCTGAAAGCAGCGAAGCTCCGGGGAGTGGCAAGCCGGGGTATGCTCCTGGCCGCTTCGGACAAGGACGCGGACGGGCATGAGCGGGTGGAAGTGCTGGATGCCGGGGATACACCCACTGGTACGGTGGTCACCCTGGAGGGACTTGATGCCGGTTCACCCCCTTCTGCTGAAATCACGATAGATACCTTCTTCTCAATCCCCCTGGTTGTAAGGGATCATACAGTCCTGGCAGGAGGGGTGGCCCTGACGCTGGAGGGACGCCCAGTGCGGACCAAGGTCATTGCCACGGGGGAGGTGCATTAATGCTCCTTTCTGGGCAGTACCTGAAGGGGCTTGTTCCCGCGGATCTGACCCAGTGTAATGGGGCGGCGTCTTTCTTGCAATCTGGGTTTTGGGGCAGTTTCAAGGCGCGGTTCGGATGGAATGTCCGGCCTTTCCTTGCGGACTGGGGGGCATGGGGCACCATGCCCCTCATGGTGATTCGGCGGCGGATCTGGCCGGGGATTTCCCTTGCCTATGTGCCCTGGGGCCCGGAGCTTCCCCCTGATTTCCCCACAGACGACCAGGCGGGAAACCAGGTCCTCCATGAGCTTGCCGTCGCCATACAACCCTTTCTCCCACAAAATACAGCCTTTATCCGTTTCGATCCTCCCTGGTATACCGAAGAGGATGCTGAACCGCGCTTCCCTGTTATTGATAAGCCCTTTATCCGAGCCGAGGCGGATGTGCAGCCCCCAGACACGGTACTGGTGGATATTTCTGTCCCCACATCGGTCATACTGGCCCGGATGAAGAATAAATGGCGGTATAACATCGGGTTGGCAAAGAAGAAGGGGGTCGTCATACACCGGCTGGATGAGGCAGGACTGGAGGTATTTTACGCGCTTCTGCGGAAGACCGCCAAACGGGACCGCATCGCCATTCACGGGATTGAGTATTATAAAACCCTTTTTGCCCATGCCCAGGATTATCCTGCAGACAGTCAAGAACTGAGGCTATACCTTGCGGAACACGCGGGAGAACCGCTTGCAGGTATTATCGTTCTGTTCCGGGGCCCTGATGCGGTCTATCTGTATGGGGCTTCATCGGACCGGAAACGGAACCTCATGGCCACTTATGGACTTCAGTGGCAGGCCATAGAGGACGCCAAGGCAGCGGGCTGTCTGGTATACGACCTCTTCGGCATCCCCCCGCAGGAAGACCCCTCACATCCCATGGCTGGCCTGTACCGGTTCAAGACCGGGTTTGGGGGCCGGATCATCCACCGTCCGGGAAGCTGGGACTATACGTATCGGCCCCTTACCAAGGGCTTTTTTAACCTGGCAGAATCAATTCGGAA
>JAITQK010000199.1 GCA_031288975.1 Treponema sp. | reverse complement strand
TTGCCACCGTTAAATCATCGGCGGCAATGCTGAACCACTGTTCAAGCAATTCTTGCAGCATCATATAGTAAGACTCCCTCCCGTACGATTTTTCGCTCCATTGTCGGCAGCAAACTTCTATCATCAAAGCGGCTTTTGTGTTCCGCGAGAATATCAACCGGCGTCTTACGTTTAATCTGGCGGAGGTTCATATAGATCCTCTGAACAGGAAACACTGGGTTTTCATCTCCATCTTGCAACACCACATAAAAATCATAATCGCTGTTTTCCTCTGGCGTCCCATAGGCATAGGAACCAAACAGATAAATCCGTTCACAGTCAACAGTTTTGAGGATAATGTCTTTCACCGTGCTTATCTCAGCATTGGCCTGTACGCCAATCCGCGGTTTTTCATGGTCAGTCATCGTTGTTCTTCCCCTTCGGCGAAGCGGCAGCCTCGGCGCGGGCCAGACGGGCGGCGTGTTCTTCCTCGGTTACATAGTGCCAGCCCTGCGCTTCCCAGTAGGGACGCATCTCGTCAAGGTGCTTGTTGTAGGCTTCCGTGCTGCCGTAGCGTTCCCGCAATTCGGCTTTGCGCTGCCGGCATTCCGCCATAATTTCGTCGTCCCAAGGATATGCGTATTTGTTCATACTTCCTCTTTAAAGCCTTGTATAATTTCTGGGGTAACCAGCAAGGGCACCCACAATCCATGCTTGTCGTTATATTCCCGCACCTTTATGTATGATGCAAGACCCAAGTGAGCGCAGTTCCAGGTAAGCAAATAATTGATACGTTCCAGGACGCACACCGCCAGATGGTCACAATCTGCCTTTGCCCGGTCAGGGATGCCCAGCAGCTTCCGGTACATTGCCGCCAGAGCGTCTATTTCGGCAGTTTTGGGGTAGACTGGAATGCCCTCAACAAGATTGAGCCGCTTCTGTGCCGCTTCCCGGTCGCCGTCCCGGATCTCGTCAAGCACATAGTCGCTGATGAACAGGTCATACCTATGCCGTTCGTTCCGCCAAAACTCCCGTGTCTGCACCTGCCGCCCAAGGGTAACCACGTCCCTGCTGTCCCACGCCGTGGCATAACTGGGGATGGTTGACTCAACATAAAGGCTTTTCCGCGTTTCAGCCATGTTTTTCTCCCTACTCTCCCCGCAGCACAACTGCCGGGTCCACGTCGGTGGCGCTCCGGACCGGTATGATACAGGCGATACCGGTGATGATGATAGACGCCATAACGGTTACCGGTATGAGCAGGGGTTCAAAGGTGATGGCTCGGTTGAACACATTAAGCCCTACGCCCTGGGCAAAGAGAAATCCCAAGAGCGCCCCCAGAAGTCCCCCAAAGCCGCCGAGGAAAGCCCCTTCCCCCAGAAATTCCATGACCAGGCTCCCGTTGGGGGCGCCCAAGGCTTTGCGTAGACCGATTTCCTTGCGCCGTTCCGTTACCACCGCCATCATGGTGGTGGCCACACAGATCATGATGAGGAGCACGATGATGACGGTGACCAAGTATACCAGGGCCTGGAGTTTGGTTAATACCGCCCCTTCCGATTCGGTAAGCCGCCGCACCAGTTGCACCCCCACGCCGGGCACCTCGGCGTTGATGCGGCTGGCAATGGTTTCCAGGGTTTCCCTCGATGCGGAAATGCTGCACTCCACCACATCAGCGGTTCCCCCTTCTCCGGTCATGGCCTCAAAGTCTTCGAGGGACATGAACACAAAGGCTTCTTCGGTACCGCCGGTTTGCACGATCCCCGCCACACGGAAATCCCGGCCATCCAGTACGCCGCCAGAGCCGGTAATGGTAAAATCGCTGCCCAGGGACAGCCGGATACGGGCCGCCACTTCCTGCCCGATGAGGGCCTCGCCAGGGGCCTCGGGCCAGCGGCCTTGCACAAACCAGTAGGGACTGGTTTTCTGCGCTTCGGTTAAATCGGTCCCCGCAGCCATGAAGGGCTGTTCGTTGATCTTTATCATAAGATACCGGTAGGGGGCGATTCCGGTAATGCTTTCGGCGGGGAAGTACTGTATCGCCTCATCCACCCTATCCAGGGGGATGGTTTGTTCCGTGCCTTGGGGGATAAAGATGAGATTGGCCCCGTAAGAACGGAATTCCCGGCCCATCTGCCGGGGAATGTCGTAGTAAATGGTGATGAGTCCCGACAGGATGGTCGCCCCTATGGCTATTGCCAACAGGGCCACCAGCATCCGGGACCGGCGGCGAAGAAGTGCACTCACCGTCATTTTCAGGTAGAAGGAGGTTCTCGTGAACCGCTGCTGTTTGTTCATTGCTTTTGTCCTTTAGCGGCCGTCAAGGCCGGCCAAATCCGCTCCAAGGGCAAAGGCCTTCGCCCTGTCCAAGGGAAAGACCGTCTCCCGTCGCTTCTTTCGTTCCGCCTCGTTGAACATGGACATCTCGTACTTACGGTAATCCTTGGTCTGCCAGGTTTCGGTACAGACCAGGGTTTTCGCGGGTCCGATGATGTGGCTCATCCGGTCCTCATAAAACTTGAATTTATCGTTATACCCTGTCTCATCCAGGGCCGATTCGGGCACGTTCATCGTGTAGATAAGCGTCGATGGGACGCGCCTGGGGTTGAAGGTGGAACCGTCCTTGCGGTAGGAGATGTACTGAAAGGTGAGCCGCTCAAAAAGCGCACGCACGCCAGCTGTTACTTCCCCGATATAGATGGGCGAACCGATGATAAAGCCATCACAGGCGGCGAGCTTTTCCAGCACCGGACTAAGGCCGTCCTTGCGGGCGCATTTTCCCAGGCTGGGGCCGCCTATCCGCTTGCACTCAAAACAGCTTACACATCCCTTAAAGTCCAAGTCGTATAGGTTGATAAGCTCCGTTGCGGCTCCGTTAGACGCCGCCCCTTTGAGCGCCTCTTCCACCAGGAGATACGTATTCCACCCTTTCCGGGGACTGCCGTTAATACCGATGATATTTCTGTTCACCATTTTATCCTGAAGTAAAGTGCTTTTTCCATCTACCGCCCATGCAAAACCTCCGCGGGCCTCAAGGACAGGAGCAGCCGGATCGAAGGGATGCTCCCTGCCAAGGTTACCAGAAACACGAGAATCGCCACCAGGGGAATGACCATGGGTTTAATCTCGATGGCTTGATCGAATACCGACTGCCCGATGATCTGGGCAAAACCAAGTCCCGCAAAATACCCTACCACGCCCCCGGCGATACCGGTAATTATGATACCCGTCAGGACCAGCGCGGAAATGGGTGCGTCATGGCCGCCGATGGCCTTTAAGAGTCCGATTTCCGCAGCCCGTTCCATCACCCCGGCGGTTACGAGGTTGGAAATGGCCAAGGCGGAACCGGCCAGGCTCAGGATGGTGATGAGGAGCATCAATAGCTGGGTCTTCTGTAAGATGGCCCCTTCCGATTCGGCAACCTGTCTGATGGGCTTGGAAACCGCGCCGCTTATGACCTCGTCAATCTGATAGCAGATGGCGCTGACATAAGCCGTGCAGTACCAGGTGTCCCATTCTTTAATCGAAAGACTCTTGGGGTCCTGGGCGGCCCGGCGGGAAAGCTCGTTGTCCGGCGTGGTGAGGGCGCTTACTTCCATGGAATTAACCAGGCCCTTACGCCCGGTCAATTCCTGGGCCGCAGCCAGGGGCACATAGATCCCCTCATCCTCATCCCCGCCGGCGTTGAAAATACCCTGTACCACAAAAGTGGTCCTGCGGCCCCTCGCTTCCAGGGTAATGGTGTCCCCCAGGCTGATACCGTATCGTTCCGCCGGGATACGGCCAACCATGGCGGCGTTCTCATCGTCATCGCTTAACCAGCGACCCTGCACATCCCACCAGCTTTTCATGTTCCGCATCCCCGTATCCAGCGCTTCCCCAGTAGGCAGTTCCAGGTGATGGCTGAACCAGGTTCCCACCACGTGCGCCTCCCCAGAGGGAATCCCGCCCTGAACGCCAAGACGCGCACTGGCTTTAAGGTAGGGCGTAAAATCCACAATATTAAAAGCCCAAAAAATCGTCTTGATGTTCCCCAGTTCCCCTTCCTCCAGGTATTTGTCCGGCAGCCCGGAATCTTCACCCAGACCGTAAATATCCTCCAGCAGGGAAGCCCCCCGTGGCAAGACGTTGATATTGGCGCCGTAGGTCTTCAGTTCCTGATTCACCTTATCCCCCACGTCCAGCATCACATTCAGCATGGCGGTCGCCAAAGACGCGCCCAGGGCAACGGTGAATGCCACCATCAGCATCTTTCCTTTTTGCCGGAAAAGAGCGCCACCTACCATTCTCCAATACATAATTCCCCGTTCCTTTGATATTCATTTCGTTAGCCACTGCTGACACTCATGTTAATGAGAGCTAACATAAGTGTCAAGCGGTTTTGGGAATTTTGTGATTTTTTTGTTTTTGCGGAATGGTCAGCTTTTACCCTGCGAAGGCGGCGAAGCGTATACGTCTGTGTCTACCTATAAAAGATACAATCATACCGGCATATCTTGCTATTGTTGACACGGATTTGGTAAAACTCAAAATAGCTTCACCGGCATAGTAGGTAACAAAAGAATTTCCTCAAACCGGGGGATGGCGAGGTACCGTACCCATGTTGTTTAGATTATTTCAGATGCATTATTTCAATATCCTACCATTTTTTTTAAAATATTCAGCTAACAATCTTCGTAACCGTTCACGGGTTATAAGTCCATATACTACTGAGAGTTATGGAAAAAGAACTATAAAAAAGACCAGAACGATTAGGATGATTGTAGTAATGGAGGTGGAGTACGCCTATGAAAAAGAGCAACCATACACCCTTGAAGAAAAGACATGATATTT
>JAITQK010000155.1 GCA_031288975.1 Treponema sp. | reverse complement strand
GTCAATCACAAAATGCACTAAATGATTCTCAGGCAACCATTCCCGCATATCTACTGGAAACAACATCGGTGTATCCCGGTCTATGTTTACTAATCTCACGCTCATTCCTTCATTCTATCTGCTTTTACTAATTTTGTCAGGGGGGGGGAGAGGGGGTGAAGTCCAACAGGCTGCTAGGGGAGTTTCTATATCCAGATACGATAACCACCGGTGCAGGGGGTTATGCTGAATGTCCTTTTGTTTGAATGCGCGAAATTTAGGCATTTCAATAAAATGCATTTCAATCGCCTTGGTCAATAAGCACGATTTATGATGGTCTTCATAGAGATGAAAGCTGGTATGAAAGTCTTCTCCCGGGGTAATCTGCTCTTTTTCGTTGCCCAGGTTAATATAGTTAAAATCAAGGATATTAATACAGATGACATCCGGGATTTCAATATAGTGCTGCCCTTTTACAAGCAGATGGGCATATTCGTAGGACATATAAAAGAGGCTGCGACGGACAAAATCAAGCTGCCTTTTCCGCTGGACTTCGATGTTACACCGGCTGCCATCAGTCAGCTTTCCCCTAATATCGAGGATTCCTTTCTTGTTTCCGATGGTATCGGGAATGAGGTCCTTATTATCAAGTATGGTGACCGCATCCAGTTCCCGGTTGGTACGGGCGAGGATGGGCTTGAGTAAGGCTAAAAGCTGTGTCTCATCCCCTTTTTCGCCAAAAAGTTTCTCAAATAGGACCGCATTGAGGGGGTCGAGTCTGTTGAAGGGTGGTTCCGGAGTGTCTGTCATGGTTATACCATAATGGAAAGGGATTGAAGTTTCAAGGGGCGCAGCACAATTCTTCTCCAAGCGAGTTTTCCTCATAAAAAACCTCCGTGAACTCCGTGTCCTCTGTGGTTTTGAACAGATGTGAAAAGTAAATGCCGTCGCCCTGCATAGCGTCCCCTTGCGCAAACCTTTCTTATGGGCTATTATACGATAGTGTAGGTATGAAGCCTCATATAGTATGGAACCCATTTTAAGAACGCTACCTTCATGAGGTATACGTCGTATGACCCAGGAAGGTATGAGTACCCCATGAAGTGGTACGTTTTCGGATTGAAGTTGCCGGAAGGATCCCTTTTTCAGGATGTTTTTATGTGTTTCTTAGCTCACCTGCGAAAAACGTTGTGTACCGTCTTTGTTTTTTTTGCCTTTTCTACGGTTCTCTGTGCCCGGGGTAAACCCCAGAGCAGCCCTGCCGCTGGGGCGCCACCCCAGGAATTGATCATCGGCGATCAGTTCGACCTGCACAATATTGATCCCGCCAAGGGTATGCTCGATGATACCCAGATTTTAGTGTACAATGGCCTGGTGGAAATTGATTCCAACTTCAGGCAGACCCCAGGACTCGCGGAGTCCTGGGAAATGAGTCCTGACGGTATGATGTGGACCTTCAGACTCCGCAAAAATGTCCGATTCCACGATGGGGAGCCTTGGAACGCCCAGGCTGCCCTGGCAAACTTCAAGCGCCTTGATGGATATCCGGGACTTTCCGATACGGACCGGGTCGAAACTCCTGATGCGTATACCCTGGTCTTTTATATGAAGCAGCCCACTTATAATCTAAGTTCCAACCTGGCACGGACCATGATGAGTATGGTGAGTCCCCGGGCTATCAATGAAGATGGCAGTATTTCGGAGGCCCTGGGTTCGGGGCCGTATAAACTGGTCAAATGGGATAAGGATATCGAATATGTGTTTGAGGCCAATGATGACTTTTGGGGTGGCAAACCTAATCTCAGAAAGATAACCTTCAAGGTCATCACGGATCCCCAGTCCCGGGCTTCCGCCCTCGAGTCCGGGGAAATCGATATGATAAGCGGCTATCAGGCCCTCACGGTGGTGAAGCGGCTTATGCAGGATGACCGGTTCCAAATAATCAAGAAGACCCAGAACACCTCGGTAGTCATATTCTACAATATAAATCGCGCCCCCTTGGATAGCCTTGCGGTACGGGAAGCAGTGGGCCATGCCCTGGATCTGCAGTCTATGATTACCAATCTCCTTCCGGGCCTCGCGTCCCCGCCGGGAGGTTTCTTTTCCCCTGCCTACGGAGACCTGGTGAATCCAGGGGTGAAAAATCCTGTCTATAATGTCGAGGAGGCCAATACCTTACTCGAACAGGACGGCTGGGTTCGGGGGAATGGGGGGATACGGATAAAAAACGGCAGTCCCTTGACCCTGACCCTGATCTATGGGGCGGCGAATACCGAGGATTCGCTTCTGGCTCCGGTTATGCAGGACATGCTGAAAGAGGTGGGTATTGACCTCAAACTCAATGCTGTTGAAGGCGCCGCCTTGGATGCGCTCCAGGAAAGCAAGCAGTATGATATGATCCTGGTAGGGCAATCCTTTATTCCCACCGATGATCCCTCCTTCAATTACCAACGGGGGTATTGGCATTCCAACAGCTACTATAAAATTTACACCTCAGATAAGCTGGATGCCCTGATTGATGAACTCGCCGTAACGATGGATACGGTGAAGCGCAGGGAATTGCATTGGGAGATTCAAAAAGAAATCATGGACCATGCGCCAACCCTGATGGTGTATCACCGGAACAGTATACGCTTGGCAAAGCGGAACATCAGGAACTTCGACATCTCCGCTGGCTGCTGGCATATTAACCGAGCCTTAAAGGATACGGTTATAGAAAAGTGAACAGCGATAGCGTCTCGGGCGCTCGCGAGGGGCGCGGAGTGGAAGCTGTTGAGCATTACCAGGGTACTGCTTCACTGCAACAATATATCGTCAAAAGACTGGTGCAGTTTATTCCCGTATGCTTTGGCGTTACAGTGCTGGTTTTTTGTCTACTACGCTTTGCCCCTGGAGACGCCGCGTATATCCGCTTGCAGGATCGGGGGATGGATGTATCCGCTGAGTCCCTGGCACAGATCCGGAGGGAACTGGGACTTGACCAGCCCCTCTGGGTACAGTATGTCCACTGGATCAAGGCGGTGCTCCATCTTAATCTGGGCAATTCGGTAGTAACGAATGAGCCGGTTATCGCGGAGCTATCCATCCATTTCCGTATGACCGCGCTCCTCACCTTGCCCGCTATGGCGCTTGTGGTGGCAATTGCCTTTCCCTTAGGGTTACTTTCCGCCGTGTACCAAGGAAGACTGTGGGACCATATAACCAGGATCACTGCTATCGTAGCCATGTCTGTCCCGTCATTTTGTGTAGGGCTATTGTGTATCCTCCTCTTCGCGGTTTACTTGCAATGGCTTCCTTCCTTTGGCAAGGGAACTCCTACTCATCTGGTTATGCCCTGCCTCGTCTTATCCATCGCCCCAGCCGCCCATTACACCCGGCTCATCCGAACGGCGCTGTTAGAGGAATTATCCAAAGAATACATCCGGGCGGCGCGAGCACGAGGGGTGGGCTTGGGGAACCTCCTCTGGTCCCATGCTATGAGAAATGCCTTCATCCCCATACTTACTGCCCTGGGCATGAACCTTGCCTTGATGCTGGGAGGATCGGCGGTGGTGGAAAAGGTATTTAGTTGGCCGGGGCTTGGTAAGTATTTGATTGACGCTATCCTGCAGCGGGATTACCCGGTGGTCCAGGGATGTGTACTGCTCTACGCCTTTTTGTTCGGGGGGATTAACCTTGCCACGGATCTGCTCTGTATCTTCATGGATCCCAGGTTCAGGCGTGGGAACTACTCAGGATGATTTTTACCGATGCTTAACAAGCTGTTCCATAACCCTTTGTTTATCGTTGGAGCTTCCCTGGTCCTTTTCTTTGTACTGGTGCTTATCTTAGGTCCCTGGCTGAGTCCACAGGATCCGATAAAAACAAATATCTGGAACATCCTCGCTCCGCCGGGAGCAGGCTATCCCCTGGGTACTGACGAGCTTGGCCGATGCATCCTATCCCGGCTTATCGCCGGATCCAGGACCACCCTCGGGGCAGCCTTGGTGGTAGAGGCCCTTATTTTTATCCTGGGTACCCTGATCGGCGTTGTTGCCGGATACCTGGGGGGCTTCATAGACGCGGTGGTGCTGACCATCATAGACATACTCCTCGCCTTCCCCAGCATCATCCTCGCCCTGGTGATTGCCGGAATCCTTGGTTCAGGGCTTACCAACCTTATGCTTGCCATGGTATCAGTATACTGGGTAGAGCATGCCCGCATTGCCCGGAGCATAAGCCGTTCGGTGCGGGAAAAGGAGTTTGTCCTATCCTCCCGTGCGCTGGGGAGCGGGACCTTGCGGATCATACGCCTCCACATCCTGCCCCATGTCTTGCCAAACATGCTCGTTTATGGGACGCTGCATATATCTTCGGTGATCATCGGTATCTCTTCCATGTCCTTTATCGGACTGGGGGTAAAGCCTCCAGCGCCGGAATGGGGTGCGCTGCTCGCGGAAGGGCGGGGGTATATGCGGGAAAATCCGCACATGCTGATAGCAACCATTGCTTGTATCATGCTGTCGGCGGTCTGTTTCCAGCTTCTGGGAGAGGCCCTGCGGGATGCCCTCAGTCCACGGGTAAGCCATCTGCGGTGAACAGAAAATAGAGAGGAATTAAGGTATTTGTTAAAGGCGATCAGTTTACATAAGACCTATAAAAATAGTATCCCTGCGGTACAAGATGTGACCATACAGCTTGAGCGGGGGTGTACCCTCGGTCTTATCGGTGAATCTGGCTGTGGGAAATCAACCCTGGCCCGGCTGCTCTGTTGTTTAGAAGAGTGCGACCGTGGTGTGGTGGAACTTGACGGAGTTCCCCGGCGACGAGGTCTTCGAGGTGATTCCTCCCTACGGGAATTCCGCAGGCAGGTACAGATCATCTTTCAGGATTCGAGCGGTTCCCTCGACCCCCGGCGGACTGTCTACGAGGCCCTGGCAGAGCCACTGGATAACTACGAGGGTCTGTCTCGAAAGGAGAAAGACCGGCGGATAGGGAGCCTCCTTGAAAGGGTCGCCCTTGAGGTTGCAACATCCCGGCGCTATCCCCATGAACTTTCCGGGGGGCAGCGCCAGCGGGTCGTGATTGCACGGGCCTTGGCGGTGCGTCCCGATTACCTTATCTGTGATGAGCCGGTATCCAGCCTTGACGCCGACACCCAGCAACAAATCCTGGAACTTCTGAGGGCGTTGCAACAGCATAACCGCATGGGCTGTCTCTTCATTTCCCATGATATTGCCCTCACCGCCCGGATAAGCGATAGTATCTGCGTCATGCGCGGGGGAAAAATTATAGAAACCCTACCTTCAAGTAAAGCACTCGCTCCGGTCATTACCAGCGCCCTCCATCCCTACACCCGCTCCCTCTTTGCGGATGTCCTGGATCCAGCATGAAAGAGAATACCATGCTGAGGGTATCTGACGTGACCATTTGTTTTCCCACTCCCGGCGGTATTATTGAACCAGTACAAGGAGTCAGCCTGGACCTGGACCGAGGTGAAACCCTGGGCTTGGTAGGCCCCTCTGGGTGCGGTAAGACGGTGTTTTGTACAGCCTTAATTGGAATGCTGGAACATCCGGGGTATATCAAAACCGGCGCCATCCGTTATTCCCCAAGCACGGCAGTGTCCGCCACGATACCGGCTGCAGCGTCTTTGGACCTGACAACCCTGAGTGAAAAGGAATGGCGGCATATCCGAGGCAAAGAGATAGGGATGATCTTTCAGAACCCCATGCAGGCATTGAATCATAGCCGGACCATCGGCAGTCAGTTTATTGAGGCTATCCGTGCCCATCGGCGCAGCGCCAGCAAAGGGGAATGTATTGAAATCGCGGAAGCCATGCTTGACCAGGTCATGTTGAGTCAGCCCCAAGCAATTATGGCATGTTATCCTTTTGAACTTTCCGGAGGCATGTGCCAGCGGGTTATGATCGCCATGGCCTTGGTACACCGGCCCAGTCTCTTGATCGCCGATGAACCGACCACTGCTTTGGACACGAAAAATCAAGCGGCAATTTTGCGGCTATTCAAAAGGATCCGGGAAGCCTATCATACCGCGATACTGTTTGTATCCCATGATGAACGAGTCATCAACACCATCTGCGACCGAGTGAGTGCATTACACCCTAAGGTATCTCCTTGCGCCTTGCATTTTTCACCGATTGTGCTATAATGAACCACATGAAAACGCAGATAGCTATAAACTACCTCCCTCAAGATCTAAACTTGACCCACAATTGAGATTATACTTATGGTTTGTAAACCAAGTTAAGAAAAAAAACCACGAAGTATCGCAAAGTTGCACAAAGTAAGAAGAAGAATAGATACTTTGTGCAACTTCGTGTAACTTAGTGGTGAATCTTCTTTATTGCCTCAAGACAATGACCCATTGCCGAAGGATTAGCCTCTGAATCATAAGGATTAGCGTCTGAAGACAATGACCTATTGTCTTCAGACAATGACCTGTTTCCGACCGTGGATGCTTTGACTCCGACCGTGGATGCCTTGTTTCCGACCGTGGATGCCTTGTTTCTGACCGTGGATGCCCTGTTTCTGACCGTGGATGCCTCGTTTCTGACTGTTGGAGGCGGAAAATGGAGGCTGGAAGGGGCGCGGTTCCCCCATTGCGCGGTCAGCGGAGTCGTGATACTCTTATCCGTATGCAAAACAGCCATGTTCCGGTGTACCGTATGTGCCGCGGATCTTGTGGCTGGAGTAAAAAGGAGTCTTTTATGAGAAAATTTGTAGGATTCGCCCTCGTATGGAGCATCGCCTTGACGCGGCGCAGGCCCAGAAGGTCGCGGTGTTCCTGTGGTTGAGGTCTTCGGATGGATACGGCGATTGAATTTAACCCCGCCGCCTTTAAGCATGGCGTTACCGAAGACGACATTCGTTGGGCCGTTCATACGAAGGTCTACGACGCCCCTATGGATGATGACGCCAACAAATGCCTTATCATTGGGTTTAACCTTGCTGGAAATCCGCTGGAAGTAATGTACAACCCAATGTATGATGGTAGTATTAACGTGTTTCACGCTATGCGTTGCCGCGCACGTGTAATCACCGAACTTGGATTATAGGAGTAAACTATGGCAAAAATGACCGATGAGGAAGCTGAATATTGGGATGAGTATTACACCACCCATATCCCGAAACTCGGGCCTAATGGAACGGGCTTTTTGAGTATAAGAGACTTCCGTCTGATTGGGCTTGACCAGCTCTCGGAGAACTATCTGTTGACCAAAGCGCGGGCTACCAACCAGACCCCGGGCCAGCTTATCAACGCGCTGATACGCAAAGAGCTTGCCTTGGTCGCCGAGGCTCAGGAGTAGACCTCATATTATGGAGATAAGGAGAAAATGATGAAGAAGTTTGTAGTATGTGCCCTCGTATGGGGCTTCGCCTTGACTGCGGTGCAGGCCCAGGACGTCGCCGTGTTCCCCCAGTTGGGTCATTCTGACGTGGTGTTCTCCGTAGCGTTCAGCCCCGACGGGAAACAGATTCTTTCGGGGTCTGGGGATAACACGGTGAGACTGTGGGATGTGGCAAGCGGGCGGGAAATCCGCTCCTTCCTGGGTCATTCTCACATGGTGAACTCCGTAGCGTTCAGCCCTGACGGGAAACAGATTCTTTCGGGGTCTTATGATGACACGGTGCGCCTGTGGGATGTGGCAAGCGGGCGGGAAATCCGCTCCTTCCTGGGTCATGCTCAATCGGTGTACTCCGTAGCGTTCAGCCCCGACGGGAAACAGATACTTTCGGGGGGTGCTGATAGGACGGTGAAACTGTGGGATGTGGCAAGCGGGCGGGAAATCCGCTCCTTCCTGGGTCATGCTGAATCGGTGTGGTCCGTAGCGTTCAGCCCCGACGGGAAACAGATACTTTCGGGGGCTTATGATGACACGGTAAAACTGTGGGATGTGGCAAGCGGGCGGGAAATCCGCTCCTTCCTGGGTCATGATGACTCGGTGCACTCCGTAGCGTTCAGCCCCGACGGGAAACAGATTCTTTCGGGGTCTGGGGATGCCACGGTGAAACTGTGGGATGTGGCAAGCGGGCGTGAAATCCGCTCCTTCATGGGTCATTCTTACACGGTGAACTCCGTAGCGTTCAGCCCCGATGGGAAA
>JAITQK010000139.1 GCA_031288975.1 Treponema sp. | reverse complement strand
CGTAATCGTAGCACTACCACTCTCAGGAATATTAATAGTGTACTTGACTTCTTTAGATACCTGAGTCATATCCCTGGCATTTTTTATAAGCAGCGCTTTGATTTGAGCCCCGGTTACAGAAAACACCTTGAGCTTGTCATCTTTAACCACATCGCCTGTAGCATTGGCAACAGTAATTGGGCCGGCTGCAAGTCCGTTATTTTGAAGGCCACCGCCGTTGGTATATGCAAAATCAATATTCTGCTTATAAGGATCCTCAATTTTGTTTTCGATGTACCAGACCAAGGCATCAGTCGCCAGATTTCCTGTTGCCATCTCCCTAGCTCGCTTATCAGTGCTTGAGCCTGTAAGACCTGCCGCCGCCGTTCCAATGACCGCAGTAGTATCCGACCAATCAATTGCATCCCAATCGGGATTCGTTGCCGGTGGGTCGTTATCAGGATTTGTTGCCTGATCGCACCCAGCAAGAATAAATGCCGCTGTTATAAGCGCCATACCGCAAAAAAGAGCCATGCTCGTTTGAGTCTTTCTGAACATCATAGATGTCCTCCTGAATAATAAATGTCCACAAGCCTATTCTGCTTGTTATCGTATTATACCAATAAACAATTTGTTTGTCAACATGATTCGATTTAAATTCTTCCCAATTCCGCTTAATATTTTGCCGTGAGGGATACCGTGTAAGTCCTGCCCGGCATGGGTGAGTTTTTCCGTATCTCATAGGAGGTATCAAAGATGTTATCCACCCCTGCCTCAATGATAAAATATTTAGTTATATTGACGGAAACTTTAAGTCCCCCAAGAAAGTAACCATCAAGCTGTGTCACGCCATCGGTGTCCGCATAGCGGGAACCAATGTATTCAACCCGGGGAATAATCGACAGTATTTTAATTGGTTTTATCACCATATAGCTGTTCAGGGTAATGTGCGGATAATAGGGCATGACCTTCACTGCATCCTGACTCTGATTGATGGTATAATTATTCACAGAAAACGCAAGTCCTGCGTTGAGGTATTTTGTCAGGGTTAGTTCTGGGGCAAGCTCAAAACCCCAGAAACTGACGCTGTCCAGGTTGCGCGAATAGGCAACAGCAGCGCTTGGATAGAGGGGATTGGGTAACTCAATGTCTACGATTTTTCCATTTAAAAGGCTGTAATAGAGAGCGGTGTTCACGGTTACCAGTCCCCCAAAATAGCCCTGGTAACCAAGCTCAAAGTGATTGGCGATCTCCGGTCCTAACTTGGGATTAGGCAGATTGCCCCCAAACCGCGTTGAATAGCGCTGCGCCATGGTGGGAAAATGATTCTTCCGGGCGTAGGTGAAGCGTACTTCGTGATTCCCCGTGATCTTGTAAAAAACACCTGCCTGCCAGGTATAGAGAAACATATCCCGAGTCTGAACAATAAAATAACTTGCATCCAGGAGTTTGAGGTATTCATTCTCAGCGTTCCAATACTCATGGGGGATGAGCGCATCAAATCCAACCCCTGCTTTCAGGGTAAGGGGCTTCCAGGGATTGATGGTGTACTCCAAACCCAGGGACCAGGTATCCTCGTTGATGTGTACTTCTTCGCTTAAGTCATCTTCGTTTATGATGTTGCCCCGCAGCCCAACATGATCTTCTTTTTTGTACGTCAAGGCGCCCTGAACGCGGTTCCAGCTATTTATTTCCCACCCCGCGGTAAGACGTCCTCCAACCGTATATTCATCGTAATCCGAGTGGGGATCGTGGATGCCAAGCTCATAAGCCTTCATTTTGTAATACACATCCAGGCGGTTATCATACTTATCAAAATAGAAAAGCGCACTCATTGAGAATGGTTCGAGATTGAAGACGCTGTTCAGAGAAATGCTCTGCCGCTTCCATACTGGCCAGTCCCAGATCTCATAGTCTCGAGTATTCGTGTCCGGCGGCGACGTACCCTTGTCCGCGTCCTGGTACACGTAGGTAACCCAGGTATCGAGGGCAGGGATAGGTGTTATCCCTGCCAACAGGGTCAGTTTCAGGTCTTTTGCGTCGGACCAGAGCCGGTCCCCCTTTTCCTGGGGATTATTCGGGAAAGGCTCAAAACTATGGGGAAGGCGCCAGTGATCCGCCATGCGATACTGAAACACACCTTTTGCGTAGAACCAGTTCTGTTTTGTTCCCAGATTGAGCACATAGTTTGAACCGGCATACTTTACAATGCTGTCAAAATCAACGGTGGTTTTAAGGGAAGCCTCAAAAGGGCGCTTAGGTTTTGCCGTGCGCAGGAGGAGCATGCCGCCCAGGTTGTTCGCTCCCAGCAATTCCGAACTGTAGCCTTTTTCTATTTCGATACTCTCAAGGTCACCGGTAAGCATACGGGCACTGTCACCTTCACCGCGGTAAGGATTTGCCATCTCGATGCCGTCCACATATACGGGAACACTATCCGCGCCAAATCCCCGCACCGAAAAGTTTGAATCGTTGCGCCTACCTCCTCCGGACAGAATGACCCCTGGGGTGTAGCGCACCGCCTCCCACAGGTCGGTTACCCCATCCCGTTCCATTTCTTCCCGGGTAATCACTTCTGGCGTGTCCCGTTCTTCGCTTACCTCTGTTTCAGGCAAGCGGTACACTTCTTCTTCTCCAGCCGGGGCATCCTCTACCACTGTAGTTTCTGCCTCTCCTTCCGCCTTTTCCTGTGCAGGCAAGGCAGTAACCAAGAATAGGGAATAAAGAACAATGAACAACGTTATAATCATCCTGCCTCTTTTTAATGAAGCATTTAACACGGAGGACACGGAGAAAGAAGAATAATCATCATTAATTTCCCTTCCTCTGCGTTCTCCGTGTAAAAACACTCCGTCTCAATCCTTTATTCTGTCTCCCGGAACCCACGGCGCTGGCAAGGGGACGCCACCTTCGACTTTGATACGGCCGTCGAGGTAAGGTGTAATAGTGCCCTGATCGTAGATGTACTCCGCAACACCATGCCAGAAGGGGGTATCTATCGGACGCTTATTTTGACCATCGGTGTAAAGAATGGTGTACCATTCACCTGCCGCAACATAATCGGTGGTGCATATACGGTAGGTTTGACTATCAACAATATCTTCACCGTTTATCTTGAGGGTTCCCGGCTTCATGATCCCATGCCAGTACGGCTCGGCCGCATCGCCACTGAGTTCCGTGGTTCCCGTCGGAAGTTTGTAATACTGAATGGTGTACTGCACTTCTTTGGATATCACACCAAAGAAGCCGGTCTCGTGAGGTCCTCCCCGGCCGGTATGAACAACATCGGCTACCTCATCAAAAAACGCTTTCAGTTGCGTACCGGTGAGGGTAAGGAATAAAAATTTATCATTTCGAGAGTCTGGGTCCGTTATCATCGAGAGACTGCCCGTGCTTATTTTTCCTTTCTGCAGGGCATTGTCTATATAACCGCCGTTTAGAAATACAAAATCAATGTTTTCTTCAGGATATTTTTTTTTGATATACCACGCTGCGGCATCGGTAAAGAGGTCCCCCAGAGCGGTTTCTTGAACACGGGTCAGGCGGTCGGTATTAGGCCGTCCATCGGGAAAGAAGACGCTGGGTGCAAGGTCTTGAGCAAAGATATAGTCTGCAGTTGCTGTTCCCAATTCAAATGTAAGATCATTCCACACAATGGCGGGTTTTGGATGGGGCTGTACGCTTGCGGTAATGTTGGCGCTATAGGGAGCATCCTTTGTGACGCATTTTGAATTCCACGACTGTACCCACACAAAATAAGCTTTGGTGTTGTCAAGACCGTTTATATCTGCGCGGACCGTTGGCGCATTAGCCGGAATGATTTGTGAAAACTCCGTTGCTGAAGAAAAATTATTAGACGTGTTATAGTAGAGCTTGTACCTTGGCACACCGGAAACTTGGTTCCACGTGAGGGTAAGTTTGCCGTCTCCCGCCTCAACCGTTGGCGTACCGGGCGCCATAGTGGGTACGCCTGGTTGCACTGCTGGCGCTTTTGTATCTCTGACGTATGCTGTTGATTTCCCTGCGGTGTTCGATGCTCTCACCCAGACCGTATAGGATGTGTTGTTGGTTAAACCGGGAATCACCGCCCCTGTTTCGGATACCGTTACCAAGGGGGCATTCTCAGGGGGCGTGGAACCGCTGCCGCCTGCCTGGTAATACACCTCGTAGGTAACCGCAACTTTCGGCTTTAAAACATGCTCATCCCCATCGCCCCACCGTACTTCGAGCATTTCCTCGCTTGATATAACCTCCAGGCTGGTAGGCGTCATGGGCGGTGGAATTGGTATACTATACGTGGTTTCGCTATAAGCGGAGGCCCCCAGTCCTGCAAACACGGCTTTTACCCACACGTAATAGGTACGGTGGTTTTCAAGACTGGTCAGTGTAGCTTGTACTAATTGTGAGTCATTGGAACTTATACTTTCCGGCCATTTTTCCGCGTTTGCTGAATTAGCAGAAGTGCTGTTGTAGTACACATCATAGCTTGGAATTATACCTTGAGCAGGAGCAACTTTAGTCCATTGCAGCACCAGGGAACCATCTTTCGGCGTTATCTGGATGGAGCGGGGTCCTGAAAGGGGAATGTCGTTGCCGGAATCAGGTGTGGTCTCTGCAGGACACGCAAGCAATATCAGCGTGCTGAAAACAATCCCACAAAAAAACACATACCGTCTTAAAGGCAAGCGTTTCCAACATGAGGATAGATAATCATAGTTCATTATTATTTCTCCCAAAAAATGAAGCGTGAGGAACGAGGAGTTTCGTTGTATGCAAATGCAGTCCTTCCTTCAATTGCCACAATACTCGCAGGAACATCCCAATCTTGCAAACAACAATATTCCTCATTCCTATCTCCCCTCTACCTAACGACCGAGTACGCAGCCTTACCGTCAGCGCCCACGATGATCCATTTATCGTTACCGAAAACCACGCCGTTAATACTGCCACCGCCAAAAGTGGTATTCGTGATAGGCGTCCAGGTAATACCATCAGATGAATAAGACGCCCCCCCCCCTGCTGTAACTGCTACAAAAGAGCCATTGCCATAGGCAATATTCATGAAATTTTGCCCTATTACTCCGGTATTCACAACCGTTGTCCAATTAATGCCGTCGGAGGACCACGCCAAGATTCCGCTGCCTTCTCCGGCGACAACAAATTTACCACCGCCGTAAGCAAGCCCATTAATCCAATTACCACCAAAGATAGCTTCTGTTTGAGTGTTTGACTGCCATGTTCTACCATCGGAGGAATATGCCGTGTGTCCGTAATTACTGCCACCCGCAACAAATTTCCCATTGCCATAAGTAATGGCATTGATAAATCCATTTTTGCCGGTTGCATTAAATGTTGTCGTATCGGCCTCAAGCACTGTCCACGCAACGTTGCTAGGATCGGTAGTATACGTTATCCGTCCACCGCTGCCGCCTACCAAAAACGTTCCATTGTTATAGGCTACACTCTTGGCATTAAATCCGTTGGTCCCGCTTGCGATCCATGTTTTGCCGCCATCCCTGGAATAGGCCCGCGTCGTATTGCTACTGCTGCCACCGGTGGCAACAAACATTTCGCCACCGAACCCCAAGCCACTGATATTATTACCTGTTACAAACCCACTTGTACTGGAGGATGCTGTCCAGTTAATCCCATCGGTACTGTACCACGCCGTAGCTCCATTACCGGTAGCGACAAAGGTATTGTTTCCAAAGGCAACCTTCTGGACAGTCGTAGTCCCGAATGCTGTGCTGGAAACCTGGGTCCAGGTGACAGGTGGATTAAATACCTCTTCCTCCTCCTCATCATCCGTCTTGCAACCGGTGAACATCAGCGCTGATATTCCCAAAACGATCGCCAATGCCGCAGCCGTCCTTAACAAAAGCGCCGCCCGAAAAGCGCCACTTCCAACTAATTGATCTTTTTTCATCCCAAGATCCTCCTATAAATCTGTATATTTTTGTATTCTACCAACGAACAAATTGTTTGTCAAGCAAATTCGTATAATTTTATCGTTTCAGGCCATAAGCATCTTCATAAGGTCCTCTGTCGCATCAGTACCAGGATTTATATGTATCATCGGCCAGGTAATCCCCCACCGCCCTTCAAGATTGGGCACCGTATCTTCCCGTACTCCGAAGACAAGTGGCAGCTTCCGGGCAAGTACACGCTCCACATCCCAGCCGCCGCCTCCCAGCTCGATATTTCCCACCTCATCAACGAAGAGCACATCGGCGGCAAGGCCGGCGGCGATCCATTGGTTTCCCTCGGCAAATGCGGAACGGCGAAACTGGTAATGGCAAAAGCCCATGATCTCCACTGCTTCCCCTCCCACCGGCGGACTTGTCGTACACAGGATGCGTGAATCGCCGCTTCCAGGGTTTACGATTTCATACCCCAGGAGTTCATCTCCCTGGAAAAGCCTGCGGCTTATGACGCCCCCCAGGGTTTTACCCTGTTTTTTCAAGAGACTGCATAGGGTGATGAGATTTGTAGTTTTACCCGCACCCTTGGGACCGGTAACAATGATATGCATTATGTACCTCCATTTTTAATACATGAATACAATATAGTAAAAAACGAGTTGTTTATCAAGATAATTTGATATGATCCTGTATATACCAAACCTGCTTCGTACTCTATTGACAAGCAATTTGTTTTTCTATATAATCTGATTACATTCTGATGTATAGGAGTCACGTATGTGGGCGCTCTATGACGCGCTAATCGAAGGAATTCCCCGGGAATACCGGGTAGATGAGACCGTGTGCGGAAGGCATTGGACCATGGTGCGCTCAGGCATGAGTGTAGGACTTGCTATGAGCGTATCCGTGGAGACCCGTCCCCGAAAGCTACCCGATTCCTGTACGGGAATGGCCTTGTGGGAACTCGCGGCAGCGGCGAAGTCCTGGAATTTCCAGGAGGCAAGCCTGGGGGTCGCGGCGATCAACGCATACTGGAACTCCCCGGACCGGGAAACTGCGGTCCGTTCTCTGAACCAGGGGGATACCGAGGCCTTCACCGCCTGGCGGGACCGGGTCACGGGGAAAAAGGTTACGGTCATCGGGCACTTTCCCGGGCTTGAAAGGGTGCTGGGGGAGGTGTGCGAACTCTCCATCCTGGAAAAGCGGCCCAGCCCCGGGGATTATCCTGATTCCGCCTGTGAGTTCCTGCTCCCCCTGCAGGATTATGTCTTTGCCACCGGCGTAACCCTCACGAACAAGACCCTGCCCCGGCTCCTGGAAATCGCCCGCCGAACCGGGATAATCCTCGCAGGTCCGAGTGTTCCCCTGGCCCCGCCCCTGTTTGACTGGGGGGTGCGAGACTTGCAGGGCTTTGTGGTAACCAATCCAGAACTGTGCCGGGCAGTGGTAAGCGGTAAAAACCAGGATGCCTGCATCTTTGAAACAGGGAAACGGGTAAGCCTTACGGCAGATATGGTGTAAAAGGTAAAATAACACGGGTGCAACTTATTTTTCGTGGTGAAATAGTTGCAAATTAGCAGGAGTCATGGTAAAGTAGAGCAATCCTGAAGGAGGGATAAGGCATGAAAAACAAAGAAACGACGGATTATGTGGAA
>JAITQK010000015.1 GCA_031288975.1 Treponema sp. | reverse complement strand
CTCGGAACGAGGTTGATCCCAATTCTCCCATCTTCAAAGCCGCCGATGAACTGAAAGCCAAGCTCCAGGCGGTCCAAAAAGAAACGGTGGACACCATCAAATCTGTCATTCCCCCCAAGGTACCTGAATACGAAAAGAAAGTCCGGGACAATACCCTGTCTGCGGTGTACCGCTGGGTGACTGCCCCGAACGCGGAGAACAGCCAGAAATGCCTGGATCTTGGCAACGAGTGCCCGGACACTCCGGCTGGACTGCTTTCGCTCAGTACTTTCTGGGCCTACGGCAACCTTATGCCTATGGGTGAACAAATTATTTCCACCCCGCCGGGACTTGCGGCAAACGGTCTTTGTCAGGTATTATTGATGTGCGCCTTACACAAAGGGGGAACCCGGAAACTCAAGGAGCGATACGAGTTGTACTTCAACCTGGGGGTAGAAGTCTTGACGGGCAAGGATATTTGGGAGGAAAGCCTCGGCGATAGTGTTGCTCCCCACGAGAAACCAATTACCCCGCCGGAAAGAACCTCTACAGAAAAGAAGTCCGATGTAGTACCATCGGCCAGTGATACGGTGCAGGATGAGGTCCCAAAACTAACGCCGAACACCGGTTACAAACGATGGAAATCGGAATAAAGAGGAGCAGAATATGAGTAGATGGATGCAAACAGGGAGTTTCCTTCGAAGCCTGGCGGTTTTTGCAGTCAGTGCGACCCTTTCCGGGTGCGCCACAAGGAGATATCATGCAGTTTAAAAAGATGACCGTTTGTAATGTCAATGGTAGGGTTCCAGATGCGGACAAGGACACACTTGTCCCGGTTACTGCTAATAATCCATACCAGTTTTATGCTACTACCGATACAGCGGATAGTACAAAAAGAGTGGACGTTACCATAGTGATGCCTCTGGGAGGTGTCCAGTCGGGACTTTTCCGGTTTCCCCGGGTGGGAGAGAGTGTTATGGTTGGGGTTCCAGGCGAAGATGATGCAGATATGAGCGGTACAAATTATCTGATGGGGTATATACCGGACACTAGTGGTAATTACTTTGATTCAACAGGGACAACCCACCCGGAGATGCTTGATAAGGAAGGCGAGGTGTTCCGGTATAAAAAAAGTGGAACGAATGCCCCGGATGAGGCATATTCGGAAATCGGCTTTTACAACGACGAAACCAAATGGAAAGATGATACGGGTAATAATCCCAAAATCGACCGTATCAATATCCAGTCAACCGGCGATATTTACGAAAAGGCGCAGAACTACAACGGTATGCAGGCGAAACGGATGGAGATTAGCATAGGCGACGACAAAGACCTTCCGCAGACAGCCAAAGCCGGCGACCTTTCGATAGACACAAAACACGACATCACCATCAGTTCCGATTCGTCAATCACACTGAAGGTGGGGCGCTCGACAATCACCATTAACGATACGGGAATAATCATCAAGTCAGCGAAGCACAGCGGCACCGTTACAAACACATGGGACAGTTCGCTGACCATTTCACCGACGGACGGCATTGTGGCGCTCGGTTCTCACGCCAGCATAAAGACGATAAATGATTTCTCCATTGCAGATGGTTATGGTGGCGGTATTTCTTCGGACATCGGTGT
Organism: Treponema sp.; assembly: GCA_031288975.1. GTDB lineage: Bacteria > Spirochaetota > Spirochaetia > Treponematales > Breznakiellaceae > JAITNP01. Next base: position 19,005 of record JAITQK010000015.1, on the reverse strand, counting down.
TGTCCGCATAGGCGGAGTAGATATAAAGGTGGGAACATCGAACTTACCGACTTATATAAAAGGAACTGGCTCTCAAATGCTAGATTTAGGAATGAATATGCTCGCTATGATTGAAAATATGGCAGTAGCAGTAGGAGATAGCAGCAGCAATAAAAACGTGAAAAATCTTGGAGGCAGCCAAAATGCTCTTCTATCGTCTTTGATTGGTGTATGTAGAGGCGGGGCGGCTCCTCGTACAGCGGCTATAAGTGAGGGTGGCGGTCAAAACTATGTCGATACAGTAGGCGCTATGGTTGGCGCTATGAAATTAGCATCCCTGATTGCAGGGACTGTCGCTACTGTTTTGAGTTTGACGATACCCGCATGGGGCATCGGTAAAGATACAAGCAATGTGCTGCGGTCCACTATTAATACGGCGCTTGCCATTACCGAAGGGTCGCTTGCGCTGGCAGTTGCAGAGATTATAGCAGATTACAAAATAACTCCACCGGGTGCCACCGTCATGGTAACCCCAGAGCATAAGGCGACTATTCATTTACAGGCAAACTCTATGCTGTATTATGAGGCAGCCGGTTCTAAAAAAACAAGTACGGTAGATAATGCGTATGAAGCGCCGCTTGCGGGGGTTGCTCTCGGCGCTCTTGCAAATATTAGTGGAAAATATCCCGGTTATGAAGGGCTTCTCAAAGCGCTTAAACCCATCACTATGTTGGGTATGAAATACTACTCCGATCCTGAGCTTGATAAATTATAGGAGGCCATTGTGGACCAAGAAATAGAGCAAGCAATAAAAGATATGGTTGAGCCGATTGCGGAATCGGTGTTGGCAGGCCTTGTGGTGGGTGTTGCGGCTTCGATTATTACAAGCCTCATCGTTACCGATGTAGAAGAAAAAAATCTCACCGGAAAAACTGAGCTGCATCCTACGCATGACAAAACTTCTGTCAGCTCGGTTGAAGCTGGAGCGACGGAGACCAAGGGCGAGGTCGCCCAGGATTCAGTTGCCGGTACGGAAGGGTCGGTGAAGGCTAACGAAACGGAAGCGCTCGCCTCGACTGCGGAAGCTACCGCGATGGAAAGCGGGGCGTCGGCATTGCGGACAAAGGCGGGGGCGTCGGACATTGAGACAAAAGCCCTCAAAATGACATAAGGAGATACTATGTCGGATAAACTCGACTGGCTTAACAAGCATTTGGTGCTGATTCGTTGCGTTACGATGGACGATGCAATCGGGAAAGAGGGCTATAAAATACGTCCCGATTTGGAGGAACTCTGCGCCGGAGTGAAGGGCGCAGAGGAGATGGTCTTTAAATTCGCCTCTGTCGAGCGCTATAAATGCGCCGCTGAACTGATGGCGTATACCGGGCATCACCGCGCCATAGTCTGGTGGGGCTATCGTTGCGTTCTCTCGCTGCTTGAAGAATTGGCGCTGAATCCCACCGCTGACCGCGATATTGCAGACATCGGGGCGAATTTCGAGGTAACCGTGCCGGATTTCGCCAAAGTAAAGCCGCCGGAAGCAGACCCTGAGCAGGTAGCGCAGTTAAAAGCTGATATAGCTAAGGCACAGGCGGATGTCGAAAAACTGAAAGAAAAGATTGACCCGGAAATACGCAAGATTTTTGATGAGGCGCTCGAAATCGGCTATCAGAAATTTAAGGAGGTTCAGGGGATACATCCGCTGGACTTGATTAAAAAGCTGGCGGAACGGGTTGGACAAGATGAACATCCCATTGATCCCGCTTCCCCGATTTTTCAGGAAGCTGCAAAAATAAAGGCGCAGCTTGGCGCGATTCAAAAAGAAACGGTGGATACCATTAAATCGGTACTCCCCCCTAAAATGCCTGAACACGAGAAAAAGGTGCGAGATAACGCGATGCAAGCGGTGTACCGCTGGGTTACTGCGCCGGACGCCGAAAACAGCCAGAAATGCCTGGATATTGGCAACGAGTGCCCAGACACACCGGCGGGGCTTTTGTCCCTGAGCGCGTTCTGGGCTTATGGCGACCTCATGCCCACCGGGGAACAGCCGGTGCCTACGCCGTCCGGTCTTGCGGCAAACGGTCTTTGTCAGGTATTATTGATGTGCGCCTTACACAAGGGGGGAACCCGGAAACTCAAGGAGCGATACGAGTTGTACTTCAATCTGGGTGTAGAGGTCTTAACGGGCAAGGATATTTGGGAGGAAAGCCTCGGGGACAGCGTTGCTCCTCACGAGAAACCAGTTCCCCCGCCGGAAAGAACCTCTGCAGAAAAGAAGTCCGATGTAGTGCCATCGGCCATTGATACGATGCAGGATGAGGTACCAAAACTAACGCCGAACACCGGTTACAAACGATGGAAACCGGAATAAAGAGGAGCAGAATATGAGTAGATGGATGCAAACGAGGAGTTTCCTTCGGAGCCTGGTGGTTTTTGCAGTCAGTGTGGTCCTTTCCGGGTGCGCCACCAGGTACAATTTCATGGCTGGTATTTCAGGGCTTGTGGAAGAGTATTACGCCATGTACCCCTCAATAGAAGTGGATCTCGCCTTGGTAACAGAAAGTGAAACCGATGACATCAAAGGCGCAGGGGTTGAAGGCTATTTTGCCCCGGACAGCATGATCCGGGGGAAGATTGCGCCTTTCACCATGTTCTTTTCCGATGAAAACACCGTGCCAGTCAGCATACTGCCCAAGGATGAGATGTGGTTTAAATGGATGAAGAAAAAACCCAAGAACCTGGTGCTCATCGCCAGCCTGCCCCCAGAGGCTGAACCGCCTTCACCGGATCCGCGGATCTTGTTTGTTCCGATAAAAAAGAAAGTGCCGGTACAAAATATGTACTTTGAGATTGAGCCTAAAAAAGTGAGTCAAATTGCTATAAAACCAACAGACCCGCAGCATCAGCCAAAGCCTCCGGCGAATACCGAAGGGGCAGGCGTCCAACCGGCACAAAAATAAGGAGTATGCGGTGCGTTTTGAAGAATTGTTACACTGGAACGATGGCCAGTTTTTACAACCCCATCATTTTCAGTACCTGCAGCGAATCAACGCTGAGTATATCAGGCTCAACCGGTATTTTGCGCTGCCCTATACCTATGGACTTATTGATTTTGAGTTGGATCAGGAGGCTCTGGCCGGTTCCCGGGTCGTGGTGCGGCGCTTTTCCGCGATCATGCCCGACGGTCTTGAACTCTCCGGGCCGGGGAACTGTATCCTGAAGCCCCTGGACTTAAGCAGCGTGTTAAAGCAGCACCCCACGGAGTTAACCGTGTATGTGGGAGTCCCCCAGTGGTCGGAATATGAGGGAAACATGACGGAGGAAGGGGAAGCCTTAGGAAAAAAGCGGTATCTTACCCAGAAAAAACGGCAGCGGGATGAAAATTCCGGGGATAATGAAATCACCTTGATCACCCGCCGGATCAACGCCCGGTTCGTTACGAACCTTGATGATACCAGGGATATGCAGGTCCTGCCGATCCTGAAGCTCACCGTGGTTACCCGGGACAATGCGGAAGCCTCGGTAACGGTCAACGAAAAGTACCTTCCCCCTTTCATGCTGTTCAGTGCCGATAGCCCCCTGTTCAGTACTGCTGAGGGACTCCTGGTGGATATCCGCCGCTGCCGGGATAAGGTGCTCAACAACCTGACCATCGCCAAGTTCAAGCCCGATAACTTTTCTGGCGTTGACGCCTATAATGTGCTGTTCCTCCAGGTGTTGAACCTCTATGAGACCCGGCTCTCTTCGCTGCTCATGGCCGGCCATTGCTCCCCCTTTGGGCTGTACCTGGAGTTGAGTTCTTTTCTGGCGGAACTTATGGGACTCAACCCCATGAACGGCGTCAGGGAGATTGCCCGGTATGTTCATGATGACAGCGGCCCCCAGTTTACCGGGCTTATCAACGATATCCGTTCGTTTATTGTGGCAAAAGGCGGGGCGGGCTACATTAAGCTGGAGTTCTCCTTGATTGACAACGGGTTGTATCTCTTTGCGCCCCTGGAAACCGAAGACATCATGCGCTTCAAGGAGCTATACCTGGCGGTACACACCGATGTCGAGGATTACGAGGTGGTCAAGGCCCTGGAGCACGGGGATACTTTCAAGCTGATAAGTCCCCAGGCAAAATCCATGCGTACCCGGGGCATTAAGCTCACGGAGATGCGCTACCCTCCGCGTTTTCTGCCCGTGCTGAACCGGACCATCTGGTTCAAACTGGAACTTGAGGAATCAGCACGGGTGTGGCGGGAAATATGCGAAGGGAAAGGGGTGGTGATTGACTTTGCCCATAACCTGTTTCCAGGACTTGAAACTGCCCTCTTCATCACGGTGCTGGAGTAAGGGATGAGTACCGTGAGTGAACTTGAGCACTTGTGCCGGCCGGTGTTAACCGTGATTTGTAATTACTGGCAGTTGGTGAACACAGGTATCCAGTCTGAGCGGGAAACCTTTCAGCGTACTATTGATAGCCTTCTGGAACAAGCCAAGACCCAGGCGGCGCGGAACCCCGATCTCTCCCGGGAATATGCCCGCATAGAGCGACCCCTGATCTTCTTCATTGACTACCTGGTCAAAGAGGGGAACTTTTCCTTTAAAGGGGAATGGTGGGACCTGGCGCGGCGGTATAACGAACTCTCAGGAGATGAAAAATTCTTCAACCTCTTATCTGCTGCCCTGGATGATCCTGAGTCAGGGAGTTCCATCACCCTGTATTACCTGATGATGGGACTGGGTTTTGATGGGGACCGCCGTTCTGATCATGGGTATATCGAAACCTGTATGAAACGCTGCGCCGCTAAAGCCCCGGATGATTTTAACGTTCAAGCCGAGCCTTTGGTAGCGGTTCCGGTCAAAAAGCGTCCTCCCTTCAAACGGCCCCGGCTCTTGCCGATCCATATTGCCTTGATTGCATCGCTGGCGTTTATGGTGCTCTGTTTTGGCATTAATTTTTCTTCTTTTATGAAGACCACCCAACGGTATCGTCAGGTGTTGTCCACTGCCACGGAAAACGCGATACCAAAATCAAGCGGTATCCTCTACGAGACGCCCCTCGAAGATGGTGGTATTTCCCCAAAAAACGGAGAATAACCTATGTTCAAATCCCTCGCCGATCTTTTCAGCTCACTCGTAACCCTCATCCGGGACAGCCTCTTGGCGAAGATCATCCTGGTTATTGTGCTGCTGATCCTGGTGTTGCTCATCGTCGTACCCCTGATTCGGAAAATGCGGCGGAAGCGCATCAAGGAAAAAGAAACCCAGGACATCATGCAGGACCTCAAGGTATGGCGGCATCTTTCCCAACTGGTCAAAGGCGGGGATGAGCATACCAAGGCCAAGCAGCTCCTCTCGGACAGCATCGCCCGGATCAATGAGCTGTTGAAACGGGGATTCACCCTTGCAGTGGAGCATGCACAGGGATTATACCGGGTTCCCTGGTACATACTGTTGGGAGAACCCCGGTCAGGTAAATCCTCATTATTGCGGGAAAGCGAGCTGGAACTGATCCCTTCTACCGAAGAGAAGGTCATTGCTTCTGATAATGAGGGCAAGAGCAGCCTGCCGGTGAGAATGTGGCTGGGGACCAAAGCGGTGATCTACGATGTGAGCGGCAGGGTCTTTTTTGACCGCTGGCTCGATGGCAGCAGCGCCGAGTGGAGTTACATGGTCAAGCAGATCTGTCACAAACGCCGCCGCAAGCCTTTGAACGGCATCATCCTGACGATTCCCGCGGATGCGCTCCTGGCGGACAGTGACAGCTTATCCCACAAGAAAGCGGTGCTCATGGCCAATGAACTGGGGTACCTATTACACACCAGCGGCATGAGTCTGCCTTGTTATGTGGTCGTAACCAAGCTCGATATGGTGAACGGGTTTAGAGAGTACACCGGGGGTATCCGGGGGGAATTACGGCATCAGATCCTGGGCTTTGAAAATAGTGCCTCCTTGTATGCAGAAGAACCCTTCAAAGTATTCTGGGAAGGGCTTTTGGAACGGCTGCGCCTGGGGGCTAAACAGATGCTTGCACTTTCACTGGCAGGCCCTGGAGGTACAAACCGTATGGACGTAACCGGCAAGGTCTATATGTTCCCGGAAAATTTCGCGGCCCTCTACACGAATCTAGATATTTACCTCTCGGTCCTTTTCAGTGCGGATAACTTTCACGGTACCAGAAACACGGTTTTTGAAGGGATCTCCTTTACCTCTGCCACGGATATAGGGGTTTCCTTTAGTCCGGGCCTCGCCGCCCTGGGAGGGCAAAAGACCGAGGACCTGGTGATCCCTGGGACAGCACTTTCCCATACCCAGGGCTACTTTATCCGGGACATGTTGCACCGCTGGGTCTTCAACCCTTCTCCCCACGCGGTGTTTACTGGAAAAGAGCTGATACGGCGGCATATCCCTGGGTACATCTTATGCGGGTTCCTGGTCCTCACCGGCGCTAGCTGGGTTGTAGCGGCGCACATCAATCCTAACACGCTCGGAGCTGCTCTATCCCAGGTAATCGCCTATTACGATTCCCTGAATGTCCTTTTGAAGAAGGGGACTCCCTTTGAGTCCGCCCTCCTCAAACGGGATAGGGATAACAACTACATGCTGAACGAGGACCCTATTGTCGGTGAGCTGATGTCCTCCCGGGTACAGTTCTATTTCAACGCGGTGAGCTACCGGGATATGCCCCTTAAGCCACCCTTTGGCTTCTGGCTTTCCGATGCCCTGGTTTTTGGTTTCGGGCCAAACATGGGGTATAAGGATCGGGTGTACATTACCAATCAGTTGTACGGCACCATGATCAGAACCCCGGTGATTAAAAGTATGGGAACCAGGCTTGTCGAACAGGAATACGAACCAGTGGTGCTTGACCAGAAACTGCGCTCGGCGATCCATTCTTTTACCCTGCTGAACGAGTTAAAAAAAGCGGATCTCCAGCAGGTATTCACCTCAAACCGGTTCAACCTCGACCCGATGATCCGGTATCTCATGCCGGAACTTTCAGGCAACGCGCTCGATCTGTTGAACAGTTATATACCCAAATATGATCGGAAGTATTCTTTTACCATGGATACTAACTATATCTATTCCGATGATTTTGTAAAAGCCGATCAAGGGGCAATAAACATCATCCTGTCTGCATGGCAGCGTTCCGCGGTGTATCCTGATTCCCTCTATGGAAAAATCAAACGGCTCATCATTATTTCAGAAGAGATTGTGGCCAATTACGCGGAAATGAGCGATATGTTAACCCGCATAAACAACGTGGTGTTGTTTAATGATGTGCAGGTCGCCGTGTATGACTGGAAGAACCTGATCGTGCGACAGGAAAGCCTTATCAATCTGGGGCGCACCCTTTTTGATGAAATCAGAACATCCTTCGTTTCGGTGAACATTCCGGTGAGTTTTACGAAGCATGAGGGAAGCGCTGATCCTTTTGGAGATAATCTTATCACGAACTATCTGTTCAACGACATTGTCATCAACTATGCGGTTAAAGAGTACACCACACTTTTTAATGAGGATATGGATTTCGTAACAGAAAAGTTCAACAACCGTGGGGGTGATAGTCGAGGGACCGGGGAACCAGGGGCAGTTATGGCGTTGCGGAATGAATTTTCCAGAAATCTGCAGGGTGAGCTTGAGCACTTGCAGTTGATTGCCCAAACCTTGCGAGACAATGAATTCCTGTCAAAAAAGATGGAGGACGGTAAAGATTCAGAATCTCTGTTTCTGGTGGTTGAAAAGCTGGTGCATCTCGCTTCTGCCATTGAGATACCAACTCCAGACAGTATCAGACAAGCCGATTTTGAAACCAACTGGCAGAAAGGGCAGTACAATATTGACACAGCCTTGGATGCCTATGACACCTATACTAAGGCTTATAAGGAAAATGAAAAAGTCACTATTATGATTGCCAATGCCCGGAACATGTTGCTGGCGCAAGCATATATCAACCGATACCTCGTGTTTGATACGGCTCTTTCTTTTCTGAGAACCAGTGAGGCAAACATTGCAACAGCGGTGGAAACCAGATCTCCTGACAACAATCTCTTCTCTTTTTCCGGTAATACCATTCAAAGTTCTATTGGTGGGCTGCGGTATAATAAAAGCTACGATCCCCGGGTCGTGAAGCGGATCATCGACGACATCGTTACCTTTGCAAATCTCTTTACCCAAGAGGCGGATCAGAATGAACTGCCAAAATTTTTGCAGAATAAAGACCGGTCCCTCTATGATACCCAGGGGTTCAGGAACTATCTTGGCAAATATATCAGTTATTGGGGCATGTATCCTGATACTGCTTATATTCCCGTTTCCCGGTGGAGTGAATTTAAAGACCGAACAGCCCAGTACAAACCCTATCAGATCAATACGGTGCTCCAGGACCTGTACGCGAAGAGCATTGAATTTTTAACGAATATCAATGACATCACCCTCTCCGAGAATTTGATGAGCAGTAAAAACAGCGCCATCGCGTTCCTGAATGACCGGATCAGCTTGTTATCCGAGTTTATGAGTACTGACGCGGATCGGATGCTTTCCGCCTGGGATCTGCTCTTGTCTGATCCCGAAGGGGCCTTTAAGATATTACGGCAGGTATCGAATCAGGAAGTGAAAGAATCCTATATGACCGTGTATTCGGGAAAAAAGGAAGTCCGCATCGGCTGGTGGGATGATTTTATCATGAATGGGATTAACATCTTATCGAATAATTTCATTCAACTGCGACTCCAGGAGTTTGCAGGTAAAGCGGATCAATTGCGGGCCTTCCCCCTCTGTGCCGACGCGCCGGTACAGACGGCTCTGTCCTTGGCGGACATGGAAGACATCGCTGCTCTGTTCGGTGATATGGGTGCGGCTCAGACCCAGGAAGAACAGGCTGATACCACGGTGGTGCAAGAGACGATACATCCCAATCTCTTTAAAGGTGCGGTGGTTCAACAGTGGGCGCAGACCCTGTATCAGTTTGCAGCAACAGTTACAAACCAGCAAAAACCACTGGTATGGACCCTTGCGCAGCCGCCTGTGGCAGTACAAAGCACCCTGGCTGGGGAACGCTTACTGGCGGTCAACCGCTTCCGGTATGTGGAGGTTGCAACCCTTGAGAAACAGCCCAAGCGTTTCAGCACCTACATGAATCAGTCCTTTACCTTGACCGAGGGCAGCCCGGTGGATTCAGGGATTACCTTAAAGTTTTACAAAACTTCGGGGGATAAAGAACCGGCAATACAGCTTGCCTATGAAACCTCCTGGTCGATTTTTACCCTCTACTTACATCAAGACGCCGTAACCGATGAAGAAGGGCACACCTATATCCCCATCTTCTTTGAGGATCAACAGGGAAAGTACGTTTACTATGTGGAAGTACGCTTCAACCAAGAGCTTCCCAAGCCGGATGCCTGGTATACCCAGCGTACCTGGCCTGCGGTTAAGGTGGTGAACGGTGGAGTTACCGGAAGCCGTTGAGTAAAAATTCGTCCTCAGATTTTGAGGTATTGATATGGGTGAACAAACTGAAGATGAGTTAAGGAGCAAAATATATTTAGATTGAGCACGATTAGAAATAACATTTTCACCATGATTTTACGGCTTGCAAGCGCCCATATTGCCAAATCCCTGGAAAACGCAAAACAGGGTCTATAAGGGGAAGTAATGTGATGCATGATACTCACCAAGGGCTGGTCTCTAATGATGTTTTTGTCGGAAAGCTCATATACCGCTATTTGTTTCCTTCCATTATTGCCCTCTTGGGAATGCAGTCCAGCGGCTTTATCAATAGTGTGATTATCGGAAATCGCCTTGGCAGTGCGGGATTGAGTGTTGTATCCCTCGTGATGCCCATAGTATTAGTGTATTACTCGATTGGTTCACTGATAGGTGTGGGGGCATCCATCATTTCCGGTGCTGCCTTGGGTAGAGGTGATAAAGACCTCTGTGCCAAGGTATATACCCTCTCCTATATTGTTGGGGTAGGAATTGGTGTACTCATGACGGTTCTGGGACTGTTCAACCTTGACCAGATAGTAACACTACTAGGTGCTGACCCGGATAAGTTTGATCGTACCCGCAACTATGTGCGTTTTTTTATCGCAGGCGGTAGTAGTTGGTTGCTCTTATATATCCCCCTTAATTATCTCAGGGTTACTGGAAAGCCCAAACCTGCAATGAATATGTTGCTATTATTGAGCTTCCTGAATGTTTCTGGATGTGTGATTTTTGTCATGCTGTTGGACATGGGTATCAGCGGTATGGCGCTTGCTTCGGTTACCAGTGCCACGTTCACCTTTGTCTTCGGTGCAATCTGTCTCAGGGATAAGAATTCACCCCTCAAATTGCAGAATCCAGACCGGGCGATAACACAGATAGGTAGCATTGTTGCTGCCGGAAGCCCTTCAGCCCTGAACAATGTGTGCCGGGCGGTGCAAGTCTTAAGCATGAACATCCTGATTGTCAGAATGGGTGCCGGTATTTTCCTTCCCAGTTACTCGCTGGTATCTGCGGTTTCCGATTTTTTATTGGCGTTTACCCTTGGCATATCCCAGCCTATGCTCCCCTTGGTTGGTATTTCTTTTGGAGAAAAAGATTTTCGTAGTATCAGGATTATTTTGAAAAAATCCCTGATTTTAGGAAATGGTATCATAGGTATCTGCGCTCTTGTGGTGCTCTTTGGCAGTAAAAAAATAGGTCTCATTTTTGGACTTCAAGACGGCGATATTTTCCAAAATGCCGCCTGTGGTTTACTTTTCTTTGCCTGCAGCATCAACCTTGCCTTCATTAACAATTTGATTTTTAATTTTTTTAACGCTACTCATCGTGTCGCCCTTGCCAATATGATTGTTGTTTCCCGGCTGGTTTTGTTTATGGTCATCCCCGCATGGCTGCTGTTCCCATTCACTGGTATCAATGCGGTGTGGATAAGCATCGTTTTTACTGAAGCCGCGACCATTGGTGTTACTTTTCTGGTAACAAGCATACTGCATACCAAAAATCACCGTCTTTCCCGGTTTTTACTCCTGGACAGTACCCTTCTTGAAAACAGCCCTGTCATTGACTTTTCCGTGAAAAACACCGTGGAAGATGTGGATACTGCATCGAGCAAGATTTCCGGTTTTTGCGAAGAAAATGAATTGTCGCCCAAAAAGGCCATACATATCAGTCTTGCTATTGAAGAGATGCTTATAATGGTAAATGAATATTCTCTGCGGAAAGATAAGATCGAATATACGGATGTGCGTATCATGATTACCGGAGAACGTATCATAATGAGAATCCGGGCTTCGGGAAAACATTTTAATCCTGTGGAATACTACTACGAAAACAAAGACACTGAAGCGGGGGCAAGTCAAACACTGGGTATTGGTATGATCCTGAAAATGGCGCAAAGTGTCGAATATGAGGAAACCTTCGGGGTGAATAATTTAATTATTGCAATATAAAAGGAGCCATGATGACTGTTTATAACAAACAAGGCAACTCTCTGGATATTACCATCAGATTTGCGTATCCTGATGAAGCGCTGCTTCTCATAGCATTGATGAAAAAACAGCATGGAGATTATTATCAAAACCCACAATTTTACGATGAAAACTATGTACGTGAGGGGCTTGAAACAGAGCGGTTCCGTTTTGCGGTGGCTGAACTTGCGGATGGTACACTCGTAGGAATGGTGGGTGCGAGTACTGATACTCTATTTAGAGGAAGTCTGATAATCATCTTGCTGACGGTAAATCCCCCACAGCGGGGATTCAATATTGGGAAACGGCTCTGTCGTTTCATCCTTGATTCGGTACCATCGGATACAGTTACCTGCGTATACGCGCATTGCGTAACGCTTGATACCGTAAGTCAGAAAATACACCAGGAGTTTGGGTACCAGATGACAGGGCTTCTCTTTAACCGCTGTATTTATGATACCGATGCTGAAAATTTTGCAGGTCTTGCTCTGCCGTTCAAGCACAACCACATAGTTGCCTGTCTTCCCCAGGCAAAACGCGATGCCGGTATGCTGTATCCGCTGCCTTCATATTCTGCTTTTATCAAAGATGTGTATGAGCCTCTTGGTGTGCACTATACGTTAAACATGGAAAAGAACACAAAAAGCGAGGCGCCTCAAACAAAATATGCATTTCACCAGTATGAAAAATTCCAGTACGGAGAATTATTTGTTTGGGAAGCAGGTCCTGATTTTACAGATATTCTCGAAAAAACACTCACTCAATACGGCGCTCTTCAACAGCAAAGTTTCAATGTCTTTGTCAATTTGAATGATCCGCTCTGCCCTACTGTATGCCGTCTCCTTGAAGTGCATGGCTTTTTCTTTACCGGAGTACAACCCTTATCAGGCCAATACGAGTATATGATCCTGCATTATTCCCCCTCCATACCGGTTCCTTTTGAGCAGATTGCGGTCATTCCTGAATTTACGCGGCAATTTGCCGATATTCAGGATAGATACCGCCATAGGAGGAGAAATCTTGTATCATGATCGTTATTTGACAAAGGGCAATCGGAATACTATGATAGAGTATGGCTAAAAATCGGGGAAATATCAGATATAATGTATATGCAGAGGCGCATATTCCTGAAATCGTGAACGGTGATGTCTCATTAAAGGATATCAGTAGTAGTGGATGTTGCATAGAATCTTCAGTGCCGCTGGATCTCATGCTTAATACTCGTTATAAAATCCAAGTTATACCTGAACCTGCTGCTAAGATCGGCAAATTTGAACTGCTGGTTGAATCCCGCTGGATGGAGACCGGGAAAGGTATGGTTTGATGTTTGTGGTACCATCCTCCAAGAAAAAACATGTTCAACGGTATGTGGATTATCGGAAGCACGGTTTGATAGGGCGGATTAGAAACAAAGTTCTGGGGGTGATTTTGTCCACATCTCTAGGCGCCTTGCTACTCTTGAGCGTTACCGGTATGGTGAGTATTTTTAATATGCGCAGCATCTCAATTGAACATAATTACCAACTGGGCAATACAGCAGCACAAAATAGTCAAGAAGCATTGAAGTCCCAAGTGTGGGAACAGCTTATAGGTCTCGCGCAGGATAAAGCCGCTCTTTCTGATGAAAAACTATTGGCCATACAGAATCAGACCAAAATGCTGGCCGATATGGCTACTAATATTTATACCTATAAAAACCAATATACTCCGAGGATGATTGATTATCTGCATCCCGATCAGGTGGGAACCACTATTCCACATATCAGAAGTGCGGGAGGTGTTCCCTTTGCTACTATCCGGGATGAAGTCTACCTTGCGGCAAATGTGGTCGATATGCTCCGTCAGATTACGGTTGCAGACATGGGTATTACTACAAGTTATGTCGGTGGGGAAACAGGATACTTCATTGACGTGGAACAGGCCGCGCCCGGTCCAGCCTTCAGGACAGATTACGATCCTCGCAGTCGTACATGGTACATTGAGGCTAAGGCGAAAGATGGTCTCACCTGGTCTGATATTTTTGCCGATGCTTCAGGTAGAGGTGTCAGTATCTCTTGTGCCATGCCTTTTTACGATAACTCGAATGGTGGACATGTATTCAAAGGAGTAGTCGCAAATGGAACGGTCTTTTCAGAAAACGTAAGTAAGATTATTGATTCCACCAAAATCGGTAAAACCGGTTATGCCTTTCTACTCGACGAGACAGGGCACGTCATCGTTACCTCTGGGAATATCGGTCTGGTGACCGATGAGACCGGCAACATTATCGGGGAAGATTATTCTCAAAGTGACAATCTGGATATTCGGGAACTTGCCTATCGCATGGTGCACAAGGAACGCGGCTTACAGGAACTGGAGATGGACGGCAAGGCGGTGTACGTGGCCTATCATCCGCTTTCTGCGATTGACTGGAGTCTCGGAGTGGTTGTTCCCATTAACGAGGTGATCGCTCCGGCAATACTCATACGGCAGGGTATTTTGTCCCTCACCCAAACCGCAATCGCAGGGATCGACCACACTATGGTAACGATCCTGCTGATTGTGGTGAGCATTATCGCCTCTGCCACCTTGATAACCATTTTTCTGGCTATCCGCTTGTCCAATAGCCTTACCGCTCCCATCACCGCTCTGACTGAAGGGGCTAAAATCATAGGTAGCGGCGAATTGAACTACCAGCTTGTGGTTAAAACCGGCGATGAAATCGAGATGCTCGCCGAAACTTTCAATCAGATGATTGGGAATATAAAACACATCACCGCTGAAAAGGAACGTATCGGCGCGGAATTGAACGTTGCCACCCAAATACAGGCCAGTATGTTGCCCTGTATTTTTCCTCCTTTTCCGGATCGGAAAGAATTTGATATTTATGCGGAGATGCATCCTGCAAAAGAGGTTGGCGGTGATTTCTACGACTTTTTTCTGATCGACGAGAACAGAGTGGCGGTGGTCATTGCCGACGTATCAGGCAAGGGGGTACCTGCGGCATTGTTTATGGTCATTGCGAAAACCCTGCTCAAGAACCATGCTCAAATGGGTAAGCCCCTGAATGAAGTTTTTTACATGGTGAACAATCAATTATGCGAGAATAACGAAGCCAGTATGTTTGTTACCACGTTTATGGGGGTCCTGGAGATTAACACAGGAAAGTTCAGCTATGTAAACGGCGGGCATAATCCCCCGGTCATCAAGCAGGGAGACGGTGCGTTTACCTGGCTGAAAACAAAACCAGGATTGGTGTTGGCCAGTATAGAAAACATGCAATTCAAGGTGATGGAAACCACCCTTGCTGAAAACGATGTGTTGTTTTTGTATACTGATGGAGTGAATGAAGCCATGAATACTAAAGAAGAATTTTTCGGCAATCAGCGTATTCTTGATGTGCTGAATGCGGAAAACGTAAAGAACAGCACGCTTCATGACTATATTAAGGTGATGCTGGATACTATCAACACTTTTGCAAACGGCGCCGACCAGGCGGATGATATTACGATGCTCGTGCTGCAATGTAAGCGACTGGCATAGCAGGTATGCAAAAACTAATTTATGTTAATAACGCTGCCAGTGCTTTTCCCCTCGCTCCTGGTGTTGTGGAGGCCATGACCGGATGTATGGAAAAACCGCCCTGCCAATCAGGGAGGGATGCGGTCGGTAGCGAAGATGAGCTGCTCGAATGCCGGGAAACCGCGATGGAGCTTATGGCACTCGGTTCCGGTCATATCGTCCTCACCCCTGGTGCGACCTACGCGCTCAATCTCGCCATCCTGGGGATGGACCTCAAGGCCGGCGATGTGGTGATAAGTTCCGTTATGGAACATAACTCGGTATTACGGCCCTTGGCGCGGCTTGAAGATCTCGCCCATATCACGGTGCGGTATGTTCCGCTGGATAGGGGGATGGCTTTAGATCCTGCCCGGTACGAACAGTTCCTCTTGGAAAAGCCCCGGCTGGTGGTGTTAAGCCACGGTAGTAATGTTACCGGGCGTATTAACCCCATTGGCGAATGGTTTCAAAAAGCGAAAGCCACCGGCGCCCTTACCCTTTTGGATGCTGGCCAAACTATAGGTCGTATTCCCGTGCATCCCCAGGACTTACACGCCGATATGGTTGTTTTTCCCGGTCATAAGGGCCTGCAGGGTCCCTTGGGAACCGGCGTCTTATATGTAGGGCCTGGGGTCAACCTGGTTCCGCTCATTACCGGTGGGACCGGTGTCAAAAGTGGGTTGCGCCTCCAGCCCGAGGGGATGCCCATGCGGCTTGAAGCGGGAACCCCCAACACCCCGGCCTTTGCGGGATTAACTGCGGCCATGAGGTATCACTTGGAACACCGCCAATACGAGGCTGAATACCGGCTTGCCGCCCATATCATGGCTTCACTGGTATCCTTGCCGCAGATCCAGGTCTTTGATCCCGAAGCGCTCCCCCGGCTGCCCATTGTTTCCTTTACCATAAAGGGTATGACAGTGGAGGACGCAGGCTTTGCCCTGACTGAGAGTTTTAATATCCGCTGCCGTACTGGTCTCCATTGCGCCCCCCTCATCCACCGGTATTTAGGGAGCCTTCCTGAGGGCACCATACGGTACAGCCCGTCTCTGATGACCAGCCCGGAAGACCTGTACGATGCGCTTGAGGCGGTACGGCGCCTGGGGGAATCTTGTTAAGAGGCCATCACCATGAAGATTATCCAGGTTCATCCATTAGAAAATTGTCTGGAAGGTGATTTTGTGTATCACTATGTGTTTGATTGTCCCTGGACGCAAGAGACGATCCTCCTTATGCAGGACCTGGGGACCTTACAATACTATGAAACCTTTCCCAAGCCCATGTTTCGGGTTACCTGTCCCGATGGGACGATCATAAAGGGGGTCCAAACCACCCCAACCTGCCGGGTTATTTTTCCGAAAACCGGTATCGCAGCGGCCCGGAAACGGTTTGAAGAGAGGTATAACCCAGAACTACTTGTATATTAATATAATTTTTAGTATAATATGTAGCATGTTAATGAGGAGGTTTAGAATGGGAATACACATAGTTACCATTTATTCACAAATTAACAAAGAAGGGGGGATGCGTGCGCAAATGCGTCTTGCTATGATGACCGGTACTCCCTATCAAGGTGCGGTGAGTGTAGCAGATACCAATGAAACCCTTAAGCGATTTTACATGGCCTATCGTCATATAACAGGGAAAGATTATCCTGATAAGAAAGAAGGGATTTGAACTATGGCTCAATATATTAAGCATGAAATACTGCTGGATCATCAATTTGACCGGAACCGGTGCCGTCATACTATCAATGGCATCATCTCGGTATTGCACTGTCATCATTTTGCGACCCTTACCACCCAGGTTGCCAATGATTGCAGCTTACTGGACGCAAAAAAGCTCCTGGCCGATAGTGCGGAAGATGCTTTTTACCTGGTACTGACCGGTTACTATAAACAGTACAGTATCACCAGTATTAACGAGCGAATTAGTATCGGGGAACAGTACTTCTCCGCCACCGGTCTGGGCAAACTCAAGGTACGCTGCGCCGGGGTGTGTTCAGGGGAGGTAGTTCTGGAGCACAGTCACGTGGATGAGGGCTGGATAAAAAAATGGGGCCTTGCCGATCAACCGGTGAATCATATTGGCTGCGGTTATATTAACGCCCTCTTTTCAGCGGTTTTTGATCGGAGCAAACGGACCTTTCGGGCAGTGGAACAGCAAAGCATTGCTATGGGCGCGGATGTTTCGATTATTCGAATTAGTGATGTAGCAGTCTGAGGAGGGTGCATACAAATGGCTATTGATAGAAAGCGAATTGTGGAAGAACTTTCCAAGATTGAATTACTCGGGGATAAAACCGGCTTGATTCCAGGTTATGGGGTGTTTCTCCAGCAGCTCCCCGCGCTGATGTGGAATCTCTTTGCAGAACGTCTGACCAGGGCAGTACCTCATGAGCTTCAGGAAACAGCGGAATGGCTTTTAATAGACGCTGCCCACGAATGTGGGTATCACACCGGCTACGGCATCATCACCTCAGAAGAATGGACCGCCGTAGTAGAACCTATGATAGAAAAGGTACCTGAAGATATCCTTGAAGGGGCCTTTGCAGTTTTCTCTGCCTGGGGCTGGGCGAACGCGGTGATCCATGAACTCGTTCCAGGAGAGAAGATGGTGATCCATGCCTATGATTACTACGAAGCCGATGTGGTGAGTTACGGCATCTCCAACAAGTTGAGTGCCTATACCCTGACCGGTGTTTCCGCCGCGTTCATGGACCTGGCTTATGGCGGCGCCTATGATCCTACGGGGGCCACGGGTTTAAATACCTTTACCTGCAAGCAGACCAAGGGCATTGAATGTGGTGATGTGTTCGGTGAATTTATCGTTACCAAGGTTCCTCCGAACACAGACACCTCAGCTTAGAGTCCATCCCTGTGGCGATAGGAGGAGAAATGATTATGAAGAAAAAGTATCATAGCATAACAATAAATCACACTTTTATTCAAAGGCCGCTACACTGCCGGCAGGTAACGCATCCCATGCTCAATCACCGTGCGATGTGCTTTGAGAAGGCTGGTCCGGTTTACGAGGACGGCCTTTACCGGGTACATTTCGGATGCGATCAACTGCCGATGGATCATACACACCCGTCGGTCCCGCATAAGATATTGGCTTAATTTCCGCACGAATGAGTCTTGTTTTGGCTGCTTTAGGATGGATTCCGAGTTCTTCCGCGATTTCTTTAACCGTCATGCCATTCATTGTATCATTATCGGTCAAAAAATAAATGAAAAAATGAGACATAAATATACCATTTATTGTTGACAAATAATGAGTAATAAGTGTACCATTTATTTATATCCACACGATAAGGAGCAGGTAATGAACAAGCGCGACCGGGAGCATCTCGCCGAGGCAATCGAGGGGCTACAAAGCTCTATGACCATGATTATGAGTATGGCGCAACGATTAGACGCACGGATTGAAAAAATGGCGGTAGATTTTCCTGTGGAAACCACCAAGCCGCCGCAGCATGTGAAGATTATCCGGTTCATTCCGAAAGATAAAAATCCGGGGGAACCGATTTAAACAGAGCGGTTTCTCTCAAAGACTTATCTGGCCACTTCCACACTTGACAGCCTGCCGTGTTTCTGTTACAGTGAATACGGTTGTATGAGGATATTCAAGAACAAGTGGTTTATGCGGTTTGCCCAAAAGAACGGGATTTCCGACGATGAATTGAAGGATATAGTCGGCATTCTTGAGGCTGGACAAACCGATGTTGACTTGGGTGGCGGAGTATACAAGCAGCGCGTGGCCCGTCCCGGTGAAGGCAAATCCGGGGGCTACCGGGTTATTGTCTTTTTCAAGAGCGGGACGCGGACATTTTTTGTGTACGGCTTTGCCAAGTCGGATCAGGACAATATCAGCGGGAAAGAATTGCAAAAAGATAAAAAAATGGCACAAAGCTTGTTTCTCTTAACTGATAAACAGCTTGATGAGTTGGTGGCGATGGGAGAATATAATGAAATATAGGAATAAATATGAAGAAAAAGTATCATAGTGAAATGCTCATGGTTATCCACGAAATGGC
>JAITQK010000228.1 GCA_031288975.1 Treponema sp. | reverse complement strand
CATCGTGAAAAATGATAAAGAGCGGGTTAATGCGTAATGATAGGCTTCTGTTCAGCGGGATGTATATCTTATTCCAGCACGCTCCACAAGGCGTTAAGCTCAACACTAAATCCCGGCAGAATCGAGACCGGCACAACAGCATCGCCATCGTATACGCTTGAGATATACCGGCCTTTATCAAGAATATGTACCTGAATCACACGATCATCAAGGTCAACGACCCAGTATTCGCGCACACCGGCTTGGAGATACTTCTGGAACTTTCGGAGCATTTCCTCGGCGCCGTTTGAGGGAGATACTATCTCAATGACCATATCGGGTGCACCGTTACAGCCGCGCTTATCGAGTTTGGTCTTGTCGCAGACCACCAGGAGATCAGGCTGGACAACGGTTTTGTCAAATAACCTGACGTCAAGGGGGGCGGCAAATACACGACAAGATTTCCCGAGCAGAAAGTTACTAAACTGCCGGAAAAGCTCCCCGCTGATGCTTTGATGGTCAGTTGAAGGGGCAGCCAACATATAGGCTCTCCCGTCAATGAGTTCATAACGTTTGCCATCATTCCATTCAAGGTAATCAGCATAGGTGTAAATGTCTTCTTCGATTTCATCGATGCACAATGCGTCTGACATACTTCGTTCCTCCTCTCATATAATTCACGGTAACACCTGTCCTGTTATATGCGTTATCGCCGCCTCTAACTGAGCGTCCCTGCCGCCAGCATCGTAAGCGCTGTTGTTGGTAAACACCTTCCAGCTAAAGGGAACCACCTCGTCCGGCACTATGCCTATCCCTTCGTAATTTTCAAAATGTAAGCCCCGAGTTTGCAAACCCGCTTGTACTACCTCGAGGCTTCCGCCGTCCCATTCCACGGTAAAAGAACCGGACTTAAACGCCGCCGGACTTATGTCACCTATTCTCGGACCTGTAGCGCCGTAGGTTTGTGTCCCGATAAGATAGCCATTAGGCATAGACTTGATAGCCAGAGGCATTATTTCTCCGCAGGAGAGGGAATAATCATTTACCAGGGCCACTATGGGAATCTTGCCGGCCTGAGTGATACGCTCCTCCGTATCCGCCGCCTTAATGATAAGGGGCGTCCAGGGGGTGTAATTGAGTCTGCCCTCACCCTTCTTCCCCCGGGTATAGGCAAAGTGGATATCTTCCTCCAAAAGGTTGTTGAGAAAATAGGGTATATCGGTGATGGTACCCCCCGTATTTCCCCGCAGATCGAAAATTATTCCCTTACAGGCAGGATCGTCCGCGTATTTCCAAAACGCATCTATTTGCTTGGTTACAAGCCGTTGAGTTTCATCTTTAATTTGTGACTCTAAACCCATAATCTCAAGCAGGTGAAATGCGTTAAAGTAAAGATAGGCAATATGCCCACCCTCTGGTACCGGTATCTGCCCATGGGCAATATGAAAACCCTCGTTTGTTGCTACCCAACCCCAATCGCCGCCCAAATACTTTGGACCGAGAAAGTCGTTCACAAAATTCCATTTTTTATAGCCCGGATATGCAGGCGGAAAGGGATCGCCGGACCAATCATTAGCAGCAATTACCCATAAGCATATAGGATTAGCGTCATCCATTCTCCCCGTAAAGCGCTTTTCTACCCGTTCCTGCTGGGGTGAAAAATCATCGATCGAAAGCTTAAAATGCCCGTCATGTAATGGTCTAACCATATCCATTAAATATTTCTGGAATTGATCGCCCTGATTGGCTCCTAAGCCGTCAAACTTAGGCTTGTACTCGTCCCAGATATCATCCCATAAACCGGTGGGTTCTATATCCCAATAGGCATAATTGACGTTGATCCCCTTCCAGACGGCGGTGAAAATATCCGTATAGCTCTCCGCTTGTATATAATAATAACCGTTAAAAACGTCGCTAACCGGCAGATCAACCACGGGTCTACAGGAAACAAAGAACGCGAACGCCGCGCAAAGCGCCAAACGCGAATATAACCGTGTAAATGTGTGTGTTTTCATCTTTTACCTTTTATTTTTCCCGGATTAATCATAATGCCGAGTTGTACTGTCCATGTATCGTTCATAAGGGGCGAAAAATCCTGTTTTTGATAGGGTTTTTGCAGATCCGAAAGGCTGTAGTTATAGCGCCATTCGGCAAAAACATTAAACCAGCGAAACTCGTATTGAACGCCCGCGCCTGCGACAAAGCCACCGTCAAAGCGACTATCCCGCCGCTCGTCAAATGTATAGTCCTCATCGTATTCATAGTATAATCCGATGGGATCCGATGGGGTCTGAGCTATGGGAATGCTTCTCCCGTATTCATGGGAGGCTGCCCAGACACCAAGGAAAACCCCGCCGTTCACAAAGAGGCGCAACCCGCTTATGCCTGCCAAGGGTATCGAAAGATTGACGAGTACCGGAATATCGAAAAAGCTGTTAGTCGTTTGGTTAAAGTAATCCCCTCCAAATATCGGTGAAGAATATCTGTAATTTTTAGTGATAAAGGTGGGTTCCACCTGCACGGCGAGCCAGTTAAATATCTGAAACCGTACGGGGATGCCGATTGTCCAGCCGTGTCCGCTCTCCCAGGCTTTGCCGGGCCGGCTATCCTCCGCGCCTCCCTGATAGAGGGTATTATGAGCATAACCGCCGTATATGCCGAAATACCAGGGATGTTCCACCAGTTTCAAGCTGGAGCTGGCCTCCGATTGGGCGTCCGCATACGCCGGCGCCCACAAAAGAATGCAGGCGCAAAGCATAAAACCGCCGATAGTTTTCATATTTTTATTTTATTGCTTTTGCACTATGTTTTCAAGTGCTTTTTTGACTTTTTTATAGATAGACTCTAATGAAAAATATTTCCAAGTGAAATTGAGCTGAGGAACTGGCTATCAATATTGGGCGTATGGGATCTTTTGGCGTCTTTTGTTCCGTTCCTGTCTGGTGATGATTGTGGCCACCTTTATGGTTAAAAATTCTTCGCATTATATCCTGTTTAATGTTTAGCAGGTACTGGATGACAAGTTTTTACAAAAACCGCTTGGCTTTTATCATAGACGCGAAGAACATACCTTGTTTTAGCCGTAAAAAATAAAACCGAATGTTCTTTTCCGGTGGTAATTAAAGAAACATTCGGTAACCGATAGCGATAAAAAGGGTACTGGTTTACCGCATACAGTATGTACGCGGTAAACCAGACTGCTGTTAGACAGTATTACTGCTTGGTAAACGTCGTATTACCCAGCGCAAAAGTTTTTCCTTTAATGGTAGTATTCTGCGCAACCCCATCACCAATCGTTATAATAAGAGTAGGAGGATTGAGATAAGTGAATGAACCATCCTGCGGGGCACCACTCGACGGCGTAAACACAACACTATTAGGAACAGTAAACTTATATGTTGCACCTGCCGGGCTTATCCATGTTGTATTATCCAACTGAGCCGCAGATGCCGGCGGTTCGACAACGCTAGCTGAAGCTGCTTCACTAGCAGTAACAACATTACCAACGTTTTTTGCTGATACCCACACATAATATACAGGACCACCGGGGACAGGAAGATCGTTATCAGTAGTAGTATATATAGTA
The DNA here is from genome assembly GCA_031288975.1 of Treponema sp. Classification (GTDB taxonomy): domain Bacteria; phylum Spirochaetota; class Spirochaetia; order Treponematales; family Breznakiellaceae; genus JAITNP01. The sequence continues at coordinate 10,437 of JAITQK010000228.1, read as the reverse complement.
TCAAGAATATCGGTAGCATTGAGAATTGCAGTAGTACTCATAGAATCATTGACTGTGTTTATTCGAACACTATACATCTCTGCCCATTGAGCGGGTGGCCATGTTATCCTAAGCTGCCCATCATCTGTTGGTGTTACCGTTACCACCGGTTTTGCCGGTGCAGCGTCTGATGCCATGGGCCTTACGGTTTTCTTTTCACTATATGATGAATAGGTACCGTCAGATTTTTTAGTACTTACCCATACATTGTAATCATCACCATTAGTAACATTCGTAACGATGTAAAAAGTTGTACTGCCGCTTGTAATCTCAAAGCTATTAGCTGCCGTTAGAGTGGTAGGCGGAATATCAAAACCTCTACCCCAGACTACCCTGTAACCGCTTGCGCCTGTTACCGCAGTCCAGTTTACATGAAATTTCTGATTATCCTGTAGTAGCGTTACTGTTGGTCCAGCGTTCGCGTCCGGTGCAGGGTTTGCCGCCGCTCCTGTTGCCGGGAATGCTGCGTTTACAACCCCGGTATTGGCGGCATTGGTCGCCGCCGGTGACGCGCCTGCAACGGTAAAGAAGTTTGCCGTTACACCGTTCAAGGTATACCCGGCTTTAGGGGTAAGGCTTATTGTTGCCGTATATACCGTGGTTGCTGCGAATGTCGCGGCAGGCGGCGCCCAGGTTACCGTACCGGAGTATTGAGGCGTATCTGTTATCGTTGTAACCGGAGTGTCCCCAGTTACCGGCACGGTTACCCCTGCTATAGCGGCAGTAGTAATAATCGTGTCACTTGAACCACTGCCACCCCCGTCTCCGTCATCATCCGTTGGACAGCCGGTTAATAATAATCCGAATACCAGCGCCATACTGAGTATTCCCGGTACAAACAGTTTTTTGTTTATATTCATAACTGTTGCTCCTTTAACAAAAATTCCCGGCAAAACAGATCAAGACGCTTTTGTTTATTCCACCGGAAAATCAATTCGCGTAAGTTCCTTTCTCTGTATTGCCTATATATATATACAGACCAGGTCTGTAGATTCCTATTTAAGAAACAGATAAAAATGCTTCGCTGGAGTATAAAAAGAAAGCCACTGTTAATTAACACTCTTGAGCCGGTAAAAGAAAAAAAAAGCACTTTAGATATCTTATAAGTTAGTTTAGATGTTAAATATACGCTGGGGGGGGGGGGGGGGGGGTATTAAACAATAAAAAAATAGGTACACAATAAACCACTCCACTTTGTAAGATACCGGACCCCAGGTTCCGATGCATACTGGCCGCTCGTATTTCACATTATTCGCTAACCAGTGTTACTAATAATATATAGCACCTTTAATCTATTTGTCCACTAAATAATGAAAAATATTTCTGAATTTTTTGTAAGCATCCAGGTGGCCTCTTGCTTTAGTATAAATATACAGATTATTGTTATAATTTTTACATGACCATGCGAAATTGAGCCGAGGAACGGGGCTGGGAACCGTAGCCGGCTGCAAAGCGGCTTGTCAGGGCTTCCTGAATACGGTATGCTCACACCATGAAGGTTTGGGTAAAGTTCTTAATCGGTTCGGTCTTGGGTCTGGTGCTGGGGGGTGTTTTGCCTTCAGATAATCAGAGTATCGCGGATGCTCTGGCGTGGTTTCAGGATCTGGCTATCAATATCGGGCGTTATGCGGTGGTGCCTATCCTGTTTTTTTCCCTGATCATTGCGATTTATGAACTGCGTCAAGAGGGGATTTTTTGGCGCCTTTTGTTCCGTTCCGGTCTGCTGATGATTGGGATTACCTTTGTGGTGATAAGTTCCGGGATTCTGGTCACCTTGCTCTTTCCCCCAGCCCGGATTCCGATTTTAATCGAAGAACAGGTTGAAACCTTTTCTCTTGGGGGAGGGGAAAATATCAGCTCCTTGTTCCCTTCCAATATGTTCGCTGCCTTGGTAAGTGATGGGGTCTATCTGTTTCCCCTTTGTGTGCTTGCCTTCTTTTTCGGGATAGGGCTTTCCTATGATCGCAGTTATACCAAACCGGTCATTGCCCTGGTGGATTCCCTTTCCCATATTTTTTATTATATCGGGGCCTTTTTTTCCGAGATTCTGGGAGTGATCATCATAGCCCTCAGCGCATACTGGGCCTTCCGGTATCATGCTATGATCCAGGAAGATGGGTTCCGGGATCTTATCCTGTTGCTGGGGATCTTCGGTGCGGTTTTGGGGTTTATCATTTTTCCCCTGCTCCTCTGTGTGCTCGGTCCCAAGACCTATCCCTGGTCGGTTGTATACGGTTCCTTTGGCCCGGCCCTGGCCGGCTTTTTCTCCGGGGACATAAACTTTACCTTTTCGGTACTGGTGCGGCATGTTAAGGAGAGTCTCGGGGTCCGCAGGAAGGTAAACGCCCTTACCATCCCCCTTTTTACCATCTTCGGCAGAGCTGGTAGCGCTATGGTGGCGGTTATGGCCTTCATTGTGATTATCAAGTCCTATTCAAGTCTGGAAATTACCATGACGGATATTTTCGCCATAGGAGTCAGGGCCTTCATTATTTCCTTTCTCCTTGCCCGTCACCCTGGGGACGCTGCCTATACGGCCCTGGCGGTTCTCTGTATGGATTATGGCCGCGGGTTTGAAGCAGGCTATCTCATCCTCAAGCCCCTCGCGTTCTATCTTATTGCAGTGGGTACTTTTCTGGATGTGATGATCGCCTCTTTTGCTACGTATGCGCTGGCCAAAGTCAATGGGTTTCAGGAAGAGAGGAGCGCCTGGCGCTTTATATGAGCATTTCTAGTGCGTGTTGACAAACTGAAAAAAAAACTTGACATAGTTGCGTATACCCTGTTAGACTAACATATCTATGTTCAGGGATAAGCTCATGACCGATATAAGATTGCGTCCTGTTATCAAAGTTTTGAAAGACAAGTGTGTCAATTGTCACCGTTGCATTATGGTATGCCCCGTGAAGATGTGTAATGATGGTTCAGGGGATATTATTGAGCACCATAGTGAGCTATGTATCGGGTGCGGAGAATGTATTGAAGTGTGTACTCATCATGCCCGTATCGGTATTGATGATTTTGATGTGTTCATGGAAGATCTCAGGACAGGAAAAAATATCGTTGCTATTGTGGCCCCTGCTATTGCCGCGAGTTTTGAGGGAAACTACCTCAAGGTAAATGGATTGTTAAAATCCCTCGGTATTAAGGCGGTCTTTGATGTGAGTTTTGGTGCGGAACTGACGAGTAAGTCCTATGCTGACTACATGAAAAAGAAGCATCCCAAGATGGTCATCGCTCAACCCTGTCCCACCCTGGTTGCATTCATTGAGATGTACCGGCCTGAACTCATTGCCTACCTTGCGCCGGCGGATAGTCCCATGATGCATACCATGAAGATGATTAAGCGGTACTATCCTCAGTATAAAAACCACAGAATTGTAGCTATATCTCCCTGTTATTCAAAACGGCGGGAATTTGACGAAGTGGGCATTGGGGACTACAACGTAACCTTCAAGTCCCTCCAAGGGTATCTTGATCAAAAACATGCCCGGATTTCCTCGTACCCTGCGGTGGAGTACGATAACCCTCCGGCGGAACGGGCGGTCCTGTTTTCAAGTCCTGGGGGACTCATGCGGACTATGCAGCGTTATGACGCTGATATAATGAGCAAGACCCGGAAAATAACTGGCGCTCCCGGGGTCTATCAATACCTTGCCTTGCTTGCGGAAGCCGTTAAGAAGGGAGAGTCACCGATCTACCAGTTGGTGGACTGCCTGAATTGTGATCTGGGGTGTAATGGTGGACCAGGTACGGAAAACCAGGGCAAACACCCGGATATGGTGGAATGTATGGTGGAACGGCGGAACCGAAAGGTACAGGAACAGTACCGGCCCAAGGGCTTGTTTGGCGCCTTGTTTGGCAGGAAGAAGCTTGAAAAGCTCCTGAACGCCTATTGGGAAGAAGGTCTCTATGGTCGATCCTATACCGACCGGTCGGCGATATTTAAAAAGATGGTTGTCAATCCTACCCAGGATCAAATTAGAGCCACGTATAGCAAGATGCATAAAACGAAACCAGCGGATATTCTCAACTGCGGTGCCTGTGGGTATAAAAGCTGTGAACAGATGGCAGTGGCCATTGTCAATAGTCTCAACAAACCGGAAAACTGCCGGCATTATATTGATGTTGAGAAAGCTCTGATAAGCGAGCGGAGTGAACGGACGATAAAGGAAACCATTGACCGGGTCCTGGGTCACGCGCTGGAGGAGATGCATCAGACGATAGATGGCATAAGTTCTTTATCCGCAAAAATCAATGAAACTGCCGACTATGTGCTGCAATCATCTGCGGCTATTCAGCAAATGGTAGAAAATACCCAGTCAATAACCACGAACCTGGAACATAACGCCGAGGCAGTGCTGCGGTTGAACGAATCTTCAACAGCAGGTAAAGACCGGCTGCATAAAGTAGGGGAACTGATCGCCGAAGTAGCGATCCAATCTGACGCCCTTATAGAAGCCTGTAAGGTAATCGGCGATATTGCCGACGAGACCGGTGTGCTGGGCATGAACGCGGCCATTGAAGCGGCTCACGCAGGGGATGCGGTGGGCAAAGGCTTTGCGGTGGTGGCGGTAGAAATACGGAAACTGGCTGAAAGTTCCGGTCATCAGGCAGGGGAGATTTCCAAGAACCTGAAAACGATTAAATCCCTGGTCGATACTTCCAAAGAATCCTCAGTAATGGCACAGAATCAATTTGATACCATGGCGTCTATCATTCATACGGTAAACACCGAAGAGATCAGTATCAAGAATGCGATGGAAGTACAGAGTGCCGGAGGGACTCAGGTCATTCAGTCTTTAAATGAAATCAATACGCTCATAGCCAGGGTCCAGGATGCATCTTCTTCCCTTCTGATCTCAGGGAAGGCGATAATCGCAGACATTCAATCACTCAAAGCCATGTAACTCGGAAATCTGGTAGATCCCCCCTGCCTCGGCGACCAGGGACTCTTTTTCCAGGGCTTGCAGGGCTTCATACAGATCTGGTTCTTCAATACCGGTACGGATATGAAGTGCTTTAGCATCCGCAGGCCCTTGGGTAACCAGGGATTTTATAATGCGCCCACGGCGCTGTCGAAAGGAACCCTCAAAGCGGCTCTGCTTGGTATAGTGGGCGCTTCTCCTGCTTGGATTAACCGTTACTTTCTTTAACGCCGCCCCGTAATCCATGAGTGCCCAGTACCATTTCCGGGGGTTTTCCCGGTCCAGGGCCGCATCGAGGATGGGGATAAGCTCCGCATCCTTCACCCCTTCCTGGTCTTGAAAAAAGAAATGCAGTACCACTGCCCGAATGTTTGTCTCGATGAAAATCGCAGGATACTTATAGGCAAAGCAGGCAATGGCCCCTGCCGTATAGGCGCCAATGCCCGGAAGCTGGAGGAGTTTCTCCGGGGTGCCGGGTACTGTGCCGCCCTGCTGTTCTGTAATGATCCGGGCACATTCCTTGAGGTACCGGCACCGGCGGTTATACCCCAAGCCGCTCCATTCCCGGAGGGCTTCTTCCAAGGATGCCTGGTTTAAGGCTTCCGGGGTGGGCCACCGGTTCATCCAGCGGTCCCAATAGGGGATGACCCGTTCGGTCTGGGTTTGTTGCAGCATGAATTCAGAAACCAGTACCCCCCAGGGCGCAGGATCTGTTCTCCAGGGGAACACCCGCCCTGCCTCTTCGTAGTGGGCATAGACGAGGGATCTAAAGTTAGCAGTGAGTAGGGCCACTATTATAACTCCGCCACTTTTTTGATGATGATGTCGGTGATGTGAGCCGGTTCGATGGTATCGGTGTCGATGATGAGGTCTGCAAAGGCATAATCATCGTTGTCAATGTGATAAATCCGCAGATACCGTTCATGGTCTTGCCGGTCCCGTTCTCTGGTGAAAGCTGCCACCGATTCCAGGGTTCCCCCTTCCCGGTTCATGATCCGCTGCGCCCTGGTTTCGGGCTTTGCCTTGAGGTATACCTTGCAGTCCGCTTCCGGGAGCATCCAGATGGCAAGCCGGGAACCGAGCACACAGCCGCCATCCTCCTGTGCCAGCGCAACCTGACGGCTGTCCACCTCCCGATCCCAGGCATCATTCTCTGCGGCCAGGGACAAGACCTCTTCCAGGCTGATGCCCTTCTCCTGCGCTAAGGACCTGAAGGTAAAATTAATAAACCGGAGTCCCAGGGCTTCGGCTACCATACGGCTTACGGTGGTGTTTCCACAGCCGCTTTTCCCTGACACGGCGATCCGTACCGGCCGCTTCACGTTCCCACCCTCACTCATTCCACATTCCTCAACTGCTCCCGGACCTTTTCCAGGGCGTCCTTCATATCTACCACCGCCCGGCTCACTTCCAGAATGGGGGTCTTTGCCCCGATGGTGTTGATTTCCCGGTTTATCTCCTGACAGAGAAAATCGAGCTTCTTCCCAGGCCGGGGATTCCGCTCGGTCTCAGCCCTGAACTCCGTAAGGTGGGAAGTAAGCCGGGATATCTCTTCTGATATAGTATACTTCATGAGGAGCACCGCCGTCTCTGCGAGAATGCGGTTTTCATCAATCGTAATGGTGTTACCTGGTGTACCCCCTGCATTGGTGCTTGATTGGCTCAGGAGTTCGGCAAAGCGGCTGCGGATGTTCTCCTGGATTGTTGATTCCAAGGCGGGCGCGTGGACCGCAATGGCCCTAAGCGACGTCTCAAGCACGGTGATATAGGATAAAATATCCGCCTCTGTGTGGTTCCCCTCCCGAACCTTTTCCGCGTCAAACTGATCCGCCGCAGCCTGCAGCACTGGCTCGATGCGCTTCCAGTACCCCGTGTCATCCCGGTCCTTTTCAATTTCCAGCACACCTTCCATACCCAGGATCAGGTCCAGGCTCGGCGCTTCATCACGATCCAGGGTTTCGGCCACCACCTGCATTGCCTCGGCGTAGGCCTTGGCCGCTTTCCTGTTCACCGAAACGGAGATGGGCGCCTCATGTTCTCTGAGGTGTACACTGATTTCAACCTTTCCCCTACCGCACCGGGAGGCCATGTACTCCCGGATACCCGGTTCCAGGGCCGAAAGATAGGGGGGCAGGTTTACCGAGACTTCGAGAAAGCGACTGTTGTACCCCTTTATCTCCACCGAGAGGGATGTTTCCCGCTCTGCCTCATCCCTATCCTGTACTTCCCGGTACGCATAACCGGTCATGCTTTTCACGCTGCCGCTCCTTCATAAAACCCCAGCAGGGTCTTGCCGAGTTTCCAATTATCCCCTGCTCCCATGGTGAGGAAGAGGTCCCCAGGACGGAGTATCCCTTTTACCATATCCACAGCAGCCTCCGGTTCTTCAACATAGTATACATTATCCCGCAACGCACTGGTTTTTTCAAATAGGGTCTCCCCGGTAACACCTCCTGAGTAACACTCCCGTGCGGAAGCATAGATCTTATGGAGGATCACGATGTCCGCTTTCTCAAAGGCTGCGGCAAACTCATCCAGGAGGGCGGCGGTCCTGGTATACGTGTGGGACATGAAGCTGAGGATGAGCCGTCGCTGGGGGTAAAACTCTTTAAGTCCTTCCAGAGTGGTTCGCACTGCCGTAGGATGATGTCCGTAATCATCCATGAATAAAATACCTCCCGCTTCACCTATGATTTCTGAGCGCCGCTTGGACCCCCTGAACTCCTCAAGGGCCTTTCGTACTTTTTCCCACTTCTCTTCATTCCACCGGTCTTCATTTCTCACCAGGGAATCGGTCAAGGCAAGGGCCGCCGCCGCATTCAGGGCGCTATGCCGTCCGGGAATACGCAGCTTCAAGACACCGGGAACCCCTGCAAGGCACATCATAACCTGTTCATCTGCCAGATGATAGGACCGTATGCTGAAATCCCCAGAGGCGCTGAATCCGTAGGGGATACACGTAATCCCCCGTGCTTCCCGCCCCAGGGTTTCCGCAACTTCCGTAGCTCCCGGATCATCGGCGCAGTAGATGAGCTCTCCTCCTACAGGCAAGAGCCGCCCGTATTCGAGGAAGGCATCCCGGATAGCTCCGTAGGTGGGATAATAATCCTGATGATCCGATTCTACGCTGGTTAACACGATGCGCCGAGGGTGAAACGAGAGGAAATGCCGGCGGTATTCACAGGTTTCTGCCACAAAGTACCGGTTTCCCAGGTTGAGGGTGGAACGCCCTCCAAAGGCGCTCACCGCGCTTCCCGCGAGGATTTGAGCCTGAACCCCAGCGCCCCGCAGGAGGGTCCCGGCCAGAGCGGTAGTGGTGGTCTTCCCGTGGACCCCGGCAATGCCGCAGGCGTCAAAACCGGCGGAATAGGCCCCCAGGGCGTCGGTATATTTGATGATAGGGATGCCTTGCCGGGCAGCTTCGGCCATTTCCGAGTTGGTTTCAAAGGAATAGGCCGCCGAATAGATGACCAGGTCCGTATCCACATCCAGGTGTTCCCGGGCAAAGGATTCATGATAAGGTATCCCCAAGGTTTTGAGGATTCCATCGGTATAAAAGACCTCGGCCCGGTCGGAACCGGAAACCCGGAGTCCTGCGTTATGCAGGAGTTCCGCCAAGGCGCACATACCCGTCCCCTTGATGCCGATAAAATACACTCCAGCGTCTTTCCGGGACAGGATTTTCTGAACATCCATGGGATCATGGTATCCTGGAGCGGTTCCTTATACAAGGCTTGTGTTGGTGGTGCAACACATTCAGAGCGAGGCAGGCGGTCTGATAGCGCGGCAGATATCCACCACGCTTACGCCGAGGTCAGCTCCTTGCGTATCAGTTCGCTGATAATCTCCTCCATGGTTTTCTTTGTAGCCAGTGATTTGGCCCTCAGATACTTGGCGGAGAAGTCGTCCAGAAAGACCACCTGAGCTTTGTGGCGGGCAAAGAAGCCCGTACCATTGGGGCCTGCCGTAGGCGGGTTCTTTGTGTAAAGCTCGTCCAGGGCATCAGCCTCTTCTTCCGTCATTTCTGCCATTATTGCCTCCTAAGTATTCAGCAACGGAAAAAAGATATTCCCCTAGCATACCGCACGAATGAGTGCCGGGCAATGCGCCTAAAAACAGGGCGACGGCAAATGGTGCGCCATTTATGGCGGCCATTTGTCAAAGATTGCTCCCCGCCCTTATACAGTTAGAAGTTAGGAATGAAAAACACCCTGTCCCCAAAGCGTTTGCGTATGGCTTCCATAGTTAAAAACCTTAGGGCGTCGTCCACCCTTCCGGGTAGAGGATACTCAACACAGGACCCTTCGACAACAAGCGCATCATCGTACTTTGGATATCAGCAGGGCTTACCGCATCGTATAAACGGAGACGCTGGTCCATCCGGCTGAGGGGCAGATCAAAAACACGGGATAGATAGGCGTAATTCCGCGCAATATAGATGTTGCTCTGCATGGACTGTTCGTAGGTCTTTTTAAGGGCCTCCACGGACTTTGTGAAACTATCTTCATCAATGATCCCCTTCTGGACCTGTTCAAGTTCAGTTGTGATGGCAGCACTGAGTTCAAGTGCCCGTTTGGGATCACAGAAGAAGTACACCTGCATGCTCAATTCTCCATTAGGGGGAAAGGGCAAGCAGGAAACACTCACTGCAACTGAATAGACACCGCCCATCTTTTCCCGGATTTCATTGGTGAATTTAATATCTAGGTATCCTTCGAGTACCGCTGTAGCTATCGCGTCGGATTCAGAATAATCTACTGCTTCAAACCAGCCCAGGAAGACAATGCTCTGTTCCTCTTTTCCCTTGTACACCGTGCTGGTGGTTTTACCTGGCCGGATAATGTGCGGATCAGTCCAGGTGTTCCCGGTTGGTCCTGGGGGAATGGAGGCTAGATAGGTCTCGCTCAACGAACGGAGGGCCGGAATATCCAGGTTCCCGGTCAAGACAAAGGTGTAGTCCGCGGGGTTGAGGGCCTTGTGGATAAAGGTGAGGGCCTGATCTTTGGAGACCTTGGCAAGATCGGCGAGTTCCAGGGGCTTGAAGTGGGGGTTGTTCCCATAGGCGACTTTTGTTACCGCATCCCAGAAGAACGCTTTGGGGTCCTCGCCTTGCTGGGCTAGGGAAGTACGGTATTGATCCAGTATAACCTTGAGCGTATCGTCATCGATCCGGGGCTGGGTAAAATTGAGGTACAGCAGCTCAAAGAGGGTTTTGAGGTCCCCGGTGGTGGCGGAACCCTGGAAGCCCCGGAGAAAACCTGAAGTCCAGAATGAGATGGATACCTGTTTATCCGCAAGCTTCTTGACCAGGTCCTGCCGGGTATAGGGGCCGAGACCAGAAGCACTGAGCATTTCCGCCGCAAGGCGGGCGGATACCTCTTCCCCCTCTAGGACACCGGCGGTACCGCCTTTGGCTATGGCGTAGAGGACTATCTCGTTGTTCCGGTTTTTCGTATCTTTCAAAATGATG
>JAITQK010000210.1 GCA_031288975.1 Treponema sp. | reverse complement strand
AAGTAATTAGCAGGGCTGATGAGCATGATTTTTTATATTGCGATCCACCTTATTATGGCCGGTATGTTGATTATTATAATGGATGGACAGATGAAGACGAGCATGATCTTTTTGAAGCCTTAAAAAACACAAAGGCGCGCTTTATATTATCGACATGGCATCATAATGATTATCGTAAAAATGATATGATGGACAAATATTGGAACAATTTTAATATAGTAACTAAAGATCATTTTTATCATTCCGGTGGGAAACTCGAAAATCGCAATAGTGTTGTAGAAGCACTGGTTTTCAATTTTAATACCAATATTGAAAAACATAATTATCAGTCTGTTCCTGTTGAACAGCAATTATTTTTATATGAGAAGTGATCCAGAAAGTATGCTGGGCTAGTAGATGATAAAAAGGGCAAAAAGAGCTATTACTTACCTTACGCACAAGAAGAAGATAGTCCACATTCCCTATGCGTTTATCCTGCCAAGCCTCTGGCATCTCACCAAGTGGGGAGGGTTGCCAGGCAGGGCAACCAGTTCCTGGGGTGTGTGCCCACACGCATCGCCCTTCCAGGGACAGCGCCCGGCAAAGCGGCAGCCCGGCAGTTCTTCCAGGGGAAACTGCACGGGAAGTACCAGCTCCACATACGGTTTATCAGCGGCAGAGGAAGGTATTTCGCAGTTTAGTTCTGGTATGGCATCCAGCAAGGCGCGGGTGTAGGGGTGGGCCGGTGCAGAGTAGATCTCCTCTGCCGTGCCCAGCTCCACGATTTGTCCAGAATACATCACCGCGATACGGTCACAGAGGTAATATACCACGTTCAGGTTGTGGGAAATGAAGACCAGCGCCAGGCCCAGGCGTTGATGTAAATCTTGGAACAGGTTCAGTATCTGGGCGCCCACGGATACATCCAGGGAACTTATCGCCTCATCGGCGATGATGAGCTTGGGATCAAGCATCAATGCACAGCCAATACATACCCGCTGCTTCTGGCCGCCTGAAAGCTCGTGTACCTTTCGGGTTTTGTAAGAGGGATCCAGTCCCACGAGCTGGAGCACCTGGTCCACCTTCTGAATACGTTCCTCTTTGGTGCCGATCCGGTGTATCCGCAGAGGCTCCTCCAGGATCCAGCCGATGTACTTGGCCGGGTTCAGAGAGCCTGCAGGGTCCTGAAAAACAGCCTGAACCTTTCGCGCCAGCTCCCGGTGCCGTCTTTTGTCCTGCCGTAGCCCGTCAATGATGATGTCTCCCTCATAGTCTATGAGTCCGAGGATACATCGTCCCAGACTTGTCTTTCCGCAGCCGGATTCACCCACCAGGCCGAAGAGTTCCCCAGGGGCAAGGGTGAGATCCACCTGATCCACCACGGGCTTTTTATGTTTTCTGCCGAATATCCCGTAGGCTTGGGTTATATACGTATTCGATACATTCCGCAGGGTTAAAAGGGCTTCAGATTCGGATATACCCAGGGGGTCCACACGCATCATGTTACAACAGGGGCTGTCGCCCAAACGCAGCATACCTGGTGGTCATCGTCGAGTACGCGCCGCTCGGGAAAGGCAGCGAAACACCATGCCTCAGCCCGCAGACAGCGCGGGGCAAAGGGGCAGCCAAAACGCTTTTCCTGGATCGACGGTACCTTACCAGGAATACTCACCAGGGCTTTACCCTTCTGGGCCTTGCTGGGCATGGAGCCGATCAGCCCTTTGGTGTACTCGTGTACCGGGTGATTGAAAACCGAACGGACCGTCCCTTCCTCCACGAACTTACCTGCATACATAACCAGCACCCGGTCACACAAACGGCTTATCACAGCGAGATCGTGGGAAATGAACAGGATGGAAGTCCCCAGGACCTGGTTTATCCGTTTCATCAACTGGAGTATCTGGGCCTGAATGGTAACATCCAGGGCAGTAGTGGGTTCATCGGCGATGAGCAGCTTAGGCTTACACACCACCGCAAGGGCAATCATCACCCGCTGGCGCATACCCCCAGAAAGCTGATGAGGGTAGGCGTCTATGAGCCGTTCCGGTTCCGGCAGTCCTACCTTCCCCATGATCTCCAGCACTTCGTCGTGTACCTGCCGCTTGTTTTTCCACCCGTGTAATGCAAGCGGCTCCGCGATCTGCCGGCCAATCTTAAGCAGGGGATTCAGGGACGTCATGGGTTCCTGAAACACCATGGATATTTCATTCCCCCGGATACGGCACAGTTCTCGCTGGGATAGCCCCCGCAGCTCCGTACCGTTGAACTGGATAGTGCCCCCTGTAATCCCTACCCCTTCGGGCAGGAGGCCGGGAATTGACAGGGCGGTCAGGGTTTTGCCGCACCCTGACTCCCCCACAATGCCCACAATTTCCTCCGGGTTTATCTGAAAACTTATATCCTCCACCGCCAAACGGTATTCCCATTTTTTTTTGCTTTTTTCTCTATTTTTTTTTAAGTAGGTATGATTGGTTTGTATACCAATAGAAAGGTGCCGCACCGCCAGAAGCGGAAGTCCTGTGCCCTCATGTTTTCCCCTCACGCTTCACTCCGCTTCCGAATCCCTTCACCAATGTAGTGAAACGCAATGACGGTTACCATGATCATGATCCCCGGCATGAGGGCGCACCAGGGCGCGTTAAAGAGAAAATTCTGGGATTCTGAAAGCATGCGTCCCCAGCTTGGCACCGGCGGCTGTATGCCCAGACCGAGGTAGCTCATGGTCGCCTCTGCCAGGATTGCGTTGGAAAGTCCCAGCACTGTCGCGGATAGCAGGGACGGCCCAATATTCGGCAAGATATGCACAAAGATGATACGAACAGGGGAGGCCCCCATTATCTCGGCGGTTTTCACAAAATCGCTGTTTTTGTATTGCAGCATACCGCTTCGCATGATCCGCACATAACTGGGAATAAAGAGGATGAGTAAGGCGATAATGAGGGTGAACGGTCCGTTTTCCATGAGGGAAACCATCACCAGGGCCAGCAGGATACCGGGGAAAGAACTGACCGCGTCCATGAGCCGCATCACCAGCTCATTGCAGAGTCCTCCCACATAGCCTGTAACCAAGCCCAGGGAGGAGCCGATGGCAGCACTGCCGAGCACGGTGACGAAGGACACCAGCAGGGTATACCTGCCGCCGATCATAACACGGGAAAACACATCCCTGCCGAAGTTATCGGTCCCCATGAGATGCCGCAAGCCCGGAGGCATAAAACGCGCTGTTGGGTCCATCCCATTGTAATTGTAGGGAGTGTAAAAAAGACTCACTAGGGCCATCCCTGCCACGATGAGCGCCAGGGCAACCCCGATTTTGAAATCCCCACTCCACCCCCCACGCCTCATTATTTCACCCGAATCCTTGGATCGATCATCTGTATGGCAATATCCACCAGGGTATTCGCCAGCACCACGATGCAGGCGATATATACCACCAGGCTCTGGACCAGGAGCAGATCACGGGAGGTGATGGAGGCGATGAGGAGTCTCCCGATGCCCGGTATGGTAAACACCTGCTCTATCACGATGCTGCCGGAAAAAATCTCCCCGATTATCATACCCAAAAGGGTAACCGCGGGAATCACGGCGTTTCTCAAAACATGGCGGTAGAGCACCCAGGACCGGGAACCCCCTTTACTGTAGGCGGTACGCACATAATCACTCCGTAACTGTTGGAAAATAGATCCCCGCAGAAACTTAATCACCATGGCTGCGTTGGGTATGGCAATGGCCAAGGCAGGAAACAGGAGATACTGCAAAAAAGCGCCGAAATTTTCCTCCAGGGGCACATAGGCCCCGGGCCTGAAAAATTGCAGCAGGAGACCGAACACCCATATAAAGAGAACCCCCAGAAAGAAGCCGGGAACTGAAATGCTGATGGTGGTGACCGTGTTCACCAAGCGATCCAGGAAGGAATTTTCTCTGCATGAGGAAAACACCGCCACCGGTATGGCGATAAGAAATATCAGCACCAGGGACAAGAAGGCAAGCCAGAAGGTAACGGGCAGGCGCTCCATGACCATACCGGCAATGGAGGCCCCCCGAAAACGCACCGAGTTGCCCAGATTGCCCGTGATGAATCGAAGGAGCCAGGAACCGTATTGCTCAGGGAGGCTCCTATCCAACCCCAGCTCCGTCCGCAGCGCGGCTATTTGCTCATCCGTCCCATCGATCCCCAGTATTAAGCTGGCCGGATCCCCGGGAATCATATTGAAGGCTGCAAAGGTCAGGAGGGAGACTAAAAAGAGGGTTATAATAGTAAGTATCAGCCTTTTACCAACAAACTCCATCCCATCCCTACTGCGTTTTTATCATTTGATACTATAGATAGTCGATGCATCGAAAACATACAAGGGGTAGTTCACCACACCGCCAAAGGCTCCCTTGGAAAAGGTATTGAAATGCATAATATCCTGAATATAGACACTGGCAGCCTCTTCCGACAGGATCCGCTGGACCTGCTGGTACAAGCCAACCCGCTTCCCCTCATCAGGCTCGATTAAGGCCGCATTATACACCTGGTCAAAGGCTGGGCTGTGGAAATTCACGAAATTGTTGGTATCATCTGAGCGGTACCGCGAGAGGAAACTGCGGGGGGAAACGTTTGGAGCATCCAGGGAGATGATGGTCGCCTGATAATGCCGTCCCCGGTAAACATCAGACAGCCAGGTTGCCCAATCCACCAGCTTGATGGTGGCGGTAATGCCGATGGCCCCAAGCTGGTTTACCAGCACCTGGGCCGTATCAACATGCATGGTGTAATTGGAGGGAACGGTTATTTCCAGGGAAAAGCCCTGCTCATAGCCGGCGGCGGCAAGGAGGGAACGGGCCTTCGGGATATCCTTGGAATAGGGATTTTTCAAAGAAGGATCGTAGTACTTGGTAAGCCCTGGAATCAGGGGACTTCCCGAAGGACTACCTTGGCCAAAGAAGGCAGCCTCAATAATCTGGGGTATATCCACCCCATAGTTAATGGCCTGGCGCACCCGTACATCCTCCAAGGGCTTTACGGCGTTATTCAGCGCCATAAGCTGCACCGCATTGGAAGGACTTGACACAAAATCAAAGCTCCTGGCATCGAGCTGCTGGAGGAGACTGCCGGTAATACTGGCGGCCTGAATCGTGCCCCCTTGCAAGGCGAGGAGCAGGGCGTCAGAATCAGCCACAAAGATATAGGTAACCCCGTCAAGGTGGGGCAGGCCCTGCTGCCAGTACCTGGGATTTTTCACCAGCACCAGGGACTGCTGGGTAGTGTACCGCGCAATGGAAAAAGGCCCGGTACCAATGGGGTTCGCCTCCCGGTCAGGGTTGTTCCGGGGCACGATCCCGATGGTGAGGTAGGGCAAAAACTCGGGGTCCGGCGACTTCAGGGTGATTTTAATCCCCCGGTCCGCGCTTATCTCCACCTGTTCTATCTCGGTGAAACCGTCGAACAGGTTCTTGATAGCCGTGTTGAGGGTAAACACCACATCCTCAGCAGTGACCTCAGTACCGTCGTGGAACTTCATCCCCTGACGCAGGGTAAACTCGTATACCCGGGCATCCGGGGAAATCGTATATTTTTCGGCAATGGCCATCTGCGGATTACCCTCAGCATCAGGCTTCACCAACCCTTCAAACACATTAAACAGAATACTCCGCCCATCAGCAGTATTGGACGGGTTAAGCGGATCAAGCGTGGCTGGCTCAGTGGTCATACCAAAGCGCAGCTCACCACCCTCAATCCGTTTCCCCGCCGTCTTCTCGCCTTGACCCGTTTCGCTTCTCTGCTTCTTACACGCCGGGGCCAGGGCCAGAACAAAAATCAAGACAAGGCCAAAGCAAATACTAGCCAGGTTGTTCTTTTTCATCATAATTCCTTTAAAATACCATAATAAAAAACAGCTTTTCATGCAAGGGTACATTTTACCGATTTATATAGTATGTACATAACGGTATCATATTACTATACTTATTAAGGAGCAAGGAGCGTAAATCATGTCTATTCATATTGCGGCAAAACCAGGGGACATCGCAGAGGCCATTTTACTGCCAGGAGACCCCCTGCGCGCACAATTCATAGCCGAGTGTTTTCTGGAAAACCCGGTTCAATACAACAAAGTGAGAAATATGTTCGGGTATACTGGAACCTACAAGGGTAAACGGGTATCGGTACAGGGTACGGGTATGGGGATTCCCTCGATTTCTATTTACGTGAACGAACTATTCCGGGACTACCAGGTGAAGCGGGCCATTCGCATCGGTACTGCCGGGGCCATACAAGAGGCGGTGAAGCTCCGGGACCTGGTGCTTGCCCTGGCGGTTTCTACTGACTCAGGGGTGAACCAGCTCCGTTTTGGGGGCAGGCATTTTGCCCCTGCCGCGTCCTTTACCCTGCTCAAGACCGCCTACGACGTGGCCATATCCAAGGGCTGGCAGCCCAAGGTCGGCACCGTGGTTTCCTCGGACCTCTTCTACACCGAAAACCCCGAGGAATGGCGACTCTGGGCGGGCTTTGGGTGTCTTGCAGTGGAAATGGAATCCGCGGAGTTGTATACCTTAGCTGCCAAATACGGTCGGGAAGCCCTGGCGCTCTTGACCATCTCCGACAGCTTCGTGAGCCACGAGTCAACCAATGCAGAGGAACGGCAGACGAGTTTTACCCAGATGATGGAAGTTGCCCTGGAAACCGCGATTTCG
This sequence comes from Treponema sp., assembly GCA_031288975.1. Taxonomy (GTDB): domain Bacteria; phylum Spirochaetota; class Spirochaetia; order Treponematales; family Breznakiellaceae; genus JAITNP01. The sequence continues at coordinate 4,327 of JAITQK010000210.1, read as the reverse complement.
TGATTTTAGTTGACAATTATGCTCGAAAGCGGTATATTATTTAGTATACGCCCGGATGGTGGAATTGGTAGACACGCTGGTTTCAGGTACCAGAGCCCGCAAGGGTGTGGGAGTTCAAGTCTCCCTCCGGGCAATTGTATGTAGGCTCTATAAAGCGGATTTTGGTGGTGATCCACAAAGTATGCTGAAGCATTCGATCTTCTTTGATATAAAAGAATATTGCATCAAATACCTTCTGATGGATGAGGTGTTTTTTTGAAAAACCGCACGTCTTCCTGAAAATACGTCGATGCCGATGTCACGTCGGCCTGCCTTCAATACCAACGGTGTATTTTTTACCAATATCATGCTCCGTTTCAGTAAAAGTGCTCACAAAACTCTGCCAATCATCAGTAGCAATGCGATCATAAGTAATGCCCAAACGTTTGAACTTTTCTTTTAATTTTTGTGCTGTTTTTAAGTCCCCGAAAAGCGCAACCTCGGCGAGTGGAAGTCGGAAACACGCCAGACAAATCATCCTAATCACTCACGGCATTTCCGGGATAGTGATACCATTGACAAGCATTTTCAAAAGAGGTAAAGTACTGGTATGACATTAAGCAGGGACGAAAAACTGAACCTTATGCAAAATCTCAACTGGGACTACGATGTATCCCACGAGGAGATGCTCGCCGTTATAGAAGGCAGTCTTGAAAAGGCCGGACCCTTTACCCGCGACCGTCTCTTTGTGCGCAGTCTTGAGCGTATCCCATGGCACTACATTGTTATGCTCTGGGGCGTTGAAGCGATAAAGGCGCTTTATACTGAAGACGTGGCCCGGCGCATTTGGCCGCGTGACAGGAGGAAACATTTTGATTTTGCCCTCACAATATTACGAAGAGAACCTGTATCCACTCCAGGATGGGGTACTGAATACTATAGCTCGAAGCGCAACCGATTTTTTTCTAACCGGGGGAACAGCTCTCAGCCGGGCGTACTATAATCATCGGTACTCAGATGATTTAGATTTTTTTGTACATAAAAGTTCCAATTATGACGAACAGGTTGATCTGATTTTTGATAAACTGAGCGCTGCTGGTTTTTTCTGGGATACAAGCGAAAATTTTATCAGGAACACTGGTTTTATATCGCTGAATATTCACTGGAAAAAATCAGACACAGTTCTAAAACTTGATTTTGTGAACGATCTTGTTCCCCATTTTGGAGACATACAATCGTCGCCTCTATTTTACCAGGTTGATAATATTCGCAATATTCTTTCCAATAAACTTTCCGCGATTTTTCGCTTTGCGAATAAAGACATAGCCGATATTCGGGAAATTGCGCTCCATGAAACCATTGACTGGTCTCAAGTCATTAACGAAGCCCGTGCGAAAGAGGCAGGGCTTGAAATTCCACTTATTTGCGAAATACTGACAACAATGCCTAAAACGGAATTTGACAAAGTCTCATGGGTGAAAAAAATCACATGGGAAACATTCCGCGCCGACATTGACAAGATTGTTTATGATATGATGAGTTGCGCTTAAACCAGCCCGTCTTTGCTTGCAGGAACGCCGTTTATGCTGTTGCTTGCGTCCTAGGGCAGATATTGAATGAGGTCGCGGCGGTCTGTATATCCACGCATAGATCGTTTCATAGTTCGTTTTCAGTTCGGGATGCCCCAGAGGGAGCCTTCCGGCTTCGCTTCCGGTGTCCAGCCATTTTTGAGACCTTGCTCAACAAAATCGCGGATAAGCGGATCGGCAAGCCGTTTTCGCCTATGGCTATTTTGTTTCCGCACGTCCGCTCGCTTTTGCGCCCGGTTTCCGCGATACTTCACCTGGTTAACCGGCGCGTTATTTCGCTTGAGTTCGCGGCTCACGGTGGACTTGTTTGGCGGCAACGTCGAATGAGCACAATACCGAAATTCTCGAGGAGAACTTTATGGGAACCAGGATTAAACCTGTCCAACCGACGGTCATTAAGGACAAGGCTATCATTGAGCAAGTCATCAAAGAGATACGCCGTCAACGTACGCCAGAACAAATCACCGAGCAAAAGCGGGTTAATAAAATTATCATGGGTATGGTGCGGGAACGGAAATGAACGAACGTATAGCCGTTACTATCGAAAACGGTAACGAATTCTGTTAGAGCAACTTATCACTGTCTCGCCAATCGGACAGTTTCGCTTAATAAACACGGTTTATACAACACAAGCAAATAATTTATGCCTGATATGTACTATTTTATACATCCCAGATTCAATCACGATGTGAAACATATCAAACGTTCCGCTGGTACAGTCAATAATATGCCGCATATTTTATCCTTCGACTTTTTCCTTGTTTATAATTTTGAATAGCATAAACATATCCAAAATAGCAGTTGTAATACGCGCTAAATTTTTCTCCGTCTCTCGTGTCAGTACATCCAACGATATATCGATCTTTGTAAAAGGAAACGGTATTGTCTGCTGCGTGTACTCGCCGTGAATTTTCTCGGTGTAAAAAATAAACTCGCTTTCGAGGAAAGTTGTTTAAACGTCTTCAAGCGATCCGCCGTCGTATCAGCATGGGTCAATCCTTCACACCTTGGTTCAAAGAAAATGATTTCACTCATACATTTCCTCTCTTAACAAAATACTTTTCCCAGTAAAACCGCATCGTTTTACATAATCCAACTTCTTCAGTTTTTTGCATAAATGACATTACTCCTAGAAAAGGTCTCACAAAAAAACATCGCTCACCAAAAACCGCTAATGTTTTTTGTCTTAATTTTCGCCACTCACGCCATTCCCGCGAATGGTACTGGGTAGCGAAATGATGTATCGTAAAAGTGTTCTCCGTTGCTTCAATATTTCCCGTAACAACATTTTTGGCGGTAAAATAGTCCCATGAAAATATGTGGTATTGGTCATGAGAAAAAGATTCCTGCAATACATTTTTCATTATTTCAGGCAAGATCAGGGGGTTGATAAACTCATGCCGCTCTGATTTCTTAAGCTTTAGTATCTCCGGTAAAAGCGACGGTTCAAAAAGTGGTGTGTCCTCAAAATACTCTATACATTTTTTTATATACGGATGTCCCGATTCCGCGCCAAAACAGCCCGCCTCAATATTTTCACTAATATGGTTTTCGTAGGCGAGCAGAATATCCGTGTCCAGCAGCGGGTCAAATGATTTGATAACTTCTATATCCATATCGAGATAGAAACCGCCGTGGGTGTATATGGCGTATAACCGGATGTAATCGGCGGCGCAGGCGTAGAGCTGTGTCTCAAACGCCTGTTTTGTCCAAAGTGTACATGCTATATCAAAACGGTTCGTGTCCCACAGGACAATTTCGTAGCCGAAAAGTTTTTCCCGCCAAGTGTCCATGCAACGCTGGTAATCTTCCGGTATGGGATCTCCCGACAGCCAGCAGTAGTGAATAATTTTTGGAATCATGGGTTTCCCTCCTTTTTGTACATGAAATCTTCTTTGCCATTTATGGTATTAAGCATTACTTCTGTCATCGTATCCACCGTTTTTTCCCATGAAAAAAGTTTTGCCCGTTCAATACCTTTTGCAATGTACTCTTTACGAATATCTTCATGAAAATACAGTTTTTTAAAAGCTTCAATACACTGTTCCTCGCTAATGAAACACTTGTTTTGCGAGAGCGTTTGCAAACAATTATATGCCGCAAAAAATACATCGCTGCAAAAAACCGTCTTGTTAAATTTTCGAGTCAGTACATCTGCGTTAAACAATATGTTTATTTTTGACATTATATATCCTTTGCCAGCATCAAACGTGAATATACTTTTTCCAGAATTGATAATTACAGTAAGTACCCCATTTATGACAGCCGAATGGTAATTCCCCGTTATTCAATTGAAAAAGATACTCAGGATAATTTTCAAACGCGAAGCGCCTCGCAATGGTTTCGTTAGGTATGTTGCCGTTGTTTATTATAATCTTTGCAAAAATAACATCTTCGTTGTTATAATCATATTCCGGTGAAAACCATATCCTCATGAGTATTTTTATCGGGAACCACATTAAAAGACGCGGTATTAAATAAAAATAATTTCTCTTTGACTTTTTCGCAAGGTATTCATATACTGAACTTAGAAACCACATAATCATGTTACATTGTGTTTTTACAGAACATGACGCTATAAATTTTTCGACACGCCGTAATGAGAATCCGCCGTTTCCAACTGACATTGGTCTAAAAACAGGGTTTTCAGCTATTTCACTTTCGTCAAGCCACGGCGCGCCAATATAATCATACTGCTGCCCACACCAGAATGCCAGTTGGTCAGAAAACACATAGGCATCAAGTTGATAAATCAAAAT
>JAITQK010000114.1 GCA_031288975.1 Treponema sp. | reverse complement strand
CTGCGGGCTGATGTGAATAAGGTCTATGAGAAACGGGATGAACGGCTTCTGTCCCTCACTGATGAGAGCGTCGAGGTGTTCTACAACTGCATCCTTTGCCAGTCCTTCTCTCCGTCCCATGTGTGTATTGTTACCCCGGAACGGCTTGGCCTCTGTGGCGCGGTATCTTGGCTTGACGCCAAGGCGACAAACGAGCTTGATCCGCAGGGTCCCTGCCAGGTGGTTACCAAGAAGCGGGTTGTTGATGAGAACGTTGGTATATGGGAAGATGTCAACGAGGTGGTAAACCGGGACTCCCACGGTGCGCTGCAGGGGGTTACTTTGTATTCGATTCTGCAGGATCCGATGACCAGTTGTGGGTGTTTCGAGTGTATCTGTGGCATCGAACCCACGAGTAATGGCGTTGTCATTGTCAATCGGGAACATACCGGCATGACTCCGGTCGGGATGACCTTCTCTGAACTGGCGGCGAGTACCGGTGGCGGTGTTCAGACGCCTGGGTTCATGGGGCATGGAAAGCAGTTCATCTCTTCCAAGAAGTTCATGAAGGCTGAAGGCGGGCCTGCCCGTATTGTGTGGATGCCCAAGGCTCTCAAGGAACTGGTTGGGCCAAAGCTTAACGGTACGGCCAAGGATCTTTATAAGATCGATGATTTTGTTTCACGGATAGCGGACGAGACCGTTTGTGAGGCTGATGCCGATGCGTTGATGGCTTTCTTGCAGGAGAAAGAGCATCCTGTTTTGAAGCTTGAGCCGCTTATGTAAAGGGAATAAGCCTGCTTCAGTCCCGGAACCAATCGGAAACGAAGGGAGCCGGGACTGAGGCGAACTTACAATAAATGTGATTGATTTTTTTTAAAAAATTAAATCAAAGGAGAAGAAAGTCTATGCCATTTAAACGTGTTCCGCAAAAATTCAACGCTTCCATTAAGGAGGTGGTGATAGGGACAGGGGGTAAGGCCGTTACCCTTGGGGGGGAAAACGTACTTCCCTTTTACGGTTTTGATGCTCCGATTAAGAACCCGCCGAGGGTAGGGATCGAAGTTTCTGATCTTGGTCCGGACAAGAATGTCCCCGGTATTGCCGCGTTTTATAAGGATGCCAAGAGCATCGCTGATGTGGTAAAGCGGGCATGTGAGATGCCTGGGGCTAGTTTTGTCTATCTCTCTCTTGACAGCGCCGATCCCAATGGACAGAACAAATCCATAGAGGATTGTGTGGCGCTCTGCAAAGAGGTTGCCGCGGTAGCTACGCTTCCCTTGGTCATTCAGGGTAGTAAGAACACCGAAAAAGACGGGCAGCTCTTTGTGAAGATTGCCGAAGCGCTTGATGGCAAGAATATACTCTTGGTGTCTGCTAAAGAAGACAATTACAAGAGTATAGCGGTTGGGGCGGTCCAGGCTTATAACCAGAAGATCTGCGCCGAATCGGCGGTTGATATTAACTTGGCCAAGCAGCTCAATGTGCTCATCTCCCAGCTTGGGATAAAGAATGAAAGCGTTGTTATGCATACGGGAACCGCTACCGCCGGTTATGGTTTTGAGTACGTATCTTCTAGCTTGGACCGGATAAAAGCTGCGGCGCTTAGTCAGAACGACGCCATGTTACAAATGCCCATCCTCACCCCTGTTGGTGATGCGTGGTCGGTTAAGGAGTCGATTGTCTCTGAAGAAGATTTTCCAGATTGGGGACCCGTTGAAGAGCGGGGTATTGCCATGGAAATTACCACTGCCACCGCCGCCCTTGCATCTGGTTCAAATGCGGTGATTTTGCGGCACCCGGTGTCTGTGGCCACGATCTCAAAGCTCGTTGCAGCCCTCAACTAAGGAGTATCAGTATGGCGCTTAAAGGATTGGATATATTCAAATATACCCCCAAGACGAATTGCAAGGAATGTGGCAGCCCTACTTGTATGGCTTTTTCCATGAAAGTAGCTCAGGGCGGACTCACGCTCGATAAATGTCCCCACATGTCGCCGGAATCTTTGGCGAAGCTTGGGGAGGCGACCGCTCCGCCCATGAAGGCACTCAAGATCGGCGCTGGAGAGGCTGAGTTTGGCCTCGGTGGGGAGACGGTACTTTTCAGGCATGAGAAGACCTTTGTTTCTAAGTCTCTCTACGCCGTGTCGGTATGTTCCGACTGCGCCGATAAGGTGCTGCCGGGTGTACCGAAGGTTGATTATGAGCGTATCGGTGAACGTATGCGCGTTGAGCTCATCAATGTGGTATACACGGGGAAGAAAGATGCTTTCCTTGATACCGTGAAGAAGGCCAAGGCGGTAAAAGGTCGTACACTGATTCTCGATGTCCAGGATCTGGATGCGGCGAAGGCTGCCCTGGAACTTACCAAGGCGGATAAGCCGCTCCTCAATGGTGCGAATGAATCCAACTATGAGGCGATGAGCAAACTCGCTACAGAGGCGGGGGTCGTTCTTGGTGTTAGCGGTGCGAATCTTGACAGCATCTATGATACTGTTCAGAAACTTGAGGCCTTGGGTAACAAGAACCTCGTCATTGATGTGGGTACCGCTTCCGTAAAGGATGCCTTTTCCAATGCGGTACAGATCCGGCGGGGGGCTCTCAAGGATCAGGATCGTAGTTGTGGCTATCCGTCTATCGTGAACATAGCGAAGATCGCGCCGGATGATCAGGCCATGCAGATTGCCTTGGCTTCCCTTTTCACCATGAAGTATGGTTCGATCATCATCCTGAGCGGTATGACCTATGCCCAGGCTCTGCCGCTCTATGGCCTGCGTCAGAACATCTACACGGATCCGCAGAAGCCGATGAAGGTTGAACCGGGAATCTACAAGATTAACGGCGCCGATGAGAATGCGATTTGCGCGACTACCGTTGACTTTGCCTTGTCCTACTTCGTCATTTCCGGTGAACTTGAACGTTCCGGTGTGCCGGTAAATCTTCTGATCTCAGACGCCGGCGGGTACTCGGTACTCACCTCATGGGCTGCCGGAAAGCTCTCCGCTGGTTCCATTGCCAAATTCATCAAGGAAAAGGACATAGAGGGCCAGATCAAGAACCGCAATCTCATCCTCCCTGGTAAGGTGGCGGTGCTCAAGGGCGAACTTGAGGAAAGTCTGCCGGGCTGGAAGATCATCGTTGGACCTAACGAGGCGGTTGGGGCGGTTAAGTTCCTCAAGGAACTCAAGGTCTAGGGTTAAGTGGACATTCTTCCAAGCCTTTGGAAGAATTGCAATGAGCCGTCAAAAGCCGGTTTGTTTTTGACGGCCCTTAAAAAAAGGGAGATATTATGGCAAAATTTATTATGGTTGGTGAAAACATTCACTGTATATCACCGAAAATTAAAGCGGCTATGGATGCCCATGATCCGGGCCCAATCCTTGAACGGGCTGAGAAGCAGCTTGCTGCCGGCGCGACCTACCTTGATTTCAACATTGGACCGGCGCGCAAGCAAAGCAAGGGGCTTATGGCTTGGGGTATTAAACTTCTCCAGGAAAAATTTGACAATGTGCCGATAGCACTCGATACTGCCGATATTGCCGAGATTGAAGACGGCATCAAGGTCTACAATCGTTCGAAAGGCAAACCTATCGTGAACTCGGCAGATGCCGGAGATCGCAGGAAATATATCGACGTTGCCGCCGCCAATGACGCAATCGTCTTTGCGCTCTGCTCCAAAGAAGGCGTCCCCTCCGACAATGAAGAGAGGCAGGTGTATTGCATGGAAATGCTTGAGCATGGAATGTCGCTCGGCATGGACGCGCAGAACGATATGTGGTTTGACCCGCTCTTCCTTGTCATTAAAGGGATGCAGGATAAGCAGAAAGATGTGCTGAACTTTATCCGCTGGCTGTCCGAGCAGGGCTTCCAGTCAACCGGCGGTCTTTCCAATGTGTCTAATGGTATGCCGAATGAGGTCCGCCCACAGGTCAACTCAATTATGATTGCCATGGCGATCAATTGCGGCCTTACCAGCGCCATCGTGAACCCCTGTGAGGTTCAGTTGAATCACGCTATCAAAACCGCAGACATCATCATGGACAACAACCTCTTTATGGATTCCTTCTTGGAAGTGTAATCTTCATGAAATGCAGGTAAAGCCTGCACCCTGATGAATAAGGCGAGAGGATGACTCTCGCCTGTTTTGTTGGTGCGCTCGGTATGAGCAATCCTGCCACTGCTAAGTTTCTCGTGTTCCGCTATTGACAACTGATGGTAGTTTTTTGTGGTACACTTGTTCATATATCTAAACTTGATCCACAAAGTATGCCGGTGCGGTTCGATCACTGAGGTTCTCGAAGTGACCGGTCGTTTCGAGAGCCTCAACGACCGCTTCAGGGG
>JAITQK010000032.1 GCA_031288975.1 Treponema sp. | reverse complement strand
ACACCACCTCCAGGAAACTAACCGAAAAGGGATTATTCTAAAGGGACCCATGAAAAAGACGAGAACCGATGCTTTCGATATAATAAACGTTTTCCTGACTATTTGTATGATGTTTATCATGGTCTATCCTCTTTGGTTCTGTATCGTCGGGGCGTTTTCGGAAGGCCAGGATTATATGCGTGGCGGGGTGTATTTCTGGCCGAGAAAAATTTCACTCCTCAGTATTCAGTCGCTTTTCTTTGAGTCCGTCATCGTTGATGCCTTTAAGGTTACTGTCCTTAAATGCGTTGTGGGCACGGTTACAAGCCTGCTCTTCACCACCATCGTTGCCTACGGGATCTCCAGACCGAATCTGAAATTTAAAAATTTTTATATCCCTTTCATCATGTTTACGATGTTCTTCTCCGGCGGCCTTATCCCGTATTTCATCCTTATCAAGAATATTGGGCTTTACAATAAGTTCGCCGTTTATGTTATACCAGGATTTTTCAGTGTCTGGAATATGATCATTATTCAAAGTTTTTTACGGGAACTGCCGGTGTCTTTACTCGAAGCGGCCAAGATAGACGGGTACCATGAGTATGGCATTCTCTTCCGGATCGTGATCCCCCTTTCCACGCCGGTACTGGCGGCAATTGCCCTTTTTACCGTGGTAAACCACTGGAATTCCTATTTCGATTCAATGCTCTATACGAGTTCACCTGCCCTTCAGACTATCCAGTATTATCTAAAAAAAGTTATTACCGATCCCTCGGTTTCCACAAACCTGGGAAACCAAGCTGCCCAGCAGCTCCCCGAGCTGGTCCGGAGGGTTACGCCCCAAACCATCAAGCTCGCGGCCATGATGGTTACTGCCCTGCCGGTTACCATCATCTATCCCTTCCTCCAGCGCTACTTTGTAAAGGGTGTGATGATCGGATCGGTAAAGGGTTAACAGAAGATTCCAAACCCGCTTTAACGGGGAAAACCTCTTGTTAAGAGGCTGGAATAGGTATTGAACAAAGGAGATAGTCATGAAAAAATTTGCGTTCTTGTTTTTAGGGATCTTTCTGGTAAGCATCGTCCCCCTGTTTTCAGGTGGCCGCCAAGCCAGCACTCAGGCCGGCACCCAATCCCAGGTTGTCGTTACACCGGGTAATCCAAGCTGGGGCCAGGATAAAACACCCTACACCCTCAGGTGGTTTGTGGCCTATGACTGGTATGGCGAGACCTGGAACCCCCAGGTGAATCTTGGGAATAAGAAGCTGCTTGAAGAAACAGGCATCAGTATTGAATACAGCACCGGAAATACGGAGAAACTCAACCTTCTCATCACCACCAATGATCTACCGGATATGGTTACCTTTGATATCAACGCGACCCAACGGAAACTTCTGGAAGATGGCGGCGTACTCCTGGACCTGGAGGAGCTTTCCGCGCGATACGCGCCGGACCTCAACGTTCCCCAGTCCATGAAGGACTGGTACCGCGCCTCCGACGGTAAATGGTATGCCGTCGCGAGTTATTACTATGGCCCGGAGCGGTCTAATCCCGAATTCGGCGGGTACTACGAAACCCAAAACAAAAACTTCGCGCGTATCGATATCCTGGGCCAGATCAATATGTCCTTGAACGACATGAAGACCAAGGCCGGATTCCTCCAAGCCCTGCGGACGGTGAAGGCAAGAAACATCCAGTACAACGGTAAGGCGGTACTCCCCTTTATCGGCGCAAATGTCTCGGCATTTGCGTCACAGTTCGGTGCGGACCTTGAAGACCGGAGCGGGAACCTTCTTAATGTCCGCAGGCAGAGCGAATACCTGGAAGCCCTGCTGTTTATGAACACCCTGTTCAACGAGGGCCTCATATCAGACGAAGAGTTCACCATGAGTGGTCAGCAGCGGGATCAAAAGATCGCTGCGGGGGAGGTTTTTGCCGCCCATCCCTGGACCGCGGTTGAAAATGCCAGGAAGGCCTTGTGGAACTCCGATCCCAACGCGAAGATTATGTACATCGGTCCCATCAACGGAGGCGACAACGGGAAAAAACCGATTCTTGAAGCGGGAACCGCAGGCTGGACCGGAACCATGATCACCAAGAACTGCAGGAATCCTGCGAAGGCCATCCAGTTCATGTCCTATATGACCACCGAAGAAGCGACCATCGCGGTATACTACGGGACCGATGGCTTTGATATAATCAACGGCGCCATCGTTCAAAAACCCGAAGTCAAAAAAGCCTTTGCGGAAAATTATCAGGCCGCCAAGGCGAAGTACATCATGGATGCCGATTTCTTCTGCGACTGGAATATCATTGTGAAATATCTGAACGCCGATCCCGATGCGCTGTGGTACGACATTAATCCGCTGGATACTTCGTTAACGGTCTATGACAACAAAGCATTCGCCTGGGTGAACCCCGACGAAGGGACCGATCTTGACGTGATCCGGGTCAGGATCAATGACTACTGGGATCAGCAGGTTCCCAAGATGATCATGGCAAAAACCGCAGATGAATGCAGGAGGCTCTATCAGGAATCTTTGGCCCAGGCGGATGCCCTTGGCATGAAAGACCTTGATACCTTCCAGAACCAGAAGTTCAAGGAAAACAAGAAGCGCCTGGGCCTTACTTTGGCTTGGCCGCGCAACTTATAGTAAAGGTGATTCCTATGGTCCGCATGGGGCATTGGCCTGCCTCATGCGGACCGTGCCCTCCGAATGGTTGTACATAAAGGAGAAATAGGTGTCCGCAGAAAACATTTACTTCGATATAGAGGCTGATGGCGACGTACTGCTTGGCCTGCGTTTTCCCGATGACCCCTATAACATGAATTGGATTGAGGGAACCGTCCCCTGGGGAACCGTCAAGGTTCCTGATGCTATCAGCATATCGGTGAAACGGGAATACACCCCACAAAATAGCCTCCGGGAAACGTATTGCTTTACCAACAAAAGCAATTTCCCTTTTTTCACTCAGATTGGTGATATTGGTATTTATACCCCATTTAATGACAGCTACCATGAGGCAAAATTTTGTTTGCATAACCGCTGCCATGCACATATTTGGTGCGGCGGTACGTCCAGCCATGTCATGGCTCTGCGCATGGGAGGAGAAGCTCCCCACTTGGGATTGGTACTTACCAAGGGTAGTTTGGCCCATTATAGCGTGGAAAGGGATATTTCGCTTCTCTGTAATGACCGGGGTGATTTTATCATTCATCCTTCCGCAATGGAACTATTGCCCGGTGAAAGTGCCGTGGTAGAATGGGAATTATTCCGGCACAAGGGAAAAGAGGAT
>JAITQK010000208.1 GCA_031288975.1 Treponema sp. | reverse complement strand
CCCCCCCCCCCCCCCCCCCCCAATAATACAAGGGGTAAAACCATACCCAGACGCGGAAAAAACGCTATGTACTCTCTATAGGCATGTACGTCTTTAGTCTTCAATTCCACACTCCCTCTATTAAACTTGAACTTCTTGTTTGAAAATATCACCTTACCAAAACTGACAACAAAACGCCTGCTTTTGTTTTCCGGCATTTCTTGCAATCTACGAGACCTCAACGAATACAGTATGATATGTCATTCTGTATTCGTTTAACCTTATTTTAATATATAACACTTTTATTTTTTTTAATCAAGCACTTTGAAAAAAAATTTGCATTTTTTTTATTTTTTTGTAACGGTCAAACTCTGAAGACGCAAAAGACGAAAATAATGTCGTATTTTTCTTTGATGGCCATATCCATATCACGGGGACGGGGAACTGGGTATTCCTGGGCCTGCTGTTCCTAACTTTTGCTCACCCTTCCCCGGAGTACGGGTCCGGTGTTTACTGTTTCCAATATCCACTCATCCTCATACAGATGGAACAGGGCCAACAGTTTTCCTGACAGGGGATCGTGCCAGGCGATGTTCCCTTCTCCATCAAGGATGATAAAAAAGCGGCCTCCGTCAATAATATCCACGGGAAAACCAGGGCTTCGTTCAAAGGGGGCCATACCCGCTGGGGTATAGCGATTGGCTCCCTCGCCGCCCAGGGTCGAACCCAGGAACCCTCCGGTTTCCGCGATGCCGAAACTGGTATCCTCCCTAGGATACTCATCCAGACGCTCGGAAAGCGCAGGATGGGTGGTGTTGATCCTGAGCAACACGGTTTTCATGGTTCCCGATTCCTGATCGATGACTGCACCATAGACGCTTCCGCTTGAGCCTCGGTATACCCGTATCCCGATTCCCCGGGTGGAAAGATACCCAAGGGGCACGGTTTCCCCAGTAAGGATATTAACGATCAGGAAGGGGGTGTTGCCGGAAATGGCGCTCCGTCCGATGAGGATGTTCCCTTCATCAAGGAAAGTGGCATCCAGGGCGCCTATGGCGGAAAAAGAAAAAACCTCCTCCCCGCTTATGGTGGACAGAACCGTAATGTTTCCTACTGCATCGAGAAAGATGGCCTGGTCTCCCAGGATGGCGGTGGAACGGAGGGGAACACGGGCGGAGAGCTTGTCCAGGATGGTATCGGATGTACTGATAAAAGCCCTCCCATTGAAGTGGACCTGTTTAATCACCGGATACAAGGACGGGTTGTTTTCCTGCCAAAGCAGGAACGTGGCGGAAGCACTGCCCTCCGGGCTTTCTGAAACCTCAGCGGTAATATGGGAATAGACCGTGCTCGTAAAGCGGATGAGGGTATTATCCGTAAGCTGGGTATAATCCAGGGGAATGAAGCCGGTGGAAGCTCCGCTCCTTATGGCCAGGACCGTTCCAGAGGCTGCAAGTTCCGCAATGCCCGACTGGTGCTTCACGGCCATAAGGTCGGTTTTCCCGTCCTGGTGAAATATCCAGAGGCTGCCATTGGTCGTTCCCAAGGCCATAGCATCCTGGGTAATGGCTGCGCTGGTAATGGGGGCTATGCGCTGAGAAACCGTCCGGCGGTTTTTGGTTTCCAGCTTGCCAGAAGCGCTCAGGCTGAAATGGTACAGGGTGGATACCCCAACTGAAGCGCACACAAATTCGGATAGGTCCGGATCAATGGGAACTAAGGTTCCCTGGGAAATAGAACGATCCCGTACTATTTCGGTGCCGGAAACTGCGTCGAGGATCACCAGGCCTCCCTGATCGATACCCCCCAAGAAGCGGTTGGTGCCAAAAAGGATGGGGGAGCGTATCTCGGGGGGGACGATAAAATGGCGAAGCTCTTTTCCTGATTCCAAGTCCCAATAGGAAAGGACCCCTGTCGGTGCATAGCTTATCATGGTCCGTTCCGACCGTCCGGTAGCGGCAAAGCTCACGGTACCAGGAATATCCGGGGCAGAACGCAGCAGCTCACCGGTTTCAGGATGGACGAAGATGACCCCGTTGCGCCTCGTTCCCCCAAGGATCAGAAAATTCCCTCCAGCAGAATAGGTGATATAGGATATGGGGTCTTCAAAGGAGCGGGTGAAGAGTTTTTGCTTGGTTTCATAATCCCAGGCTGAGATGCGGTACTGTCCCAGGGTATCGCTTTCTATCAGGCCTATCTGGGTTTTAAGGGGCCGCAACACCATGGCATGTATGGTCGCGGAGCTTACCTGAAACCGTTCCAGGGCGGTGTTATGGGAAAGCTCCCAGATGCCGAGGAAACCATCGGCACCGGCGCTCAGAATGCGCCCTTGCGCATCATACACCAGGGCGTTTACCGCTCCCCGGTGCCCACCCGGTAATACCACCGCAAGGGGCCAGGAGTTTCCCGAAGCGGTCTGGCATTGGACCGCCTGCCCCGGGGCCGCCACGAGGAGGATCGATAAGCCACAGATAATGAAACCAGTATGGCCTTTCATGGGTTTGCGTACCATACCAGGCTTCACCGGCGTACCAGATAGAGAATATCCCCAAAAACCGCGAAGATCATGAGGCCGAAGATGAGGACCACCCCGATGGTCTGGAATACATGGATGGCACGGGGATGCAGGGGCTTGTGTACTATAGCCTCAATAATGAAGAGGAGGATCATGCCACCATCAAGGATGGGCAGGGGGAGGAGGTTCATGATGCACAGGGCAACAGAGATGAGGGAAAGGAAGCTGGCCACGGAACTTAAACCTGCACCAACACCTTGACCAAACCCTTCGGTGGCAATCTCTCCGACCATGTAGGTAATACGGATCGGTCCTGACACGGCCTGGGTTAAATCAATGCCCTTGAAGAGCAAGGCAAGGCTCCGCAGGGATATCACAAAGGTTTTCCATGCTTCGGCGCTCCCCTTCATCAGGGCCGCGAGAGGAGAAAGCCGCGGGGTATGGTATTGAATGGTCCTGAATTGTATCCCCAGGTCTGCAGCCCCTGCATCGGTATAGGAGAGGATGAGGTCCGCCTGTTGGACCTGACCTTCCCGTTCAAACTCCAGGGAGAGGACCGGAGGCTGGTCCTGCATGATGGGGATCAGGGCCACGGTATAGGGAAAGTCCTCGCCATTGACCCTGCGGATCAGATCGCCGCTCTTAATACCTGCAATATCCGCAGGGCTTCCAGGGGTCACGGCGCTTACCACTGGATCGGTCCAGAAATAGACCCCGATTTTTCCGGCGCCACTGCTTTTATCCAGCTCTGGCCTCACCCGCAGTTCCTGAATGGCGCCGTCCCGCTCCACCTTGAGGGTAAGCTCCTTTTCAGGATTCACCGCGATATTTTCCTGAATATCATGGTAGGTCGCAATGGCTTTACCGTCGATTTCGATGATCCGGTCCCCGGTCTCCAGGTTTGCCTCGTCCGCAGGGTAGCGCTCTGCCGGGCTGATGCTGGAGGCCAGGACTATCCTGTTTTCCAGGGTATTGACCTCAAAACCAGCACCCCAGACCACCGATAGGGCCAGGATAGCAAATACCAGATTGAAGAAGGGTCCTGCAAAGGACACGACAATACGCCGCAGGGGACTTACCCCGAAAAAGGTCCCCTTAACCGGTGGAACCGCCTTTTGCCGGTTCTCATAAGCTTCCAAGAATTCATTTTCCCCCCGCATCTTGCAGTAGCCCCCGAGGGGAAACATACCGATACGGTATTCCACCGCTCCTATCTGTTTTTTCAGGATAGGATTACCCCAGCCTATGGAAAAGGCCTCAACATCAATGCCCACGAGCCGGGCGGCGAGGAAATGTCCAAGTTCATGGACAAACACCACCACCCCCAGTCCGATGAACCCCAAGAGTATTTTTATGATAAGCATAATCATATAATACTGTATACTATTGATTGTTTCAATGCCCGCGCTCCTAGGGAGCGGGACTCAGCGCCTTCACCGTGAATTCTTTATTAAAGCCAGAGCGGAGTGAGGGGAGAGAAAAATAAAATTAAAAATACCGATCTTTTTTGCTTGACAGGCATCTGAGATCTAGGTATGCTATTATGAAGAACCCGGAGGCAGAAAGCTCTATCTGAGTATGGGTGTTTGCAGGATTGCACTGTATACAGGATTTGGTTTTTTACTGCCTGGTTTATTTTTTTGGCGCCGAAAACGCTTTGGCCTCAAGGAAAGATGTCTTGTTGAAATTTCCACATTTTTTTATGTGGACCAACCCAAGGAGGATCCTTATGCCTAAAGTAAAAAAAATAGTGCTCGGAAGTCTATTGCTGGCAATCCTGATTGTCGTCGAACGGCTTGTATCTATTCAAACACCAATACTGCGTATTAGTTTCGCGTATGTCCCGATTATATTAAGCGGCATACTGCTGGGTCCAATATGGAGTACCACCATCGCGGTCTTGGGGGATTTACTCGGTATGCTCTTATTCCCCAAAAGCTCCTTTTTTATTGGATTTACCATCAGTGCCGCGCTTACCGGTTTGATTTACGGATTATTGCTCTATAATACGAAATCAAGTAAAACCTTCCTCATAAGGCTCATCATCAGTAATTTTCTGGTGTTGCTGTTTATTCATGTCGGCTTAACAAGCCTGTGGATAGCCATTACCTTGCAAAAAGCCTTTTGGGTATTTGCACCGCCCAGAATAATCTCCGCAGGTATTCTGTTTCCCATCGAAGTAAGCTCCATGTATGTGCTTAAACGCCTATTAGAAAGGCCGATAAGCAAATACCTCCAGGATGTGGTCCCGTCCGTTACCGCTGAGATCCCCCATACTGCCGTTACCCAGGCTGTTGTAGGGGGTACCTCGCCGGTTCATGACCCAGAGGATGCGTTATAACCCATTCAAGACAGATGCAAGCCTAGCGGGTTTACACGATACCCAATACGCGCTGTCGGGCCTCAATCCTGCATATTTTTATTCCCCGGTACGCCTCGGTTGCCGGGATGATAAAAGGGGAACGGTATTATTGTGATAGCAATCAAAGATTTAGACTATATCTATAAATCAGGAGTCCATGCACTCCATAGTATCAACGTACACATAAAAAAAGGGGAGTTCGTGGCGATTGTCGGCCATAACGGCTCGGGGAAATCAACCCTTGCAAAACTTATGGCCGGTATTGAGCTGCCCTCCCAGGGTACGGTGTTGATCAACAACATCAATACCAAAGATAAATCCCGGATCCTGGATTTAAGAAAAACCATTGGTATTGTGTTTCAAAACCCGGAGAACCAGATCGTATTTGAAAAGGTAACGGATGATATGGCCTTTGGATTAAAAAATCTGGGGGTACCTCCTGCGGAAATCGACACCAGGATAGCCCATATCACGAAGATGATGAAAATAGAAGATTTTTCCGATGCCTTTGACTTATCCATGGGGCAGAAACAGCGGGTAACCATCGCCAGTGTGCTGGCAATGCAGCCTGCATGTATCATCTTCGATGAGCCTACGGCCATGCTGGATCCCAAGGGTAAAAAAGACATCCATACCATTATCGTGGACCTTCATAAAAAAGGACTCACCATCGTCTATGTTACCAATGTCATCGACGAAGTATTATCGGCGGACCGGATCATTATTTTGAATCACGGTCATATACAATACGAATTCAAAAAGGAGGAGCTTTTTGATAATATAGAAAAACTCAAGGAACTGGGCCTGGAAACCCCCATGATAGTGGATATCATCATGCGGCTCAAAAACAAGGGCATTACTATGGCGATTAAAGACTATACCATCGATAATCTCATCGAAGCGTTACTCGAAACCATAAGCCCCCTGGCGGTAACGGTATCATGAAGAATCTGATAAAACTGGTAATCCTGATGACCTACACCTTTATCGTGTTCTTTATCTCTCAGTATTATATCCTGGGAGGTTTTGTTGTCTTCAATATCCTGATCATGTACTTTGGGCATATAAACATAAAAATCGCGTTAAAAGAACTATTAACCATGCTGCCCTTTATCATCTTTGCAGCAGGTATCAATCTGGTCTTAGGGGATATAAACGAGATGCTGCTGATTGCCATAAGGCTCATCCTGGTATGTAACATTACCTATGGTTTTAAGCACTTGGTCTCGTCCATGGAGCTTGCCAATGCGATAGAAACGCTGTGTTATCCCCTGAGATGGTGCAAATTCGATCCGAAGGATATAAGTCTCATGGTTTGTATTTGTATTGCCTTCATCCCTATATTACAACGGGAGTTACATCAGATCATCGCGGGGTTAAAGGCAAAGGGCATGAAAATGACGATACAGAATACCAAGTATATACTAAAACCTTTCTTGTATGGTATCTTTAAAAGAACCGATGAAATAGCCGATGCATTGAAAGCTAAGGCATATATCGAAAATTAATACTATGAAGGAGTTTGACTTGTGTCAAAAAAAGCGATCATTTTTTTAGCCGAGGGCTTTGAGGAAGTGGAGGCCATCACCCCCATAGATTACCTCCGCCGGGCCGGAATTGAGGTAAGCACTGTTGCGGTTGGTTCGAAGGGTACCAATGAGGTGAAAGGCGCCCATGGTATACCGGTAATCGCCGATACCAGTCTGAGCGCCCTTGCGGGAGCGGGGCGCTTGACCGGCGCTTCCTGGGACGCGGTGCTGCTTCCAGGGGGCATTCCAGGTGCGCCTAACCTTGCCGCCTCCGGGGAGCTCGGCGCGTTCTTGAAGGACATGGCCGGGGCGGGAAAACTCGTTACCGCCATCTGTGCCTCCCCGGCAGTGGTGCTCTTCCCCTTGGGGCTGTTAAAAGGCCGTCGCTTTACCGGTTATCCTGGCACGGAACAAGAAGTTTCCGGGGCGCAGTGGTCTGAAGGTACGGTCGTAATCGATGGAAACATCATCACAAGCCGTGGCGCAGGAACTGCCGCAGCCTGGGCAACCGCGATTATCGGGAAGCTGCTGGACGAAGGCACTGCCCAAACGATAGCCTCTGCGGTACTGCTCTGAGGGGGATATATATGATAAAATGAATCTTGCTTGTATCACGGCCCTGTGCGGCGTGATGCTCTGCGCGTGCCATCCTCAGCCTGAGTATCATTATCTCCAGATCAACGACGGGGGTGAATATGGGCCGGAACTGGCCTTAGTAGCTTCTTTTTTGAAGGATACGGAACAGCGGGAACCTTTAAGGCTCCGTTTGGTTCCTGATGAAGTGCCGGACCCATGGACAGCGGGTATATGCATCGATTTCTATGCATCTTGGGAAGATGATGCCTCCCCTGGGGGCATTCTCATTTCAAAGACCTGGTTGGTGCCCCGGGAGGATCCCCTGGCAGGCCGTACCAACACGAGCCGGGCGGCATGTCACGACGGGGGGGAAACCATCATCCCTATCACGGAACTTGAACCGCCCTTCATCGCCCTGCGGGTGGAGGGCCTTTCCCTGGGGGACGAAGGCTATCCCCTGGTCAGGGTCGTTGGCATCAGGGTACGGGAAACGGCAGGTTCAGAATATATACGTTCATCCCAGGGAAAAAAGGGGGAAAAGGCGTATGCTCGGCTCCAGGCCAAAATTCAGGCTCTGGAAGCGGCGTTACAGGACTATCTGAACCCCCAGGTGCAGTACGCCCCCTGCTTACTCTGGATTGCCGCTGCCGGGGACCTGATGATGGACCAGGGCGCTTCGGAGCTGCTTTTCAATGAAGGTCCTCTCAGTGTTTTCGGCGGGACTGCGGAATTACTGGCCAAAGCGGATCTTACCCTGGTGAACCTTGAAGGGGTGGTGAGCAGCCGGGGGACTAAGGTTAAAAAGTCCTTTAATTTTCGGTTTGAGCCTAAGCTGGTTGAGGCACTGGGAAATGCCGGGATAGACGCAGTACTCCTTGCCAATAACCACGCCTTTGATTACGGGCCTGTGGGATTTCTGGATTCCCTGGATCATCTTGAAAAGGCCGGTATTGGGGTCTTGGGAGCAGGTCTGAATGAAGCTGCTGCTGCTGCTCCCTTCGTGTTTTCCCAGGGGAATCATAAGGTGCGGGCCTTTGGTCTGGCCTCGTTTCCCAGGGAAAAAAATGGTTGGGATGGGCTTACCGTGGCTGCCACTCAGGACAATGCGGGGCTTCTGCATGCGGGAAAAAGCGGTGGCGAGCGCTTGAAGCCCCATTTTTCCCAGGATCCTGCATCCCTGGATGTGGTGTTGTTTCATGGAGGGGAGGAATGGTCCAGACGGCCTGATACTGCCACCAGGACCCTCTACACGGATCTGGTTCAACAGGGAGCGGACCTGGTTATCGGTTCCCATCCCCATGTGATCCAGGGCTTTGAGTGGGTTCTGGGCAAGCCGGTGTTCTGGTCCCTGGGAAACTACGTTTTCGGCGGCATAGGGAACACCGATGGCGGAGAAGAAGGGCTTTTTATCATGTTGGGCTTTTGGGGAAACCGCCTGGTATACCTGGAACCCTACCCCCTTTCCATGTCC
Source organism: Treponema sp. (assembly GCA_031288975.1). GTDB lineage: Bacteria > Spirochaetota > Spirochaetia > Treponematales > Breznakiellaceae > JAITNP01. The sequence goes on along the minus strand of JAITQK010000208.1, from coordinate 917 downwards.
CATACCCGGACCGAAATAGGGGCGCCGGAAGGGCTAAACCGCTTTTATACCCTCTCTCAGGAACTAAGGACTCAAAAGCCGTTCTGACACGGTCCTCCTCAAATTCGGAACGCCGCCCTCCTGGGCGGCGCTTCGGCAGGCAGGGTGGCGGCATTTACTCTGAAAGCGAAGAATAAACCACAAAGTATCACTAAGTTTCACAAAGGAAGAAGAAAACTTTGTGCGACTTCGTGTAACTTTGCGGTTAGGTTTCTTCTGAATTCTTGTGCGTTTGAAGGTATTGCATGGTGAAAAAAGTAAATGTCGGCGCCCTGTTCGGCAGGTTCTTGTAGTTTTTCCTGAAATATGATAGGCTCTAGCTAGGTGGTTTTATGTCTGTGAAGGAAGAATTGAGGGGAAAATTGCAAGATTTAGTTGACTCAATCGGTACCCATGTAAGCACGCCTGTCAAGAATTTTGATTTTTTCCTTGCCGAAAAATGGAAAATAGCAAGTGATAGAGGTGGCAGTGGTAATACCGCACATATCGATTGTTGTCCCTCCTATTAAAAGCCAGGGTATAAAAACAAAATTAGTACCATGGATTCAAGCGCTTGTGGTTTCCCGCAGTGGACGTTGGATAGAGCCGTTTATGGGAACCGGTGTTGTCGCGTTTAATATGGGTTTTGATAATGTTTTATTATCAGATATTAATCCGCATTTAATTAATTTTTATAATGGGATTAAAAACAACTCCATAACAGCATTAAAGGTGCGCACATTTTTAGAGCGTGAAGGGGTGACTTTGCAAAATGCTGCTGAAAATGGATATGAACATTACAAATTTATTCGGGATAGATTTAACAAGCGATATGATCCGCTTGATTTTTTGTTTTTATCCCGCGCCGGATTTAACGGCATGATACGTTTTAATTCAAA